>JAFGRO010000059.1 GCA_016935095.1 Candidatus Woesearchaeota archaeon
CTCACCCGCGGCGCTTTACTTTTTTAGAATTATTCTTCCTTATCTATTTCAACGCCGAATATTATCTTATTGTTGAGCTCAACCCTTGTAATCCTGCCGTTTTTTTTTAATTTACTCCTGAATTGCTTTGGGATTCGCAGATAGACTGTTGATTCTTTTGAGCCGCGAGGAGCGATATTTGTCTTTAATGAGTTTTCCATTGTGCTGAATATATGCACCCTGTTGAGATTTCCTTTTAATGCATTAAGTTCTTCTTTGCTTGTTTTCAGAGTAATTACAGGATTAGTTTCATCTGTGTTGTCAATTTTTAATATCTTGCCCATTTTTTAAAAACCCATTAATTTTTTTCTTTTTTAATAAAATTATGTACTATATAAATATTACTATTACACAGTTATAAAATAATTTAGAAAAAATTGCTGAATGTTTTCCTTTTCTGAAATAGAATTAATCCTGGATATCATAAAACAGGATAACCAATTATAATTTCCATGTATTTTGACTTAATAAAATAATAAAAGAACCAGGAAATTAATTTTTGCTCAGATCAATCTTTTCTTCATATCTTCCAGTTCTCTATTGAATCTCTGCAGGGTATTAGTGATAAATTGAGGCTGCGTCCTTAAAATATCTGCTGTTTTCTGCAGCAAATCTCCTTCATTTTCTTTTTTTGAACTTAGCTCAAGCTCTTTTATGTTAATTTGTCTTTTCTTTTTCAGGGCTTTTCTTGCCTTTTTCCATTTTTCAAATAATTCCAGTGCCCTTCCGGGAACCTGATTGACCTGGCAGTTCAATATTTTTGCAGCTTCCTGCAGCAGACCCATCTGCTTTTCAATGGTATTCATTGCAGCTTCTCCTGCAGTGAACTCTATTCTTACTATCCCGTCCTGGATTTTTGTTGTCCTCAGTATTTTAATTAGCTTTACATCGCCTGTTGTGTTGAGGTGTGTGCCTCCGCAGGCTTCAACATCAAATCCCTTTATATTAATAACTCTTATTTTTTTTCCAGGCACGGCACCTCCCTGGTATAATCTCGTGCCGTATTCAGCTTCTGCAAGGTTCCTTTCCATTAATGTAGAGTAAACAGGAAGGTTCTTCTGAATAACCTCGTTGGCTAATTTCTCAATTTTCCTGGTTTCTTCCTCGCTTAGAGATTCATAATGAGTAATATCCAGCCTGGCTTTATCAAGCTCTTTATGGGCGCCTGCCTGCCAAACATGATTTCCAAGTATTTTTCTTGCAGAGCCATTAATTATGTGCGTTGCAGTATGATGCTGTGCCAGCTGCAGCCTTCTATTAAAATCAATCCTGCCATGTACTTTATCCCCTTTTTTAAGCTTTGATGTTTCTTTCAGCACATGGACTACAATGCTGCCCTGCTTGTAAACATCAACAACTTTCTGCTCATTTAATGAGCCTATATCATGAACCTGTCCGCCTGACGTTGGATAGAATGCTGTCCTGTTTAAAATGATGTTTTTGCCAATGGCCTTTAGAACAACAGCATCAAACTCAACAATTTCAAAGCTTTTGTAATAGAGAATATCTGTATCCGGAATGTTTTTTAAATCAAGCTCTTCCTGTTTTTCAAGGATTTTTTGCACATTTTCATGAATCTCTGAAACCTTTGAATAGAAATTTCCCGGCACATTTATTTTTTTTCCGATGGATTTTGCCTGCTTTTGTATGATTTCAGGGGCGATGCCGTGGCTGTCATACAGCTCTATCAACTTTTTATCGTCTATATTATCCTGTTTTTTTAACAGGTTTATTATGATATTCTTGGATTTTTTCCTTGTTTCTTTGAATTTATATTTTTCAACTTCAAGTATCTTTTCAATATCATCCAGATTTTCAGACAATTCTGGAAATAATGGCTTCAAATAATCGGCATGCCACCTGCACACCTCTCCCAAAGATACATTCCAGTTAAACTCTTTTATGAAGCCAAGAGCTCTTCTTGCAAGAATCCTTAGATTATAGCCTCCGCCGACATTGCTTGGCAGAGCGCCGTCATTCAATGCAATTAACAGGCCTCTGCTATGTTCTGCAATTGAGTAAATTGCAGCGATTTTCGAGATTTTTTCCTTAAGCTCATTTACAGGAATATTTATCTTTTCTGAGACCTTGTCCCACTCTTTATTTATATTGTCAGTCTCATCAAGATTAAGCAGGCCTGCATAAGGCACAAATTTTTTTATCAGAGTATCATCCATTTCAACATTAGTTGCTTTTAATAATTTTTTTATCACATCAGGAAATGTTGCATCATAGATTGAGTTGCATCCTTGCGAAAACCATGCATTCCTTTCCATACCCATACCCATGTCCAATACTTTTATGTTGAGGTCTTTTACACCTGAGGGAGTCTGCTCATAGAGCATATAAACCTGGTTGCCTAGTTCACAACCTCTTGAGAAATATTCCATGCAGCACCCCAGATTGCCGCCTCCGGCCCATGCATCCTCATGAAAGGTTAGCTCTGAATCAGGCAGGCCCAGGCCATTGTTAAGCCATTTTTTAATATCGCTGAATACTTTATTCTGGTCCCATTTATCAGGAGGGACAAACATGTGCTGGCCGATCATGTTAAAGCAGGTCATATGTGACATAGTGATGCCTACATTGTCCACATCGCCGAACCTTAAGCAGAACTGGGGTATAACCAAAGGGTTTGCAGGAGGCTCAACCTCTCCTGAAATCACATACGGCTGGAAAGCTGCTATTGAAGCATTAGTGTATTCCATTGTTGCATTCCATCTTGCAACAAGGGGGTATCTTTTTATAGGTGTATAACCTAGTTTTTTAAACATCTTTGAGAATTCCTGCCAAACCTGGATATAAGATAAAGCTCTTTTTGCAGGGCTGTTATTAATAAAATCAAATGCATTTGCATTGCTGCATACAGGATCCCCGCAGACCTCTCTTTTAGGATTGATATTCCAGAACGGCTTTTTGCATTTTTTGCAGATGTTCCTGTGAAAACCATGTTTCTTTAGTGTAGCAGTAGGATAATATTTATCCGGCTCAGCCCAGAATTTGGGCTTGTATTTTTTTTTTAGTTCCTTATCTGTAAGCATTTTATATCACCTAATTGATTGAAATTTATAAAATTTATTGATAGTTTAAGCAATACAACTAGAAAGAGCCCGCTGTCGCCTTTTTGCAGGTGTATTGTAAAAAATTCATTTAGATAGGAAATTAAAATTATTATAAAAATGTTTCTGGAAAGTAAAATTATAATAAAAGGTAATTTGAAAAAAATAACAACAATAATGGCACAGACGGTCTCACAAAGGAAAAATTGTGAGCCCTATTCCATCTCACTTCGTTCGACTCCATCTGGCCAGTGTTGTTACTTTTCCTTTTATTTTATATAATAAAACAATATTTGTACCTACTTTGAAATGGAAATGTTTAAATATCTGTAAAAAAACATGAATTTATGGGGTGGAATAATTGACTTTGATTTTAGATTTAGAAAAAAGATTAAATGAGAATTCACTTGTTGTATTAACAAACGAGGGAACATGCGGAACATTCTTACTGGAAGCTGATATTGCAGACCAAGTATTAAAGGGGAATGTATTAGAAGCCATAGAAGGGATAGATGGAGCATGTTATGACACTGCTGGATTTTTTTATCTTCACCCTTTTAATAATAAATTATTTCCCGGGCTTGAAACAAAGATTGAACTTCCGGATGGAAAAAAGATTCCCTTATTCAGCCAGGGTGTTATTCCTGAGTTTATGCTTAATCTTACACTGGATGTTTTTGCAGAGAGAATTTATTCATACTGTCAAAATCATCATAATGGTGAAAAGGTTCTTTTTGTTGATATTCTTGAAGGTGCAACTTATTTTAATCTGGAAGTTTTAAGGAGGATAACTGCAGCACATCCTGATTTCCAGTTTGATCTTGCTTCAATGAAAGTGAGAAGCTATAGCGGAGAGCAGCAGGGAGAATTTAAAATAATAAAGGAGTTGGCTTATGGCATTCCCCATGGTTTAGATGAATTAGGATGTTATGAAATGCTTAAGCAAAAGACATGCCCAGGAGAGGAAGAAGTTGATTTAAGACAATATGCGTGTACTTTTGTGCTTGAAGACATAATGGACTCTTCACGCACAATACAGAAAGTTGTCTCTTACTTAACCGAATCAGGGGCAAATGAAATCAGGGCTGGTTTCTTAACAGTAAAGCAAAAAGAAAGGACAGATAAAGAAGCAGGGGCAATGATCGGGTTTTTAGATAATTATACTTCTCCTGAGATTCCGTTTTGCTTTTCTATTCCAGATTACTGGATTGTGGGCTGCTGCCTTGACTGGAGTATTGATAAACCCACTAATAAAGAATTAGAGGAATTAGGCTTGTAAAGCTGTGAAGTTGACTGGGATTTCTTTGAGGAGGGTAGTATATATATCGGCAGGCCCCTTAATGAAATTCTTGTTGTCCATCCTCAATATAGAGATGAATTAAGACGTGCTGCATATAGAAATCCGGGATATATTGTCTCTCAATTAAAAGAAGCAGGTCTCTATACATGTATTTAGTATTAATTATTCAGCATATCAACAATCCCTCTCCCAAACTCTTCTGCAGCGCCCGGCCCGTTTCCGGTGATAATTTTGCCGTCAACCACAACAGGCTCATCAACATAGGTTGCGCCGTTGTCTTCCAGGATTTTTACAGGTGACTTATCTAAAACAGAGTTCCATACTGTTGCCTTTTTGCCTTGTAAAATACCTGCTTTAGCAAGTATTGTAGGCGCAATGCAGATTGCTCCTATGAACATGTCTTTGTCTTTTGCTTCTTTTAACAAATTCATGACTTCAGGATAATCAGCTAATGCAGGAGCACCAGGCCCGCCGATCACCGTTATCATCACATACTCTTCCAAATCAGCATCTTTAACAGCTAAATCAGGAGTTAAAGTCATGCCGAGCTTTCCTGTAGCAGTATCAGTTGTTATACTAGCTATATCTACACTAATTCCGTTTTGCTCAATTACTTTTTTAGGCACATCCAGTTCTTCATCTCTGAATCCATCCTGTGCAATAATAAATAATACTTTCATTGAATTCACCTCTGATGGTTTAATTTTAACAGCAGTGTCAAGAACAGCTTCTGATTTTTTTTCTTCAATTTGCTGCTGCTGAGAACATGATATAATAATTAATAAAAAAATCAGAGAAATCAAAACAATACTATTTTGTTTCATAAATTAAAGTAAGGTAATTAGCTTTTTAAAATTTTTTGAAAAGCATTTTTCAACGAAAATCAAAATTTAACAATATTCTCTTAATTTGTACATGCCCTTGTTTTCTGTATGGTCTTCAAGATTTTGCATGACATAACCAAGCTTAGGCAGTTCTTTCATTGTTATGAAAAATGTCTTAAGTGTTGAAAGCATAACTAAATATATATTTAACAGATTAATTCCTGCAACTGCTCCTGATATAAGATAGGGATGTCCATGAAGAGCATCTGCAGCATAAAGCATAATCTGATAATTTACTTGCGTAATCAAAGAAGCTTCCAGGCTTACTAAACCAACAAGAGGATAGATTGCTCTGTTAACAGCTTCCTCAAGAACCCTGTTTCCAATTCTTCCTATTGTTTTTGATGCTCTGTTTCCATCTTGTTCTCCTGTATTATACCTCATATGTTTGAATCCTGTTTCACTGCCAGTTCCATGAATTTCTTCTGAGAAGTATACTTCAATACCCTGTTCTATGCTTTTCATTCTTCTTATTTTTTTTAAGCCTAGTCTGTTTCTTAAGATATCTTCTGATTTGCTTACGCCCCATGTCTGGAATTCTCCGATACTGATGACATTATCCTGTATTGTTGCTTTATATACTGCATTTATTTTTTCAGGAGGCATGTTTTCACCGCTATAGTTACCTCTTAAAACAGCATAAACATCACTTCCGCCATTAACCTGATAAAGCTCAATAAGCTCGGGGTCAAATCTTTCAATTATCTGTTCTTCATTATGCCATGTTCCTCTTGTTGCAGCAGGAAGCTCTCTTAAGATTCTTTCAGCAAGCCCCAGTGTTTCAGGTTCAATCAGCTCTAGTTTATCTTTATCCGAATGCAGTGTATCAATAGCTATGTCATCAACTGCAAAGATACCAGCAGCATTTCTTCCCCTGCCGTTGCAATGGATAATAGTCCTTAATGATTCAAATATCCCTCTTTGGTTATAAGCCATATCTGATGCTCCTAAAGGTAGCATTGTGCCTGAAAGATAACCTCCTTCTATTAAGCAAATTTCACGGATTGTCTCTATGAGCTTGGAATCATATCTTATTGGTAGAAACCCAAGCCAGGTAATAGGAGATGTTCCAATAGTCTCTCTAGAAGTTGTAATTCCTCCTCTTCCGACAATATCAACGGCAATCATGGTTTCATGAGGATCAAATTTTCTGCTTCTGATATCATATCCAGAGCCTATTAATCCTATCTGGCAAAAAGGGAGTCTTGAAACTACACATCCAAGGGCAAGCTGTGCCAGGCCATGCACAGCAGGAGTATTAAGGAAATCCAGATTATAAAAACCAGAGGCATAAAACAATGAAAAAGCAACAATCGGTGAAAGCACACCCATTGTTCCAAAATATCTTAATACATTGAAAGGAGAACCTCCTTCTTCACCTGTAACAAAAGCAATCCTGACTGGCCGTTCAGGATACTTTCCCTGGGCTAATTCCTCTAATAAATAATCAGCCATTGACATATTGGCTGCTACACCTGAGAGATTATCATTTGCACTTGGTGGTTCACTTGTAACTCTTTCAATTCCATAGGGAATCCAGACTTCCCTTCCATCAAGAAAAGGAAAATAAACCTTTACTGGATCATAATGTGAGCCTTCTGGAAAAGGAATCTCAAATAATTTTAATTCAGGAAGTCTACCTAAATGCAGCTTTTTGAATTTAAAACCAGGGGTAATAGGGCAAAGTCAACTAGCCCGTGTTTACACGGGCGTGCATTGTTCTGAGGTTGAAAAAGTGAAAGAACAATGCAAAAAAAGAG
>JAFGRO010000060.1 GCA_016935095.1 Candidatus Woesearchaeota archaeon
ATAAGAATATAGGTTGTATAAAAACGCAAAAGACTAAGAAGCATTGGGGGTTAGAAAAATGGAATTTATCGTTGAAAACGCATTAAAAAATTCTGACAACAAAGTAGATTTTGAAACTATGGATGTGCACCAGGCAAATATAAAGGTAATAGGTGTAGGCGGCGCTGGAAATAATATGGTCAACTGGCTTTATCAAAAAGGCATTAAAGGAGCTGAGATAATTGCCTGCAATACAGACCAGCAACATCTTAGTGTAATTGAGGCTGATAATAAATTCCTTCTTGGAAGAGAAACTACAAGAGGATTAGGTTGCGGCGGTTTTCCTGAAAAAGGAGCTGAATCAACTCACGAAACAATTAATGTAGTAAAAGATTCTCTAAAAGGCTCAGACATGATATTTGTCTGTGCGGGCATGGGCGGCGGCACAGGAACAGGCGGTGCTCCTGTCATTGCTGAAGTAGGGCATGAAATGGGAGCAATTGTAATCGGCACAGTAACAATGCCTTTTAAGATTGAAAGGGCAAGAGTAGATAAAGCTGAATTCGGCCTGCAGCAGTTAAGACAGGTTTCTGATACAGTCATTGTAATTGACAATAACAGGCTAGTGCAGATTGCCGGGAATCTTCCTATAAGGCAGGCTTTTGCAGTTGCAAATGAATTGATTGCAACAATGATTAAAGGAATTGTAGAGACAATTGCATTACCCTCGCTTGTAAATCTTGATTATGCTGATGTAAAAGCAATAATGACCAATGGAGGCGTAGCTGCCATTGGCGTAGGCGCTTCAGACACCAATAACAGGGTAGATGAAGCTGTCAAAGGCGCATTGTCCAACCCCTTACTGGATATAAATTATGAGGGTGCAACAGGCGCTTTAATCCATGTCTGCGGAGGGCCTGATTTAACACTCGAGGAAATCAACCGCATAGGCGAACTTGTAACAGACTCATTAGATGATGATGCAAATGTAATATGGGGCGCAAGAGTAACAGAAGATATGAAAGGTAAATTAACTGTGATGACTATTATCACAGGTGTAAAAAGCCCTTGGATACTGGGCAAACTTGACAGGACCCAGCCCTCAAGACAAATGCTCGAAGTCTCAGAAGAGCTAGGCATTGAAATTGTCAAATAAATCATGATCAACCCTTGGTCTTTGTGTTGATGCCTTCTTGCCTCTATCTGTAAATCACCCCCGAATTTTTTACGATAGAGGCAACCTATTTTTTTTAATTTTTATATAAGTTAAATCTTATTCTTATAAGAATTGTCTGATAATATCTTCTATAGTAAAAACACAAGATTTATATATTACATTTGTTTACATTTGTAATATGTTTATTTCAAACAGTTCAACATTAATCTTATTGGCAAAAATTAGATTATTCCAGAAATTTATTGATTATATTAATCAACTTATTATTCCACAACAAGTATATGAAGAATTCATAGAAAAAGAAACATCATTTGACACTTTATTAATAAAAAAGGAGATTAATAACAAAAAAATAATTGTAAAATCCGTAGAAGAGGACAAATATCAGAAAATATTAAATGAATTTAAATTACATAAAGGAGAAGCTGCTGCATTTGTTTTATTTGATAAAAACAATCATAAAGCAATATTAACTGATGACGGCGAACTAATTAAACTATGTAAATTAGAACGAATTCCATTTATTTGTTCAATGGCTATTGTTATCTCATTATATAATAAAAAATTAATTTTAAAAAAAGAGGCTCTTGAAAAAATTGACAGATTATACGAAATTGGAAGATACTCAAAGCAGATTTATACTTATTTCAAGGAAAAGGTGAATTCAAATGGAAACAATATCTGTAAGAATTGAGGATATTAGGGGATTGGATTTTTTTGGAAGAATATTAAAAGAAAACAGGTCCAAAACCCTTAGAACATTAGTAGATGAAGGTAAAAAAGCAAAAGCCATTGATTTGTATAAAAAAAAGAAAGTAAGTCTTGGACTAGGAGCGAAGCTTGCGGGAGTTACAATAAGCGAGTTTATTGATTTGTTAAAAAAATACAATATTAGATTAAATCTTGAACTGGAAGATGTAAAAGAAGCCTTAAATACAGCGGAGAGAGTCCTATGACACTCTTCATGATAGGCCTCGGCCTGAATAATGAAAAAGATATAACTGTTAATGGCTTAGAAGCTGTTAAGAGATCTGATTTTGTTTATTTAGAGGATTATACATCCAGATTAAACTGCTCAGAACAGGATTTAGAAAAATTCTATAGTAAAAAGATTATTCTGGCTGATCGTGAATTAGTTGAAAAAAAAGCTGATGAAATTTTAGATGAAGCAATTAAAAAAAATGTTGCTTTTCTTGTTATAGGTGATGTTTTCTCTGCCACAACACATATTGATTTATATTTAAGAGCAAAAGAGAAGAATATTGAGATTAAGGTTATTAATAATACCTCTATTTTAAATGCAGTTGGTATTGCTGGACTTGAATTATATAAATACGGAAAAACAACCTCATTGCCTTTTTTTGAAAAGTCATTCAGGCCTGAAACACCGTATGATGTGATTAAAGACAATAAAAAACTCGGACTGCATACTCTTATCTTATTAGACATTAAAAAGGACCAGAATAAATTCATGACAGTAAGCCAGGCTGTTGAGCAATTACTGCGGATTGAGAAAAAAAGAAGAAAGAAAGTTTTTACAGAAGATACAATGATAATCGGCTGTGCGAGAATCGGCTCTGATGATTTTAAGATTAAATTCAGAAAATCCAAAGAGCTTCTCAATGAAGATTTCGGAGAGCCGCTGCATTGCCTTGTTATTCCCGGAAAGCTGCATTT
Source organism: Candidatus Woesearchaeota archaeon (assembly GCA_016935095.1). Classification (GTDB taxonomy): domain Archaea; phylum Nanobdellota; class Nanobdellia; order Woesearchaeales; family GW2011-AR15; genus WJJD01. The sequence continues at coordinate 2,834 of JAFGRO010000060.1, forward strand.
CATGGAAGAGAAGATGCTTGAATTGTGGAAATGAATTAAATTTATCTAACTTTTTTTTAAAAAATATTTTTATTAAAATTCCTTTTTAGGCTTGGTGAGATGTGCTGGTTGCTCCTGAATGTCAAAGTTGAAGTTCCCCAAGCGCCCCTTGCAATCTTCCAGTGCAGGGAGCCATTGAGGGACGTCATTTTTTCACATCAAGGGCAACGTGTGCTCTCCCTCAATTACTAATTATAAAAAAAACTAAATTAAAAGTAAAATAATAATAAAAACTAAATTATTAAAATTTCATTACAAATTTCACTGGAAATAATAAATTTTTTATACTTTTTAGCGTTTCCTTGAGCGTAGAGCCCCGTAGTGTAGCGGTCAAAACCTTATCAGGTCTTATCGAGCTGTGCGACATGCACTCCTTTGGAGCCTAGTCCCACGATAAAAAACTAAGGTAGACAACTCATCCTTCCCTTTGGAGGAGGGGACCCAGGTTCGAACTTTTCAAAAAACGAAAGTCCTGGCGGGGCTATTTATTTTCTTTAAAATGGTAATCAAAAAATTAAGACACCCGAAACACGAATTCTTTGTGCCGTTAAGAAGATTTGTAAGGTCAAGAAAAAAATACCTGCTCTTAAGTCTGGGGATTTTGATTTTTATCCTGATGTTCAAAGACATATTTATTTTGCTGTTACTGGGAACAATAGTCATGGCAATTGATTTTATATTGCATAAGACAAGATTTCCAATACATGCAGATTTCTTATTTTTTTCAAGCCTGGTTATAACAAGGGCCTATGGCTTTAATACAGCGCTGATATTTGCCATTATAGCAGGAAACCTGCCTGAGATATTCACAGGAACATTTGATATACCGGATATGCTGTCTACAATTCCGGTAATCTTATTATGCTTTTTATCTGATTATTTTCTGCAATGGAACATAGTTATTTTAGGGATTATATTTTCAGTTGTTTTTGCCTTATTGGAGTTTTTCATTGCACTTATATTAGCAGAGCCCCCTCATAAAGTCATTTTTGAGCCCCTGGTTGTCCTGATAATAAATATTCTCCTGTTTATTAATATGGGAGAATTTATTTTATATTTAATGAAAATTTAATAACTAGAATTAAAAAATTAATCTTCTTCTACAGTTATAGCCCCTTCAGGGCACTGCACTTCACATGCTTTGCAACCAATGCATTCTTCCGGCTTAGCTACAACAACCTTATCTCCTTTAACTTCAAAAACCTGCATAGGGCATACATCCACACATGTTTTTTGTGTTTTACATTTTTCATAATTAATTACTGGCTTTGGCATTTTTTTTAACCTCTGTATTTTTTTTAGGAGTTTTAGATTCTTTTTTTTCTTTAATTTTCTTATCTTTTTTAGGTTCTTCAGTTGATTTATCTGGTTTTTCTTCTTTACTTTCTTTTTCTTCTTTTTTTCCAGTTTTTTGTTTTTCTTCTGATGGCTCTAGCTCCTCATCCTTAATTTTTTCAGGCTCTTTTGTTTTTTCCATGTGCGTTGGTTTTTTTTCTTTGGTAATTGTCTCCTGTTTAATTATCCTGATTTCACATGATTTCAGAGGATATAGCTTATTCAACTGCTCCTTCAGCTCCTTCTGAAACTTATAGAAAATTATGTTTTTAAAGATTGAATCGTAATCTGTTTCTTTAACATATTTGGTAATCAGCTCCTTTAATTTTGACCTTAATTCCACTTTTACCGAGCTTGTTGCCCTTCCCCTTGTAATCAGAAGAGGCTTAATTCTCATTGATATGTTATCTTTAGTTTTTAATACAAAAGAATCATCCAGTCTGTGGTGATGCCTCCTGACCAGTCTTTTTAAAGATGCAGAAATTATTGAATATTGTATTGTTTTAGTATATAATTTATTCTCTTTTACATGTGTAATCAGGAATTTCACGTTTACATTCTGGTTTTTTATGTTTCTTGTAAGGTTCATCAAATTAGTTTCCACTGTTGTTCCTACTGCATTTTCAGGATCGTATTGAAGAGTTTCGCCAATACTTGCATTATCAAAAATATCTGAAGCTAAAACCGGGAACCATTTTTTTTTCCCTTTTATAACCTTTGATTTATTTAATTTGGCCATTGTAATCATGGATTTGGATAATATTTATAAAATTTATTGTTTGCAGAACTTATAATAGACAGAAACCCTCATATATTTAAACATCTAAATTAACGACCTCTAAAGCATGCTCTTTAATAAATTTCCTTCTTGGAGCAACTTCATGACCCATTAATATTGTAAAGATTTTATCTGCTTCCACAGCATCCTCTATTGTTATTTTTTTTAATAATCTTTTCTCCAGGTCCATTGTTGTTTCCCATAGCTGTGCTGGGTTCATTTCACCCAGGCCTTTAAACCGCTGAATAGAAACGCCCTTGCTGCCAAGTATTTTAAGCGCCTGCTCTTTTTCTTTGTCATTTTGCACATAAGTATAGACTTTCCCTTTTTTGATCTTGTAAAGAGGAGGCTGGGCAACATAAATATTCCCCTCCTCGATCAACTGTTTCATGTAACGGTAAAAAAAAGTTAGCAGCAATATGGATATATGTGAGCCGTCTACGTCACTATCAGTCATAATTATTATCTTATGGTATCTTAATTTACTTATATCAAATTCTTCTTCAATTCCTACGCCAAGAGCAGTGATAATTGCAATAATTTCATTATTTTCCAGAATCTTGTTTAACCGTGCTTTTTCAACATTAAGTATTTTACCCCTGAGAGGAAGAATTGCCTGGAACTCACGATTTCTGGCCTGTTTTGCCGAGCCGCCGGCTGAATCTCCTTCTACAATGAACAGTTCACACTTTTCAGGTTCCTGATTAGAGCAGTCCGCAAGCTTTCCCGGCAGTGTTGTGCCCTCTAACAGGGATTTTCTCCGTACTAATTCACGGGCCTTTCTTGCAGCTTCTCTTGCTTTTGCTGCCTTAACCGCCTTATTGATAATCTCATTTGCAATTTTAGGGTTTTCCTCTAAAAAAATAGAAAGTTTCTCGCTTACAATTGAATCTACAAGACCTTTGACTTCTGAATTGCCAAGCTTGGTTTTTGTCTGGCCTTCAAACTGCGGATCAGGTATTTTAAGGGAGAGGACTACAGTAAGGCCTTCTCTTACATCTTCACTGCTCAATTTTATGTCTTTTGTAATATTATTTTTATCTATGTAAGAATTAATAGTCCTTGTTAAAGCTGTTTTAAAACCGCTTAAATGCGTGCCGCCTTCAATTGTATTTATATTATTTACAAAAGTAAAGATATTTTCTGCATATGAAGTGTTATACTGCATTGCCATTTCCAATTCAATATCATCTTCCTTCTTATCAAAATAAATTATTTCGTGAAATGGTCCTTTGTTTTGATTTAAGTACTTGACAAAAGAGATTAGGCCGCCGTCATACTGGAATGTTTTTTCTTTATCTGTCCTTTCGTCAATAAGAGTAATCTTTATTCCCTTATTTAAAAAAGCAAGTTCCCTTAATCTTGAAGTCAGGATTTCAAACTGGAAATTTATATCCTGGAAAATCTCAATATCCGGCTTAAATATTATTTTTGTGCCTGTTTTTTCTGTATTGCCGATGACTTTTAATTTTGATACCGGCTTGCCTTTTTCATATTGCTGGAAATATATCTGGCCGTCTCTCATCACATAGACATCAAGCTCTTCTGATAAAGCATTGACAACAGAAATACCTACGCCGTGCAGGCCCCCGCTGACCTTATATGTCTTTTTGTCGAATTTTCCGCCTGCATGCAGCTTTGTCATAATGACTTCCAAAGCGGATTTGTTATATTTAGGATGTGTATCAACAGGAATTCCTCTTCCGTCATCTATTACAGTTATCCTGTTATCTTTATGGATTTTAACAATGATAGCTGTACAAAATCCGCTTAATGCTTCATCTATGCTGTTGTCAACAACCTCATAAACAAGGTGGTGTAATCCTCTTGGTCCGGTTGAGCCGATATACATGCCAGGCCGTTTCCTTATAGCATCTATACCTCCTAAAACAACAATCTTCTCTGCGGTGTAGTCTCCTTTTTCCATTTTGATTTTACTGACTAATTTTTAAATGTTTTTTCAGTTAATTTTCATGTAGAAAATAAAGATATTTTCTCGTCTATAATATTGAATATTTTGGTATATTTAAAGGTATCGGTTAGTAGTAAGAAATTCAGTTAATTAAGATTAAAAAAATAACAACAATAATGCCAGCGACGGATTTTTTTTCAAAAAATCCTATTCCACTTTTCTATGAAAAGCTCCATCGCGGCATTGTTGTTATTTTCACTATTAGTAATATAACTTATTTTCAGACATTTATGAAAAATATTACTACTATAAGAATTCTTTAACACGAAGCTAGATTTGATTCTAGCCAGGTGTCAAGTTTTTGTCTCCTTGATCCAAAGTAA
>JAFGRO010000061.1 GCA_016935095.1 Candidatus Woesearchaeota archaeon
AGTTAAAGGAGCAGGTTTCTTCAAGCAGGAAATCATGTATTCATGCCCGCACTGCAAATCTATATTAGGATTCAGCAGGGGAAAGTTTACTGGATAGATTGTTCTGGTTCATAATAAAATACTAGTGTATTTATATGAGTTCTGATTTAATTATATTATGAATGAATTATATGAAACAGAAACATTCTCAGAACTGTATGATGCTTGTGATAACAGGGAGAAGAGATGGATAGATGATATTAAGAAAAAGCTTAAACAGAATCTTAAAGTTGGAAAGCCTCTAAGATTTGATTGGTTCAGAGAAAAAAAGCTTGGAAACAAAAGATTATTCTATATTATCAATGAAAAAACAAAAAAAACAGTGCTCTTGGCATTTGGCACAAAAAAAGACCAACAAAAAATAATTAATCATATTATTATCAATAAAGAACTCTATCTCAAGTATGTTGACTAAACCCGCTTGATTCTGCCTGCTTTTAAATCTTTAATACTGCTATCCAATTGTAAAAGCAAATCATCAGCAATTGCTGCTTTTTTCTTTAATTGAGTGTATTCTTCAACAGGGATTCTTACACATTCAGTTGCCATAAATCAAAGTATATCTTTGTTTTATTTAAATATTTTGGATTCAGCAGGGGAAAGTTCACTGGGTAGATTGTTTAAGTAAAAATATCTAAGCTGTCTCTGCTTCCTGAAGAACTTTTTTTTCTAATAACTTGCTTGCATCCAGAATTTCAACACCGATTAGTTTTTTTTTAGAATCAAAATCAAGAATGATATTTTCATTTAACTCAATTGTATTTTTAGCTTCTCCGTCTTTTATAGGATATTTCAGGTAAAGGTATGCAGCATCCGCTTCTTTATCATATTCTAATCTCATATTTCTACCTAATTGTAATTATATTTATATAATTTTCTTTAATAGCATAAATAACTTTAATAACTCTTCCTTTTAGATGCCCAATAGCTATCATTTTTTGTTCTGAAGGTTTTTTAATAATATAATCAGGATGCTGAAGTATGAATTCCACTTCTATTGAAGTTATACCTCTTTGTTTCATCCTCTTTTTTACATGATATGAATACTTAATTTCCATTAATATAAAAAGTATGATAACTGCTATTTATTATTATCGACATCAAAATATTTTTTAGTAACATTTTCATACTTTTTTTCAGAAAATAATGCATTCTCGGCTTCAGCAGGGGGAAGTTCACCGGGTAGATTTCTTTATTTTACCATTTCCTAAATCTTTAATACTGTTGTTTAATTGTAAAAGTAAATTATCTGCAACTTTTCTATATTTATCCTATCTTAATCTCATATTAATTTAAGAAAGAGCAACCTGTCTTAAATCTACTTCTATATCCTGGAAATTTTTTCTTTTGTCAAAAACCATCTATCGCAAATGGGTGGAATTTATTTGATTGCTCATTTTCCCATCACTTTATTCTGGATGGTTTTTGAGCATGATCAGAAATTTTTCACATTCTAAAACCAAATCGGCTTCCAGCCACAAATTAGTAATTAATGGAAAATTTCTGACATTTTAACATTAAAAAATGCATATCCTGTAATCTCTTTAGTTTTTTGATCTCTGCGTTGGAAAACATCATCTCCCATGTCTTCATAATATGATTCAGTTGGTTTTCCGAATCTGATTTCCAAGAGATCTCCTTTGGGATCATAATGAATAAACAGTTTTTTTTTCATTTTATTTTATCAATATAATATGCAGTAATAATGAAACCATCTCCATTTAAATATTTATTTTTCTTCCGGATTTATCAATAATTTCAAAAATATTATTCATCATTTTAGATTATACTTGTTTAATTTATTAAATTTTATTCTAATACTCTCCAAGCATTTTCTGCCTCCACCCGTTTACTTTAATAAATGGCTTTGCCCTTTTCACATGTCCGCCAAGCTTATGCAGGTCTTCATATTTTTTAATCTTGATTTTTAATATTCTTTTTGCGGTTTTCGGCCCTATTCCGGGAACTCTGATTAATTCGTCATAAGACGCTTCATTTATATCTAAAGCAGAGTCAAATGTTTTTTTGGCAAGAGAAATCTTAGGGTCTTCATCAGGCAGCATCCCGTTATCCATAATCTGGTTGAATTCCTTAACATTATAATTATATCTTCTCATTAAGAAATCAACATTATAGAGATGGTTCTGCCTTGTTAAGGAAACTGGCTTTTCCTCTTCTAAAGGAGTTCCCTTCACAGGCCTGAAAGATGAATAATACACTCTCTTTAATCTTAATTTAGTATATTCCCAGTTGCTCATTCTCAGAATATCCTTATCAGTAGAAAGATTATTTACAATCATTTGTGTTGTCTGGCCTGATCTAAGATTTAACCTGGAGATCCATGCCTGCCTTTTTAATATATCTGTCTTATAATCCTTGCATGAAGAAAGCTCTGATAAGACTTCTTTATTCGGAGCCTCGATATTAATGCTCATTCTTGTTGAGAGTTCAGATGCCCTTTTAATCAGGTCATAAGAAGTGCCCGGAAGAACTTTAAAATGCACATACCTGTTAAAGTTATATTTTTCCCTGATTAATCTAATGGATTCAATCATCTTTTCAGTTACATCATCAGGACTGCCTGAAACAGCAGAGCTTAAAAACAGGCCGTGCACATCAAGTTTCTTGTTAAGATAATCAAATAAAGTTGCAAGTTCTTTTGGCTCATAAGATGCTTTTTTCTTAGCGCATGAATTTGCATTGCCGCAATACTTGCAGTCAAAACTGCAGTTATTATCCATCAGTGTCTTGAAAATCCTGCATGTTTTGTGCTCTGCTTTTGCATGATATATGCCTCCTAATCCGTTATTTACTTTTACCTCGCACATATTAGGGCCGCAGCTGTCATATTTTCCAGCAATGCCGAGGATTTTTGCCTTTTCAAAAACATTCATGCATTAATTTCAGGACTGTTCCTTTAAATATGCTGTGTGAGCATGTCTAGTGGTGGTGGTTTAAAACATATATTAAACAAAAAGTTTATAAGTAAGAAATTCTTACTATAAGAATATAAAAAAGTTGGAGGTACAAAATGTCAATAGAAACTGTTAAAATGTCCTCAAAAGGACAAATTGTTATTCCAAGTGAAATAAGGGATTTAATAGGAGCAAATGAAGGGACTGTATTCGCTGTTACAAATGATAAAAACACTGTTATTCTCAAAAAGATTGATTTGCCTTCAAAAGAAGAATTAATCAATGAGCTGACAATTATTGCAAAAGAAAACAAAGTAAAACTGCAGAAAAAAGGGTTTAGAGAAGAAGATCTTAGAAAAAAATGAATATTACCTTTGACAACAATGTCCTGCTTTCTGCAATTTTGTGGGATGGAAGTGTTTCGCAGAAACTAATGTATGATTTAATAAGGAGAGGTGATGTAAAACTTTTTGTTTCTGAAGATATTATCAATGAATTCAAAAGAGTTCTTAAGAGAGATTTTTTTATAAAGACAATGAAATAACAGAACTGGTAAAAGTTGTCAGAAAAGTCTTTTATGTAATTGATGCGATCGTTAAAAAAAGAGTTGTAAAAGCCGATCCTGATGATGATATTGTCATTGCATGCGCAATAGAATCCAATTCAAGATTTATTATAACTTACAATGACCATCTGAAAGATATAAACTCTTTCAAGGGAATAAAAATAATCACTCCGGAAGTCGCCAGAGCAAGCATTTAAACTGAACTTTTTCAAAGGCTTATGTTTTTTGTAAAAGTTTTCAAAACAGCAAAATTTAAATAACCGATATGATTAGTTAGAACAATCACCTGTAGAGGGGTGAGTGATATGGCAAAAAAAGAGGATGCAAAAAGAATTCTTTCAAATGTACCTGAAGACAAGGCATTTTATGTATGCAACGGGACAACACTGAAGAATCTGGACGAGACAGCCAAGTTTCTGAAAAAGGTTGATGCAGCCACATTCCAGAACCATGTGAACAATGAAAAAAATGATTTCTTTGCATGGATAAACAATACAATCGGCGATATTAAGCTTGCAAACCAGATTAAAAATCTCAAGACAAGTGGGGCTATCTCTAAAAAAATCCAAAGCAGGATAAGGGAATTAAAAAAACAGTAAATATTTAAATAATAGAAACTGTTTTTATTGTATGCTAGGTAATAGCAATAAAAAAGAGAATGAATGCTTTTTCTGTAATAAAAAGTCTGTTGTGAATGAAAACAGAGATGCCTTAAATAAAAGAGAGAATATCTACTTCCAATGCGAGAGCTGCGGTAATATTAACAGGATTAATGCAGATACTGATTCATTGAACAGCTGTGTAAAATTCAATAAATTAACCCATTCTAAAATCAATAATGCAAAATCATTTCTTTCCGATGTTCCTGAAGATAAAGTCTTTTATGCAATTAATGGCAAAATATTAAAAAATCTTGAACAGGCTGCAGAATATATAAAAAGAATAGATGAAAATGTTTTCAGGCATCATGTCAATGAGAATAAAAATGATTTCCACAACTGGATAAGCCATGTTATAGGAGATGATGATCTAGCAAAAAAAATAAACAAACATAAGAGAAGCAAGGCAATCTACAAGACAATAAAGAACAGGGTTGACCAGTTAAAGAAGCGGGTTATTTAAGTTCATACCTTCTCTTCCCGGGATTAATCTCATTCAAAGCATTTAATTCTTTTTCAGAGATATCCTCTGTAGTTTTTAATTTATAAGGAATCTCAAATTCAAAACCAGTATTCTCTTTAATATCTTCAATATTCTCTCCGGGATGTATTGACTCAAGAACAACTTTATCTTTTTCCAGCCTGAAAATGCACTTGCTTGTAATTATTTTTTCAGGCCTTCCTAATCTGGAATCATCATATTCTCCGTTAGCTGTAATAAAATCAACCTTTTCAACCAGATGCCTTTTATCATGATTCAAGCATAAAATAATGCTTTTTTTTGCCAGCCTGATTAACACAGGGGAGCCAGCAGGCCCCGGCAGCCTGACTTTAGGGTTATCATAAGAACCAATCACGCTTAAATTAATATTCCCTAATCTATCAGCCTGCGCCCCTGAAAAAAAGGTTATATCAAGGTTTCCTTTTTGCGCAAGCTCATATACTTCAGGCAATGAGATAAATTTATCTGTATTCAGGCAGTCAATAGTCTCAGAAGAAATGCTGAATTTAATCTCAGGATTAACAGCTCCCAGGCTGTTGATATATCTTAGATTAGGAGCATGTGTCTTCTTTGCAAGGCCTATTGCAAGCAAAGGTATTGGCGAGCATACTCCTAAAAATACAGTGTTTTTATTTTTAATTTCTCTTGCAAGGCAGCTAATAATTAAGTCTATTTTTTCCATTGTAAATTTATTTTCTTTATTTTATATTTTTTATATAATAATAAAAAGGGGATTTTCCCCTTTTGATCCC
>JAFGRO010000062.1 GCA_016935095.1 Candidatus Woesearchaeota archaeon
CCTGTTGGCAGGGTCACATAATACCCTATTCAGGGAAATTACAATTTATTATCGATTTCATCCACATTTTGGGAAAAAGATGAAATGTTTTGGAATTAAAAAATATAAATCAGAAACATACTTGAAAATCCGGAATACCGATAATACTAATTGTTTTATTCCGGAGTGGATGGCTGATCCAGAAGCAAAAAAGTATAAACTAACTAAAAAACCAATTATATCATACACAGCACTAAAAAATATCAGGATTTATATCAATTCACATTTATCTTCTTTCCATGGTATCAAAAGGAATAAATATAATCATGGAGAGAAAAATGGAAGAAAAATATTTTCAGCAGTTGCTTCTGTTCCAAAAATCAGACGAATACATAAGCAAAATATTAAGGGATTCAAAGAAGCAAATAATACATCAACTGAGTAAAATGATCATCGAGATTATTCAGAAAATAAACGAAAAGGAGGTGAAATAAAAACATGAATAAAATAACGACTGAACATCTTAATAAGACGGCAATAATTTATATTCGACAATCAACAAAGGAACAGTTAAAAAACAATCATGAAAGTAGAATCCAGCAATATAAACTAAAAGACAAAGCAAAGGAAAAAGGATTCAGGAAAATCCAAATTATAGATGACGATTTAGGAAAGAGTGCATCTGGATACGATGATCGAAAAGGATTCGATAAAGTAATAAAAGAATTATGTCAGGGAAAAATCGGAGCAATATTTGCGCTGGAAGCATCAAGGCTTGCAAGGAATGGAAGAGAATGGCATACATTATTAGAGATCTGTGGATTTATGAATACACTTTTAATAGACTTTGATGGTATATATGATCCAAAGAATCCAAATGGTCGCCTAGTACTTGGAATGAAGGGAACAATCAGTGAAATGGAATTATCGATTTTTAGACAACGTTCAGTTGAAGCTTTAAGGCAAAAAGCAGAACGTGGAGAGTTGTTTTTTAGTGTTGCTGTTGGTTATATTAGAGTAACAAAAGATACAATTCAGATGGATCCAAATAAAAGAATAAAAAAAGCAATATATCTAATATTCAAAGAGTTTAGAAAATGCTTAAGTGTAAGACAGGTATTGATATGGTTTCGTCAAGAAAAGATTAAACTTCCTTCCGTCGAATACATTGAAGGTGAGCGTGTTATAAAATGGAGACTCCCTGTATATAATAAGATCCGTCGTATATTATCAAATCCGGTTTATGCAGGTGCATATGCTTTTGGCCAGACATATACAAAAATTAAAATTATAAATACAAAAAAAATTAAAATAGGAGGGAATTTAAAAAAAATAAAGGATTGGACTGTATTGATTAAAGATCATCATAAAGGGTATATTGATTGGGATGAATATGAGAAGAATCAAAAACTGATAGCAAATAATGCAAATATGAAGGGATTAATGGTAAAAAGATCAGTTAGAAAAGGAAATGCACTTTTAGCAGGATTGTTGAGATGTGGTCATTGTGGCAGAAAATTGCGTGTTAGTTATGATAGAAAAGGAAAGGATACAGCGCGATATGTATGTGTAGGAGCTAATATCGCGTATGGAACAGATAAATGTATAAGTTTTGGAGGATTAAAAGTACATATTGCAGTTGAACAGGAATTACTTGAAATACTATCTCCACTCAGCCTTCAAGCGGCATTACATGCGTTAGATGAACTTGATAAATATAGGTCTGATAAAATTGAACAAAAAGAATTAGAATTACAGCAGGCAGTTTATGAAGCTGAGAAAGTACAAAAACAATATAATTTAGTTGATCCCGCGAATAGACTTGTAGCGGCAGAATTAGAAAATACCTGGAATCATGAATTACTAAATGTTGATAAAATAAAAGAGGAATTGGAATTAATAGCAAGATGTAATAAACAGTTATCTGAAAAAGATAGAAAACAGATTATAGCACTTGGTGATGATATAAAAAACATATGGTATAATGAATGCTGTAGTATAACTATAAAAAAGCAAATTATTAGGATGATTATAGAAGAAATAATTGTTACAATTAAAAATGATGTTATCCGGATAATAATACATTGGAATGGTGGAAGTCACAGTGAGTTATTGGTAAAGAAGAATAGAACGGGTTGTCATCGTTATACAATAGATTTTGAAACAAAGGAATTAATAATTAACTTAGCGAAAACATGCTCTGACAGGCAAATTACCATGGTATTAAATAAATCAGGGAAAAAGACAGGAAAAGGAAATCAATGGACTCAGGCAAGAGTGAGATCTTTTCGAAACAAACATAATATTCCTGTATTTAAAAAAGAGGAGATGCAGAAAAACGGTAAAATATTTTTGAAAGAAGCAGCAGAAATATTAAATATATCGAAAAGAAAAATGTATCAGTTAATAGTGAATAATATTGTAAAAGCTGAACAAGCATGTCCAGGGGCTCCCTGGATTATAAATAAAGAAGATATAGCAAATAAAACAATTATTAGTTATTGTGAAAACAAAAAATCAAGAATTAAAAACCTTGTTGAAAATGAGCAATTAGATTTATTTGCAAATATCTAAAAAAGTAGAGAGGTGTAGCATTATGTCATGGGACCGGTTTGTCCTAACCAGATAACATTCTGCTTTTTTGACATATAATCAAAAGAGTCATATAAGCTGAGTATTCTCTTTTTATTCAGATTA
>JAFGRO010000063.1 GCA_016935095.1 Candidatus Woesearchaeota archaeon
GAAACACTGAAAAACCTGAAAAGGTTTTTGGTGCCCCAAAAAAGCATAGCTTTTTTTAGGGAATCTCGTAAAAACAAGTGCGACATGTGCTCTTTCGGAGCTTAGTCCCACAATGCAAGGGGTGCTTGGGGAACTTTAAGATTAAATAAATTTATAAAACACAGGATACGAGAATAAATTTTATAAATAGAATTTGATTTTAGTTTTTAATCTTAGCTTTGCGGGGGTAGTTTTTTCAGAATTTACTGATTAAAACCCTAGGCCAAGCGGCTAAGGCAATCGGCTGCAATACCTTGTGTATTGAAAAGCACGGGATGATGAGCGCAAGCGATGAAATGCTGATCCCGATGATTCGAGGGTTCAAGTCCCTCCCCTCGCTTATTACTTTTAGTTCGCTTCCCTGTAATACAACATTTAAATATGTTGATTGCAGGTGAAACGTATATGCCTAAAACAATCTATAATAACGAAGAAAAGTTCTTAAAGCTGTATAACAAGGTCTTTTCAAATAACTATAAAGCCATTTCTGAGCCAAATAAAGAAGTCCTAAAAGACTTTCTTGATTTATTGAGATCAGAGGGACTCACTCATGCAAGAAGGTTCAAATACCTCTATTTCTTCAAGAATCTCTATAAATGGCTCAACAAGGACATTTTAGAAGCCTCTAAAGAGGATTTGATTAAATTAGCAGGGATAATTAAAGAACAAAAATATAAGCCCTCTACCATAAGAGATTATATCTCAGCTGTTAAGAAGCTCTATAAAACTATTACTGTATTGCCGAGATATGAGCATTTGGAAAGCCTTTATTTTTGGCTCTATGACCGAAGAAATCAATTCTATTCAACCCGCATGGAAAAATCAAAAGAAAAAGAGCTTTGGTTTACAGAAGATGATGTTATGAGTATAATAACTAATGCTGATAGCTTTAGAAACAAGTGTTTTCTTAGTATTATAGCAACTCAGGGAACAAGACCTGAAGAAATACTGACTCTAAGAAAAAAAGATATAACTGAAATTGAAAATGGACTTCAAATGAGGATATCTGGAAAAACAGGAGTCAGGTCTTTATTCGTGTATGAACCGTTTGTTGTAGAATATACAAGCTCATATCTCCAGACTATTCCAAAAGAACAAGAGTATCTCTTTGAATTTGGAATAAAAATGGGTAATAAAATACTGAAAGAGATATGTAAAAAGATTGAGATCAATAAAAGAGCTTATCTATACAAGCTTAGAAAATTCGCTATAACAAGAGACAGAATTTTATGTCTCAGTAGCGGAGCAATGGAGCAAAAACATGGTTGGGCTAAAGGAACAAAGGTTATTGCTCACTATGATAAATCAATTTCAATAGACTATAGGAGAGAAATAGAAGAGAGATATGGTCTTGTCAAAGATCATACTCCAAAAAGCAAGATAATCACAAAGATATGTCCTCGTTGCAGTGAAAAGAATCCTTTTGATCGAAGCTTTTGCGGAAAATGTAGCCAAAGATTAGATGTAACCAGAGAAGAGATGGCTCAGCTCAATGAAGAAGAAAGAATAATGAATGAATTAATGCAGGATGAGGAGTTTAGATCACTTGTAAAGAGAAAATTGGTTGATAAAGTTTAGTTAAGGTATTCTTTGAGGTCTTCTCTCAAATAACCATTAGTATTCATAAATTCTTTATTAGCTTTATACCAGAGAAGATGTCTATGAAGAGGATTCAAATTTGTTTTAATATAAGACTTCAGATTTGGCTTAATATGTTCGCTTGCTTCTGAATATTTTAATAAGTTAATACATAGACCCCAAATATATCCATCCAATTCCAATATATGATGAAATATTCCAAAAAATTTATAGTAATAAGTAAAGTATCCATAATAGTTAGTTTTCTTTTCATTGTTTATTACCTGATCATAATATTCATCTAATCCTGTTTGTTTTACATAAATATTGATTATATCTATAATCTTAATGAGACGATATATTAGAACATGAAGCTTGTTAAATTCTTCCTTTCTCATTATTTTTCTTAGTAGTTTTGGATTATATATTTGTTCAATCTCCATTATTATCTTCTTTAAAGAGATGTTGTAATACTGATAATAAAAAACGTAAGTCCCTAATGTCTGATCTTTATCAATCTTTAATTTTAATGATTTCATTAAACGAGGAAATACTCTTAAACGATCATTAATTGGTAAAAACTCTTTATAAAATTGGAAATGAGCTTGATTTTCTCTAAAAATTTTCATATCAAGATATGTCTTGTTTTTTCTAACTGAATCATAATTTTTTTGTTCATTTTTTACAGTTATCAAATTGTTTCCTGTATGATGAGTAATAAAAATTTGGTATATATTATCAATAATATCTTTTGGAGAATTATTTATTTGAAATACACGTAACAATGCCTCCTTAAATTCATTTGAGACCTGAGCATTGTAACTTAATTCAGAAAGCAATCCTTTTATTTTACTGATTTTTTGGATTTCTTTATCCTCTTTAATTGAGTTGTATTCATATAAAAAAAGAATATAAGCTCCAATAAACCCAATTAATCCTATTAGAAACTCAGGGAACAAGGATTTATTGAAATTTGAGAATATAGAATTATTTAGTGACTCTCCATAAGTTAATGTATAAATTCCGAAGGTTAGTGTTATGGATAAAAATAGTAGAAAAATAAGGACAACATAAAGTTTATTTTTAAGTATATATTTGTCAAATCTCATTTTAATTCTCTAAGAATAAGCTCTTAGAGGCAATCACCTCTTTTAGTATTAAGAATAATGTTGAATTTTATATCTTTTTTGAAAAAGCCTATCAATTAGTTAGTTTAGCCAATCACTTTTATTAATTAATAATAATTACAATTATTCAATGAAATAATTTTTTATCTAAATATATTAACTAAAAATGGATAAAAAACAATCTATTAAGGAAATTAAAAAGATTCAGCGTAAACTTGAGAAAGAGATTTCCACTAAGACAATAAATGAGTTTTCAAAACATCTTAAATATATTGATTTACAATATGATATTCTACAAGAGATATTAAGAAACTACTATTTATATGGGAATATCAAACATGATGAACCAAACCAATTTCTAACATGCTTTGCCCTTTTGAACAATATGATTCATAAAGAAAAAATATGTAAAAAATTAATTTTACGAGGTCACTACTCTGAATCTGCTGCACTTGTCAGACACATTATGGAAAGTGCATTTCATATTATTTATCTTGCGAAATTTCCAGATACATATAATGAATGGTGGTTACAACAAAAATATTATGATAATAGAATTTTAAAAAAATTCAAGGTTGAAATTCATAGATTAAGTAGTAACAATTTTAATTATATGTTTAGGATTTTGAAGAATAATATTTCTCAGGAAACTAAAAAATATCTGTTGGATTCAAAAAAAACCATTTTTTGGCTTGCTGAATCAGATGATGGAGGATATATTTTTACTGAAGATGTTCCTAATCCAAATACAGAATTCTCTTCATTTTATAGAATCGCAAAAAAACTTAATCTTGAAATGTATAAAAGATTATATCAAAGAATGTGCTCTTGGGCACATCCTGGTATCGAGACAGTAAGATCCAATTTTGATCTACAACCAAATGGACTTCAAAAATATCATTTCACTCCAAGATACAATCCAAAACAGGCTGAATTCCAGTCAAACATTATTTTTGGATTTATTAATGAAGCAGTATGGCAAGGATTAGCAAATATAATAATAGTGATAGAACCTATTCCCAAGTTATTGAGTAAATATGACTCAATGCAGGAAAAAGCAAGAACAATTTTCCATAGATTTTATCTATAAGAAAACCTAAATTTATTTAATTATCAAGCGTCTTTATTTCGTTAATAACATTTGCTCCTTTTTTTGAAATTTTATATAATCTATGTCTTTTCTCATTTGGACTCAAACATTCAATTAATTCCCTTTTTAATAGCTCAATAATGATATTACTGACATATCCAATATTAATGTCTAATTGTTTGGATAATTGAGTTGGGGTCTTAGGGATTGTAAGAGCCTGAAATACATTGTTTCGATTCTTAGCTCTGATTACAAAGCTAACATCATCATAAAGAGTCATAGATAAGCAATGTTTATATATTGTTAAATATTTACACGAGTAATATACGAGTAAAATGAAAATCAGATATATTGTATTAATTTTTGTAATTCTCCTATCGAGCTGTAGTAATTTTGCTTCTAAAGTCAATGAAGATGTTTCTCTAAATCAACATATAATAAAAGAAGAATATAAGGAACAAACATCTGTAAATGAAAAGATCGAAACTCAAGAAAAAGAAGAGCCTGTTATGGATAATATAGTATGTAACACTCCTTACATTAGAATTGCTGATACTTGCTGTCTTGATAAAAACAACAACTCAATTTGTGATAATGATGAAGCACCTGTTGAAAATATACCTGAAGGGTGTATTATTAATATTAAAAAAACAGTTAAGCCAAGAGTTGAACTAATCACTCCAATAAGTCCATTACTTGATTGGGACACAGAATTCTCTAAAGAAGTAATTGAATTACTCGGAGATAAAATTGAAGTAAAAATAGTTGAAAGAAACATTGAGTCGCCGCAAGGTCTGAAAGTTAATGGAGCATATCTCTTTCCTGCTGATCTTCTGGATTGTCCAAAACTTGGGAAAAAGTATATCAATGGAGTTGATTATAATGAAATGAAAGACTCTACCAAGAAAGCAATTCTAAAAAGAATATGTATTACCTTTAAAAATGCACCAAAAGAATGCAACACAGACTTATGCGATGATATTGCAGAGTGTATAGAAGAAAGTAGTAATAAACCGATACACTCAGTTGGATAGAAAGACAATTAAGAAAATAGTGTTTTAATCAATATAAAAAAATTGAAAAAATTAGTATATATGTGAAAGACAAGACTATTACCTGATCTCGCAATTTTTCTCCAGAATGGGAACCCAAATATGCGATAAATAGTCTGGAAATTGATAGACGATAAACTCAAAGGACTCATTCTCACTTCTCGTCTAAAATCTCAAAGACCTATAGGGTTTCTTAATATCTTTAGAATTTTTCATTCAGTGATTGAATAAAGAAAGGATATGTGTCTCTTTTACTTAAATTTATAGGTATTTTATCAATATGGATTCTTAAAAAATAGAAAGATTTTGATAAATTATTGGTAGAAATTATTTAAAAAACATATATTTTATATGGATTATTATATTAATGAATTATTAACTTTTATCTCTTCCTGTTCTCTGATTTTTTTTGCCATAATATATAAATTAGTATATCTATTATAAGTTATAAGTGGGTCTATTGAATTTCTGTAAGTATTATATTGTCCCTTTAAATATTTTGGATTTCGCTCAATAGCAGTTAATGCTTTTACCCAATATTCTCTTTCTTTATCTGTGAGATCATCTCTAAACTTGTTAAGCTTTTTAATCTCAATTTTTTTCTCATTTATTTTAGTAATTTCTTTCATTTTTCTGCTTTCTTTTATTGTTTTTTTTACATTTTTCATTTCATTTTTTAGATATTTTAAGTATTCAGATAGGTGCATTTCATCCTGAAAAAAATCAGAAAGCTTTTCTTCAACAAATTTTGAAAGGTTATATTCAGGATTAATGTCAGCATAATCATCTGAAATCTTTTTTAGGTCTACACTAATCCTAATACTTGTATTGGTAGACAACTTATTTTTTTTGTTATACCAGTTCATTTTTATTTTATTATTATTAATTATTATATTACATATGTATTACATAACTTATCTTATTCCTATTCTTTCCTTGTGTTCTTTAATTATCAGATTCAACGCTTCTGTATAATGGCAAAGACCCTTCACCTTTTTTACTGCCTCAATATAATTATCTAAAACCTTCTCCATCCTTATTGACTTTAGAGCCTTTGACATTTTTTGTAATACAAAATATATAAAGCCAGCAAACAGAATTAGTTAGTGGTGACTCTAATTCAGCTTTTTGGCTTTTCTTTTTTTATTTCTTCAATAATATCACGAAGTTGATCTCTCCATGATTTTACTTTTGGTTCTTTATCATTAGCCATATAATCACAAAATAATTCTTCAAAAAACAGTTTATAAGGCTATGGGTAATCACTCTTTATAGACGATAAAGGATTATTTTAGATACATATTTTTAATAAGATTTTATTGACGATAAAAGTAGATAAATTTGATTCTATTCTTCCAGTTCCAGAGAAAAGATCCAGATTAGTGAAAAATTTAATAATCAAACCAGTTTTATACTATAATAGAAAAGTAAATGAAACAAAAATATAATATCAATATATCAAAATTGTTATTGAGTATTTTATTTATTCTGCTTTTTGTATATCCTGTTAAAAGTCTTGTATCTGAAGATTCAAGGTTAAGCTATTGTTTAGATGCTAAAAATAACTTAAAATTTGATATTCAAGTATTTCCTGAGATTGACTCTATTTATGTGGCTTTTGTCAATAAAAATCCTGCAAATTTTACTGATTTATATGTGAACTATGTTTTAGTCGACACAAATACAAGTAAAATCATTTCTCATACTGAGGTAAATATAAATGAATTAGAACCAGGTGAAATTGTTTGTGAACTTTATAAAGGTAAAAAAATTGGATATAACAAAAATATTGATTTACTGCCTCTAAGTCTAAAATACACTTATAATAATTCTCCTTCTTCATTTTATACTGGTTTTGCAAATTATCAATTTAGAATAGACAGATGTATTGATATTAACACATGGAATAGAGTTGAACATATTAAATACAATAAAAATAAGGAAGTAGTAGATACAATAGTCTTTAAGAAATTATGCAATGATAGTTTTTACTTTAATATTGGTTTTGAAGATTTGGAGATAGCTCAAATACCAATAAAGGAAGCGTATCTGAATTATAATAATCATAATGAGAAAATATTTGTAAGTTCTCCACCAAATCAAGATATAATCTCGCTTTTGTTATCAAATGAAATTCCTCTTGAAAATTGGATTACTCTAAAATTGGATTACTCTTTACCCTATAAAGGAAGAAATTTAGAACAGAAGTTTATGTTGTGGTTTCCTTTTTCAACATATTTTTATGATTTTCATACACATAACATAATACCTGAGAAAGCATTTCTGACTTTTGAAAATAGCAAAGTTATGCATGTTAGGGATATAACTCAATTCACAACTGAAATAAATCTACCAAAAGGATTTACACATTCAGAAAAACCACGAGAATTAGTATATGAACCTGAAATTAAGGCAGAAGTAATAAAGGATGATGATAACACAACTATTAGTGTTGTTTATCCTTCTCTCTGTTGTTTAAATATCAGTAATTTTCCAAGCGAATGCCTTAAATTTGCAGGTATGTTTACACCAAATGAAGAAGCATCGGCAAATCAAATTATTTGGTCTTCAATGATTATAAATGGCGATCCAAAAAAACTATCTTATGAAATTTATGAGTTACCAATATACAAGATTACCTTTTGTGTTTTTTTAATTATTTCAATTATTGTCTTAATACTTATTGGTAGAAATAGAGATAGATACTATGAATTTATTTTACTAAACTTTGGAATAATTGTTATTGATAGAACAAATATTCTTCCTATTCCATCATATTTTACTCTTTTTGATTTACTTGCATTAATTAATATACTAATTACTCTTTGTATAATGATAAGATTTAGAGATTTTTATTTCAAAAAACCTGAGAGTTATAAATGTCGAAAATGCAATAAATTCCATAACAAAGGAAAAGGTTCTTACGATACACATTATAGATTTAGAGAATAAAGGCAAAATGAACAATCTTCCAACTATTATGTTTTCAAACTGGTATCATTGGTCTGATAGAACTCTTATTAATAATTGTGATTCTGCTGGAGTTTATTTGCTGGCTAAATTTCAAGAAAAACCTTCTGGAAAAGCAAATATGTTAGATAAAAACATAATTTATATTGGAGAAACCTGCAATAATGATCTAAAAGGAAGATGGAGACAATTCAACAGATCAGCGTTTCAAACAAAAGATGGACACAGCGGGGTGGTCTTATAATGATACTTTTGGTGATAAAGGAGAAGACTTATATGTTTCAGCTTTTCCAATTACTGAATTGACAGAACCTTTAAGATCACTTTTTATCAGATTTGTTGAAAGAAAATTAATTCTTGAGTATGCTCTAAAGTATGAGACGCCACCAAGATTGAACAAAAAATAAGAATTATTTTTAAGAAAATATATATATTGGATTTTCTTTCTATTTTAATATTTCGGGGTGATATTATGAAAGTTAGAACACAAAGAGCAATAATCGCTTATGTAGGTGGTATGTTCTTTATATTGACCTTTACAGGAGCATTTATTGCATATAATGGAAATCCTATTGGTATGATTTTCTCACCGTTATCCTTACTGCTTGCGGTTGCCTGTTTCTGGTTTGCCAATAGAAGATAGAATGAACAATAAAAAGAATCAACAATTTCCGAATTTTTTTGATAAAGATACTAAGAAACAAATACTAACAGATATGCCCCGAGCTCACAAAATATTGTTTGCTATTATACTATTGATTGCATTAATAATTGTTGCTCTTGCGACAAATCATTTTAGCGATAAACCTATGCTTGATGAAACAGGAAATCTTGTCATTTTTGTTTTTTCGTGTGTCATAATTATTCTTATTCTTGTTTTACTGTTTGTTATCTTAATAAAAGGAGATCCATATGAGTCAAAAAAAGAATTAATTGAAGATGAAGCTGATGTTCAAGATAAAGGTAAAATGGAAAAATGGATGTTAAAAATTGAAAATAAAATCTTAAAATCATCTGATCTAAATGTTGAAGCTCTTGATTTAGTTAAAAACTCAATGGATGAATTAAGAAGAATAAAAGGTATTGATCCAAATGATGTCCATCAATTAACAACTGAAGCATATTTAACAACAATTTTCAATCTTATTAAAGAAAAGAAAATAAAAAAAGATATTACAAGAGCAGTTAAAACAATACAGACCTTTCACTTAGGAGTTTCAAGTATAAAAAAGTAAGATTCTATTTTTTAATCATATACAATCTACCTTTCAAATCACTTTCTAACTCAATGTTATCTCCTTTTTTCCATTTAAGTAATCTAACAATATTTGCAGGAATTGTGATAAAATATCTATTCTGGCTTTCTTGTAGCTTGGCAATTAGTTCACTTCTCAATATCCTCTTCATCATAATCTTCATCATCATAAAAATCCTCTTGTGTTGCACTTGACCAACATGAATCACACATCCCGCCATGTAAAAAATTGTTGTGTCCATCAATAGGAGTTTCGCATTTCTTACATTTCCATATCTCTGAATAATTACTATTTCCAGATATACATTCATTACATTTTCTTGCTTTTACATCTAACATCTTCTGAAGAGTTCCATTAAAATCTGTCCAAGTTTCATGATTAGCATACAACCAAAAACAATTCTCGCATTTTTCATCTTTCTGACCAATTTTCATTTTTACTTCAGCTTTTTTAAATTCCTTTAGAAGACACTCTTTACACACAGGATAACCTTTATAATGATATTTCTCCTTGCATATGCTACATAATTTTTTATGTTCAATATCTTCTTTGTAAGCACATTTTTTACAGAATGTTTTTGTATCTTTCATAGACATATATCTTTCATGGTTCTTCTTGTTTATTTCATCAGCTCTTTTTTTAATCTCTACTTTGTATTTTTGATACAGTTGTTTGAAATATTCTGATCTCTTCTTTTTTACTCCAGGATGACTTTCCCAAAATTTCTTACTTGGTTCGTCAAATTCATATCCACAATGACTACATCTCCATTTAGGAGTAATTGTTTTTCTTTCATAGAAACTAAGTAATTCACATTTTGGACAACATTCAGCTAAGAACTGATCTTTTTGAGGTTCAATTATTTCCTCAAAGTATTTTTCTTCCTTTTTTCTAAAAAGTTCATTAAAATATTCATTCATTACTATTTGAAAAACTTCTTTATGCTTTGGTGGATGCCAAGTATGTTGAACTACAAAAGGGGGAGTTTCACTTCCACATTGCTCACATTTTTGTCCAAGAATTGTCTGTCTTTTATCTCTCCATTCTTTCAACTGCCAGGGTTTTGTAGTTTTACCTTTGTCTCCCATACATTAACAGAAACATTAACATAATATTTATATATTCCTAATATTTATTTTATCAATATAATAGGGAAGTGAACTAAATCGGCGTTGCTCTCCCCTCGCTTAATTTCATTTTTCTCGACGACAAAATTACCAAAATTTAGAACTGTGGATTCGCTCTATCATAGAAGTACGGAGCGATAGCCATCAATGGTGGGTCATACAGAACGGAAGATTTATATATAATAACTATATTTATTATATGTAATTATAATATCTATAATATGTAAGGTGAATAAATATGAATACCACAATCGCAATTTCAACCAGTATTAGAGAACAGATTAAGGAGTTTGGCAATAAGGGAGAAACATATGACGAAATACTTGCGAGACTTCTGCATAGTGCTAAAGAAAGGCAATTACAGGAATTGCTTATGGATAGCAAATATTGCATAAACATAGATGAAGCCATCGAAAGAGCAAAAAAAAGATGGCAGTAGTAATTATTACAGCGCGCCTTGAAAAAGAGATTAATAAAAGATTCAAGGAAGAATCAATTGCAATTTTTTCCTTAATGCGTGATCTGCAAAATGAGCCAAAGAAAGGCAAAGAAATCGGTGTGATTGGTAGGATTCTTATCAAGGAGTTAAAATATAAAGCATTTAGATTTTATTTTATTACGGATGGATATAAGATTAAGTTCTTAAAAACAGATGAATTGAAGGATTTGATCATCAAATTTGTCAGGATGTCAGACAAAAATAGTCAGCAGAAAGTTATAGATGAAATTAAAAAGGTCTTAAGAGATTTAGGAGAAGAAGGATTTTAATAAAGGTTATAAACGCCAAATATTTAGTCTCTATAATCTGAAGGGAAACAAACTTTTTGGGTGTTGCACTCCCCTCGCTCTTTACTTTCTACAAAGAATTTATTTTTTCAGCCAGTTTCTTTGCTTCCAATGGCTGCAACCTTATGCTGACCAGTTCCTCTACATGAGCTGCAATCTTAGAAAGGCTCTCCTTTGAAATTTCATCCATGTCCAGATTCTCTTTTTTGCATGCTAACAAGAGTATGTTTCTTGAGATATATGCGCCAACAGAAGGAGTCATTATTGAAATTATTTTTTCAGAAAGTCTACTCATACAGAGAATATAAATCAATAACTTATTAAAATTTTTTGTTCAGGAAAAAAATAGAATTTCCAAGCTCCTTAATATTTTAAAAAAGAATTAATTTATAAATAGAAGATATTTTCTTATAATTATCAGGAATATTATGACAAAAGTTTTTTATTATTAATTGAACATTTATCTTTTTCAACTATTTCTGAGTGAAATTTTTGAGGTATTCATATGAAACGAGATAATAGAAATAAAAGAAGAGGCCGTGATTCAAATTCATCACGGGGAAGAGATTTTAACAGCAGTTTTGATTCTAATAAGAGATGGGCTTTTTCAGGTCCAAGAGAAATGCATAAGGCTAAATGTGCAGAATGCGGATGCGAATGTGAAGTGCCATTCAAACCAACTGAAGGAAGACCTGTTTACTGTAAAGAATGCTACAGAAAACGAAAAACATCATGGTAAAATCAATTAAAAATATAACTTAAAAATACCAAGAGAACATATAATAAAAGGAAATGAGACTTTATAAAGAGTTAAGATTATGCCAATTTTGTAAAAAGCGCTTTGTTGTTGAAGAAAGCAATAAAAAAAGTTTTTCTTGTAAAGAATGTCAAAAAAAATATTCCGCTAAAAAACAAAAGTAGTTGGAGGTAAAAAAATGAAAGGAACTGTGAAGTTTTTTAATAATATGAAAAGATTTGGATTTATTACCGGAGAAGATGGGAATGAATATTTTTTCCATGAAACTAATCTAAAAGAAGGAGTTACTGTCGGAGAGAATGATAAAGTTTCCTTTGAAGTTGAACAAGGAGACAGAGGCCCTAAAGCAGTGAATGTAGCTTTAGATGCTGAAGAACAGGAGTAACGCTAATTAATTAAATAGAAATGAACCAATATCTAAGGAAATAAATAAAAAAATAATTATATTACCTGTAAGCATGCATTTAAGGATAATTTCTTTCTTATTCTTTTTTATTAAAAGCTAAATTTCAAATAGTTATAACTCAACTTTAGAAAACAATAAGCTCCCGATTATATTCATAATGGCTGTAAGGACTAATAAAATTAAAATATTTACAGTTATATAACTTCCTGTAATTCCCATAAGTGAATTCCGTAACCCTTCCACTCCATAATGCAAAGGATTTATCCTGACAATTATTTCAATGGGTTTAGGCAGTCCGTTTATCGGGAAAAGTGCGCCTGACAAAAAAAATAAAGGCATTATTATAAAATTCATAATCAATGGAAATGCCTGCATATCCTCAATTTTTGATGCTATTGCAATTCCAAAGCTTGTAAAAAACAAGGCTATCAGGGCAAGGAACAAAAACGCCAGAGGCAATAAAGTAACATTCGGCCTGAACCCTACTATAAGGGTTAACATCAATACAACTATCCCCTGTATAACCGCAACAGTAGCTCCCCCTATTGTTTTACCCAGCATAATATAAATTCTCGGCACAGGCGCTACAAGTGTTTCCTTTAAAAACCCGAATTTCCTGTCCCATATCACTTCAATCCCGGAAAACATTGCAGTAAATAATGTGGTCATAGCAATTATTCCCGGCGCGAGAAACTGTATATAATCTCCGCCTCCTGCTTTCTGGAATGTCGGCCCAAAACCAAAACCGAATGCAATTAAAAACAGGATTGGCTGGGCTAATGAACCAATCAGCCTTGGTTTTGAGCGCCAATACCTTTTGAGCTGCCTGAGCCACATTACATAAATTGCTTCGCTCATCTTCTGAACACTCTCCTCCTCATCCTCATCCTGTCAATGGAAGTGGCATTTTCTTCTCTCAAAGACCTACCTGTAAGGTTCAAAAAAGAATCTTCTAAAGATGTCGACTTTGTATTTTTTTTAAGTTGTGCAAGTGTACCCTGAGCAATTATTTTTCCATAATCTATTATTGCAATTTTATCTGCCATTTGTTCTGCTTCAGGCATATAATGGGTAGTAAAAAATATTGTCATATTCTCCTTCTGGTTAAGTTCTTCAATGTGCTCCCATATCTTATTCCTGGTCTGGGGATCAAGACCCAAAGTCGGCTCATCAAGAAACAGAATCAATGGATGGTGTATTAGACCACGGGCAATTTCCAGTCTTCTTTTCATACCTCCTGAAAAAGTCTTTACAAAATCATTTTTCCTTTGCGATAGTTCCACAAGATTTAAAGCAAATTTTATCCTCTGTTCCCTTAATTTTTTCGGAACATTATAGATTGCAGCATGAAAATTAAGATTTTCATAGGCTGTCAGCTCATCATCCAGGCTCTGATCCTGAAAAACAATGCCAAACCTTTTTCTTATTTCTGACTTATTTTCCAGGCAATTCACTCCGTCGATATTTATTCTGCCTGATGAGGGTTTGGTCAGAGTTGTCAGCATCTTTATTGTTGTTGATTTGCCGGCTCCGTTTGGCCCGAGAAAGGCAAAGACTGAACCTTTTTCCACCTTAAAAGAGATATTGTCAACTGCTTTAAGATTTCCAAAATACTTGGACAGGTTTTCCACCTCAATTATATTTTTCCTAAAAGGGCTCATTGTTCCTCCTGAATCTAAAACATAAAGCAATTGACTTAAATAGTTTTCTTATAAAAAATAAAAAGCAGAAAAAAGATTTGATAAGCCTTATTCTTCCACTCTTATATGCAGCGTCTTTTTTGCAAAATCAAAATACTCTTCCCACCATTCATACTTCGGGTCAAAATATTCAACTTTTATTGTAAAGTAATAGCTGCCCGGAACAGTAGGGTCATCAGGAGCTTTTTCCGGACCTACAGTCAAGACTAAAGGGACTATTTTATAGCCGCTGCCTTGGACAGTAATATTATCAAAAAACTCTTTTTCAATCCATGTTTTAAGAGTTTCCTCATCAAAAGAAACTTTGTTTGTCATACCTGCCTGCATGGTTTCGACTTTTTTTACTTCAACAACCGGCCTGAATGTATATGGTTCTGAGTAAAAATTATGAATCCCGAACCCGAAAACAAATGTATCTCCCAGTGAAAGTCTTTTTGATGATGTTGAAACAAGATACCTGTCATTCATTATTTTATCAGCAGCCTTCTGATATTCTTCCTGGCTTAGCTCATATATATCAATTTCCTCTTCCGGTTCCGGCTCGGTCTCTTCTTCTATAACCGGTTCCTCTTCTTCAGGGATTTCTAGGGTATCTGATTCAGCAGATCCTGTGTCAGGTTCTGATTCAGAAGTTACTTCCTGAGATTTTTTTAAAGAAGGATAAACCGCAAATACCAAAATTATAAGTGATGCAATGACTAACACGCTCACAAACAACGGAATCAAATAACTTGTTTTATTCTTTTGTTTTTTAACTGTTTTGAGCTTTTTAGTTTTTTTAACTGTTTTTTTAGATTTCCTCTTTTTTTTCATAGAACCTCACCTTGAGTTATTTAATAAAGTTAGTTTTTTTATATTTTTTGTAAAATTTTAAATAAACCACAAGTATTCCCTTAAAAAATAAATTACAAAGTGAGGCAAATGATTAAAGTTGTTCACCAGGGATTAAAACTCTCTGCTGCTTTTCTGGCTGATAAAATAGGATTAAAAAACTACACGATTGATTTTTCAAGAATGCCTGTAATTGCCAAAGAACCAGTTAAACCTAAAAACAGAGAAGAGATCCCAGCAGGTTATGTTGCCGGATTAAGGGAAAAATGCCAGGTTTTTGTAAATTCACATGAAAAGATTTTACTTGAACTAGAGCTTTCTGCTGTTGCCAAAAAAAGAAATGATGTTGTGATAAACGGAAATAAGAACACAGTTGAATGTAATATACATGATGATTACAGTGATATTGTCAACGGTGATATTGCAACAAGACTTATTTTAAAAGACGCAATCTCTAAAGTAATTAAAGGCCTGCCTGGATTAAATTCAATAGACTATGTCCCTAATCCGCATGAGCTTTTAAGCTCTTAATTTTAATATACTTTTTTCTACAACAGTATACTTTTTTCCGAAATATTTAAATAGATAATATTCTTATTAATTAATATGACACTATGGATTCCAAAAGGGGAGTTTCCTGCTTTAAATGAAGATTACAGGAACTTTAAGGGAGACTGGAAAGGGAATATCCTTGCTTACAGGACAGAGATGAGGCAGCAAAGGGTCATCCATCTCCAGAATTTATACAGGTATATGTACTATTATCTGACAGAAGAGGGTTGGGTCGATGTAAAGGATGATTCAAAAAATTTTGAAGTTTATTATCTTGAATCAAGAAAAGAGGACAGCTCCCGCTCAGAAATGAGGATATGGTGGAGGATGAAGATGGGGCCCGGATTCGGCCCGGGAGGCATGGTAGGCACTCATCCTTTTTTAAGGTATTTGTTCAATGTGGATTTTCTCTGCTACAAAGTAAAAAGAATTGAAATAGTGCATCAGGGCAGAACTATTAAACCTTATATGGGAGACATAACAATCTGGTTCACTGCAATTCTTGAGCTTGATTACTGCAAATGGTTTGAAAAAGAAGGCGGACTAATGGATATATTAAAGGAATATTTTGTAAGGAGAATCTACAAAAGGAATATAAGAGAGCATGAAATTGAGTTAAGGAGATTAGCTAACAGGTATGTTGATGATTTCAAGCATTTTATCGGTTTGCTTAGATATAAAGAAGACAGGAAACTGATACACCCTGCCCAGGGGATGTATTGATTTATTTTTCTAGATGATACTGAATACTTATGAAGCTTGTCCTTTTCCTGAAATGTATATTTGTCTTTAGTGCCAGCCCTGTCTGGTTGTGCAGAAAATGGTGCCATCCTTTTTTTGGAACAAATTCAGGTATAATTACAATGACCTGGAGGTTTGGGTCTCTTTTTTCTATTCTGTCAAGATACGCATTTAATGGGCTTATTAATGTCCTGTAAGGAGAATCAACAATATCCAGTTTTACAGGAACATTGAATTTTTTCCAGTATTTGAGCACATTTTCCGTATCCCTGTCTGTTAATTTAAAATGTACGGCAATTACCTTATCAGAGAATGTTTTAGCAAAATTCAAAGCTTTTATAATCCCTTTATGAAAAGATGGGACAAGCACTATCAGCAGGTGTTTTTCTTTTTTAAATCTGATTTTTTTCAGATCTGCTACAGATAGCTGCCCTGCCAGATTAGTATAATGCCCGTGTATTTTTTTAAATATGAACACAAATATCGGAATAAGAATAATAATTATCCATGCACCTTCTGTGAATTTTGATACAGCAATTATTATTAAAACAGTAAAGGACATTATTGTTCCAAGAATATTAACCAATGCAGAAAGTCTCCAATTCCTGCTTTTAAGGGCAAAATGCCTTTTTGTCATACCTGCCTGTGAAAGTGTGAACGATGTAAATACACCAACCGCATAAAGCGGAATAAGATTGTGGACACTAGCTCCAAACAACACAAGCAATAATGACGCGGACAAACCTAAAAACATAATGCCGTTGGAAAAGACAAGCCTGTCCCCAAGCCTTTTGAACTGGTTAGGAAGATAATTGTCTTTGGCAAGGAAAAAGCATAATCTGGGAAAGTCAGCAAAACTCGTGTTGGCCGCTAAAAATAATATTAGCATTGTACAGGCCTGAAGTACATAGAAGAACATGGTTTTCCCGAAAAGGTTCTCTGCAATAATAGAAACAACAGTCCTTTCAAGAGAAGGAACAATATTCATTTTAATCGAGAGGAAAGTTATTCCGAAAAAAAGAACAGAAAGAAGAATTGCCATAGCAAACAGAGTTTTAACAGCATTTTTACTCTCGTCTTTTTTAAATGCAAGAACACCATTTGAAACAGCCTCGATACCTGTAAGAGCTACACAGCCTGAGGAAAATGCCCTTAATAGGAAAAAAACTGATGCTCCTGAAACAACTGTTAACTGGTAGTCAACAACTGCAGGTGTAAGAGTTCCTGTAAAATACCTCATAAATCCAATTAAAATCATTACCAGGAAACTTATTATAAAAAAATATGTGGGAATTGAGAAGGCTATACCTGATTCCCTGGTACCTTTGAGGTTCATTAATGTTATAAAGCTTATTCCAAAAAGACCAATCAATATTTTGTAAGGTAAGAGCACAGGGAATGCCGAGCAGGGAATGCCGAGGTCACTGCAGCAACACCGGCAGCAATACTCACAGAAGCTGTGAGCACATAATCAAGGAGTAAGGCACTTGCAGCAATAAGCCCCGGTATTTCTCCTATATTCTCTTTTGCCACGATATATGCCCCGCCTCCGTTTGGATAGGCTTCAATTGTTTGTTTATATGATATTACTAAAATCCAAAGCAGAAATAAAATCACAAGGGAGATTGGCAATGAATTAATCAATGCAGGAATTCCCGCTGTAATCAAAATTAAAAGAATCTCTTCAGTAGCGTATGCCACTGAAGACAAAGAGTCAGATGAGAAGACAGCAAGTGCTACCTTTTTAGACAGTTTCTGGTGCTTATATTCCCAGTTTGGAAGCGGCTCTCCAATGATAAGACGCTTGATTTTCCGGATCATTTTAGAGAGGAGAGATATGTTAATTTATATTTTTAACTCTGATTTTAATAAATTTTTTAAAGAAAACTTTATTTCTTAAGGAAGACGCCTCCGTAGCATAGTGGCTATTGCGGCGGACTTGTAGATATTAAAAGATTTTTGAGAAATCCGCAGGTCGTGGGTTCAAGTCCCATCGGAGGCTTATTCTATTTTTTTAATGTTTTATTCGGACTACCTGAATTTTTTCCTTTAGGTGTAGTCCTTAATGTCTTTTCCCTTAAGGCTTTTTGTAAAAGGCTTAGTGAAATTCATCTTCGGAGGCTTATTCTTCTATATAAAACTCAAATGGAATATCATCAAAATCTTGTTGTATTGTAACCAAAGTGCCTACTTCAGCCCAGTCATAGAACCATTCTGCATCATCCAGAGGAAGATTAACACAGCCATGGCTCATTGGATGACCAAAATTATTATGCCAATATGCCCCATGGATTGCATATCCTCTTTCTTTGAAATACATAATATGAGGAACACCCTCTAAGTAGTATCCTGGTCCTGACATTGCCCTGGATTCTATTTTTTCAAAAATTTTAAAATCACCAGTAGGAGTTGGTGTTGCTGAAAGACCTGCTGACACTAAAGTTGTATATATTACATAAACAGGTGTTCCGTCAAAGCAATTATAAGCTGCATAAATAGTCTGAGGTTCTTCTAATTCAATATATATAATCCTGCATTTTTCCAAAAGCTGAGGTGTTGGCGTTGGTGTAGATGTTGAAGTAGGTGTAAAAGTTAGGATTGGTGTAAATGTTGGAGTAACTGTAGGCAAAGGAGTTTGTGTTAGTGTGGGAGTAAAGGTTGCTGTTGGAATTTCTTTTGTAGGTCCAGAAGTCTGTGTTGGCGTATATTCCTGTGTTAAAATTACAGGAGAACAGGCAGTTAGAAACGCTAATGAACCTGCAAGCGCCATTATTCGTATTATCCTAATTGTTTTTTCAAGTGAAGGTATCATTTTATTGCCTAAAATTATAAATTATCCGAAATTTTAAACCTGATTTTATATAAAAACTTTTTTATATAAATTGTTTATTCTTGTTCTGAATGGGTGAAATTATAAATCACTATAAAGAACTGGCACAGAAGTATTCTTTGCCTGATTTCCAGGAATTAAACAGGTATTTTTATATTGAAGATATTGAAAAAACAGATTTTCTGCTAAATAAGATCAGGGATAAGATTACTGAAAAGATTGATGAATACATCAAAATCATAGAGACTGTTTTACAGCCGGATACAAACTTAGCTAACCTGTATGAATACAGGTATGTTGATGAAAGGAAAAAAGACAGGATATACAGGGTTTTTAAAAAATTAATGAAGTATTACAGGTATTCCACAGAGATATCTTTAATCAATGAAGATGAGATGAATGCAGAGTTTATAAGAACCTTCTACAATGAATGGACCCAGCTAAAACAGGAAATTATAAATATCCTGAAAATACTTAGGAATTCCTGGGACATTGAATCAAATATAAAAGAAGACCTGAGTTATTTTGGATAATTGATTTCTTAATATATTTTAATAAATAAAAGAAGATAATAACAATTATTGTTATTATTTTCAAAACATAAAAAATCCAAAGGATTTTTGGGCTTTAAAAATTCTGAAAGAATTTTCAAAACCTTTAAAAATTCTTATTAAATCTTTTAGAAAATGAAGCTTATTTTTTTAGGACCTCCTGGAGCCGGAAAAGGAACGCAGGCAGAGAAGCTTAGTAAAGAATTAGCTATTCCCCATATCTCCACAGGAGATATTTTCAGAGAAAATATTAAAAACCAGACAGAGCTTGGCGTGAAAGCAAAGTCTTTTATTGACCAGGGCCTGTTAGTTCCTGATGAAGTTACAAATAACATGGTAAAAAACAGGCTTAATAAAGAAGACTGCAGTAACGGCTATATTCTCGATGGCTATCCAAGAACAGTAAACCAGGCTGATTTTTTATCAGTTATCCAGGATATTGACAAAGTAATTAATTTCACGTTGTCTGATGAGCAAATTATTAAGAGAATCTCCGGAAGAAGGACGTGTAAAAAATGCGGTGCTATATTTCATATAATGTGGAAAAAGCCCAAAAAACAAGGAATCTGTGACAATTGCGGTTCTCAATTAGTTCAGAGAAGCGATGAGATGCCTGAAACTGTCAAGAAAAGATTAGATGTTTATAATCAACAAACATCTCCTTTAATTAATTATTATAAAAAAAAAGATTTATTAGTAAATGTAGATGCCTCCCCTAGCATTGATGAGATTTTTAATAATGTCCTTGATTTTATAAAAAACTAGTTAAACATTTTCTTCACAACAATTGTTGCATAGCTTCCTTTTTGCAGAGAAAATTCAACCTTAACTTTTTTATTTCCCGGATTTAATTCATCTTCTTCTGAATCATTGATTTTTAGATTTTTAACTTCAGCAATTAACTCCCTTTCAGAGCCCTGCGGTGTTAAATCAGGTATTTTTTTAATTATAAAGTCCCTTAAGGTAATATTTTCTTTTTTTAATATTTCTGAATAATTTTTCTCAATTTCCTCACTTTTAAATTCAGTGTCAAAACTGATTAGAGGTATAGATTTATTTTCAATTTTATTTTTTAAAAAAACAAATTCTCCCAATGAATAATTTGATTCATAATAATCGTTGAAATTATTAATTATATACTTTCCTGCAGCTTCATTCCATAAATAGCTCTGGTATGCATTAATATAAATCGTCTGGATTTTAAAGGGCAGCTTTTTAATTGCTCCGATAAAATCATTAGGATTATTTTGCAAGTGGTTTTTTACTGAATTATTGTCAATCAGTTCAGCTGCTTTTTTAAAATCATTTTTTATTATTGCCCTCCCTACATCTACATTGTTTTTAGAGAATCTCTGTTCATCAAAATAATTTTCAATAAAAGAAATTTTTTCAGGCTTTTTTTTAATATTCCTCACAGTAATTTCAAAGTAATTGCCTTTTAAATCCCCAAGAGAGATTGGCTCATCTGAATAACCAAGTACTTTAACATTTAAATCATTTAACTCGATATTTTTTATCCTTCCGAGAGCAGAACAAAGCTGAGTTGTTACAGCGTGCTTATCTTTGCTCCCTGCATAGCCGAATTTTTTTCTTTTTATTTTAAAATAATTGGAGAGCGTATAGATAGCTTTTTCTGTAGTGTAGTCTGTTTTATTCAATTCAAAGAGAGTGTATTTTCCTGATTTTTTTATATTAATACCATAAATTTCTCTGACAGTGAAGTCTTCAGGGAGTTGTTTTAAAATGTACATAATAAAGTAGAAGAATTGGTTAAATTAAAATCTTTTTGGAAATCTTGAGAGTAGATCCTCCAAAGCCCAGAAATTTGTAAAATTTCTTATGTTTTGGAAAAAATATTAATATGAGACAATATAATCTTCTTTTATGCAAATTAGAGAAGCTGAATTAAAAGATGTTCCAGCAATTGTTGAAATATGGAAAGAATTCTTGAAAGATCATGATTCAATTATCTTAGAAAATAATGAAAAGCTTAAGCCACATATAATAAGAAGGAATAATGCGCCTGAACTCTATAAAGACTTTATAACAAAACATATAAATTCAGAAGAAGGTGCGATTTTTCTGGCAGAAAAGGAGAATATTATTCTCGGATACACATTAGTCTACATTAAAGAAAATATTCCTGTGTTTGAAATTGAAAAAACAGGTTATTTTAGTGATTTATATGTAAAAAAAGAATACAGAAGACAGGGCATCAGTACAAAATTAAAGGAAAAGGCATTAGAATGGTTTAAAAAGAAAGGCATGGAATATGCTTCAATTGCATTATATCCGGATAATCCATTAGCACATTCAATCTATAAAAAATGGGGATTTTTTGATTATCATGTTGAGATGAGAAAGAGGATTTAATTAACAATTCTCAATCTCCATCACTTTTGCTATTCTTCTTTCATGCCTGCCTGCTTCGAATCCTGTATTTAAAAATATTTCAACAATCTTAAGTGCCATCTCTTTTTCAAGGACCCTTCCTCCCAGGCAGAGAACATTTGCATTATTATGTTTGCGGGACATTTCTGCTGTAAACTCATTCCAGCAAAGAGCTGCCTTTATTCCTTTATACTTGTTTGCTGACATTGACATCCCTATGCCTGTGCCGCAGACAAGAATCCCCTGTCCATTATTCTTAACAACATCTTCACAAACCTTTTTTGCAATATCAGGATAATCACAGCTTTCCTCGCTGTATGTCCCTAAATCATTGTATTTTATTTTTTTCTCATCAAGGTAATTGCATATCTCCTCTTTTAATTTATAGCCGCCGTGGTCTGACCCGATAAATAACATTTTATATCACCAGTTTACCCTTTTTAATTATTAATTCATTATCGCAATAAATATTTGGCTCCTTGATTATACAATCAAGATGAATAGGTATATCTATTTTCCCACCATATGATTTATTATTTCCAAAAGCAATATGGCAGGTGCTATAAACTTTTTCATCTTCCAGGATATTCCCTGTAATTATTGCCCTGTCATTTGTTCCGATGCCAAGCTCTGCAATATTAAATGCATCTTTGCCGTATCTGGCAAGTGTTTTTTCTAATTCTTTTGCCAGTTCATCTCCTTCAAATTTTACTGCATAGCCTTTTTCAACAATAACCTTTATTGGATTTTTAACTTTTCTCATTAACGCACTTCCGTCAATAATAACACTTCCCTGTGTTGTTCCTTCTGAGGGAGACAAATCCGCTTCGCCCGCAGGAAGGTTGCCAAAATCCCCTTTTTTATTTAATATTCCGTTATCTTCATAAACTTCCCTGTTTTTTATGACCATTGACAAATCCGTTCCAAGATCTGTTTTTATTTTAACATATGATGAATTTCTTAATTTATCTGCAATTTTTTTAGTTGTTTTCTGCATTTTTGCATAATCTACTGACAACATCCTTTTGAAAATAGGGAGGGTTATTCCGGGCATGCTTGCAACCCTTGCTCCTTTTTCACATGCCTCTCTTCTGGCAGAGGTATGGGATAAAGACTTCAAAGTGGGCATTATTATTATATCAGCGTATTTCATTGCTTCAGCAATCAGAGAAGGAGGCTCTTCACCATTCTCTTTTCCGGGAGTAATTATTGTAATGACAGCATCTGCATTCAAAGAGAGAGCAGCATCATAAAACATCTCTCCTATGCTTTTTAGTTCAGTGTCTGTTATAATAAGTATCTTTTCCCCTGGTTTATAGCCCAGATTATGCCTTATTATTTTTTCAGCATCATTCATTTTAACCTGAAAACAAAGCTCTTCTGAATTCAAAAATCACATTTCCAGTATAATTACCATAAGAGGTTTCTTTCCCAACCTTTGCTGTAAAAGTCACTGTTTTTGATTCACCCGGCTCAAGAACAAAATTATTTTCAGAGACAGATACAAGGTCCGCCATCTCTCCTTTGGTTTTAATGTTAACTAATACAGGAAAATCATACTCCTGCCTTATTGAAACCTGTCTCTCCGAGCTGCCGCCCGGTCTTAGCCCTCCAAAATGAAATGCATCCGTATCTATATTAATGCCTATTTCCCTCTTAACCTCTAAATCCATATCATAGATTAATATATCCTTAAAACAGAACTTATGGATTATATAACTAGATATAATTGAAGAGAAGATTAAAATTAACAATAGAATAATTAATGATTTTTTTTTTAATTTCATTTTAATTCTTTCAGAATAGACTCTACCTGAGAAGGCGACCATCCCTTTTTGCTCAGCATTTTCTGAATTTCTTTTTTTGAATGGGTTTTAGAAAGCTCTTTCACAATTTTTATTATTTCATTAGGAAGCTGTTCTTTTTTTTTCCTGTTTTTTAATAGCAAATACCCTGCTAAAAAGAGATTAATAATTACAAGGATAATCATGAGCAGCAGTAAGGGATTTACATTGCCCATAAATCCAAGCGAGGCTTCAGCCAAGGATTTTAAAGAGAACCTGCCCGGAATCTCTTCAACAACTTCTGTTCTTGTATTATCTACAACACTTATAATTTCCTCGGCAATAGTAGTTGAGCCTTCATAATTCAAAGTAAGTTTCATAGAATAATTGCTCACATTTAATCCTGAAGTGTCAAAATAAGCTTCAAGCTCTTTTTTTTCCCATGGAGTTAAATCTGCCTTAAATGATTTAAAGCCAGTGAATCTTTTAGTTTTTTCAAGGTCATATACTTCAATCTGTGCATAAATGTCCTTTATAGGCGTGTTCCACCGGCTCTCTACATTAATGAGCATTTTGTTTATTGCCTCTTTGTTAAACTGTTTTGTAAAGTCAAGGATTTCAATGTATTTAGTGCCGATTTTAAAATCAGATTCTACTATTGAACTATTTTCATCCCAGTGAACCTTTGCAATTGCCTTATAGTATCCGGGTGTTAACCCCTGGCTATTAAAAACAGCTATAGCTTGCCTGCTTTCTTTTGGCTTTAAATTGAGGACCTGGTCTGTTTTTATGTTTTTTATAAACTCTTCATTCTCAGATCCTAAATTATAAATTTCAATATCACCATAAACAAAATTAATAACAGGTTCGCCAAGATTTCTTACATTTATTGTGAAATTAACAATTTCATTTAGATTCATGCTTGGTGTTTTTAATTCTGATGTCATGTATTTATAAGGAAACAGAACAAAGTATACAAATTTAATTGCAACACTTGTCCTTGCCCTTAATCCGCCTCCTTTAGGTATTTGTCTTATTCCCAGTTTAACTTCATTAGAGCCTGCATAATCGGATTTCTCAGGGAAGGTAACCCTTATTTTAAAATCTCTTACTTCACCATGATTGACATTTTCAAAATATGGCGGTATAATCTCAAAATACTCACTGCCGCGGCCGTCAACAAATCCTTCATAATCTCCTGTCATGCCGTCATTATTTGCAAATTTGTAATCATATTCTGTTACCTGATTTGGTTCAAACATCAGAGAATGGAGAAAAGTTGTCCCGTAAAGAGTAACAGCCAGTACTTCACAAATAATAATTACAGAAGTAATTAACAGAGATAAAATGATTTTTTTATCTAATTTCACTGCCATTTTCTAAAAAAGAAAATAAAAAATATTTGTTTTTAAGAAGCTTGCTCAGCATTAAAAACAACATCATCTCCATATACCTGCGGTGTAAGGTTTGAAGGGAATCTTATCCAGACATCAACATCTAAACTATTCCTGGTTCCCCAGGGCAGGTCTGCACATAAAGTTGCATTGGCATCAAAGGCATTCCATCCTGTATCTCCGGCAGTATCACAATTACTTTGTGTATCATTCAATTGCCATTTATATGTCTGGTTCTCAGGAGTTGTTCCGGCTGTCCCGAAAAAGGTTTCATTATTTACGCCGTATATTGTAATATTCACATCAAGAGTGCCGTCATTCACAACAGTCCATGTATCGCCATAATAAGGTGTCAGCAAACCAGTTGCATTGACCCAGCAATTGCCGTCATTTGTGCCAAGAGTCGTGAGGTTAACACCATCATTAAAACAGGTTCCCTGAGAGGTATTGACCCAGCCTGTACCAAAGTCAATAGCATCATCTGAAAGATAAATGCTCAGAGATGACATTATTGTAACATTAACCATTCCCCCGTCAGTAGCCCTGCCAACAAGGGGCAATGCGCCTGCACCGCTGATTCTCGCCAGCCTGTTAAGGGATATTATTGTACCACCCAATGAGATAACTATTGCTGCAATTAGTAAAGTGGCCAAAGTTCTATTTGAAATATCTTCCATTTTTAAACCTCCTAACCGTTAATAACAGTAAAAGTAACTTTACCAGTTGAACTTGATGTCGGAACCCCCGGCTCAATAATTTTAATATTTACCCTGCCTGACGCGGTTCCGTCCTGAGCTGTTACCGGTGCTGTCTGTAATTGACTAATTTCTTCAAGTATAACCCAGGTTCCTAATATGGATACCACTACAGTCAATATCACCAGCAGGATAATAATTGATTTTGAAATATCTGTGTCTTCCATTTTCAAAGATGGCATATTTAATTTGTTTCATTTTTAGCTATATAAATATTTCGCTTTTCATTTTGTAGTTTACAGCGAAAATAATCATGGTTTTATATCAAAATTATTATTCAACGCCCCTTCTCAGATGCATAGTTGTACTTGTCTTTTTCATTTGCGATAAATCAATTCTTTTTTTCTGAATCAGTTTATTATAAATAAGGATGGTCTGTTTGACATTATCTTCTAAGTCCATATAAAAAGACCTTACCCCCATTCTTAAAAGTCTATGAATATAATTCAAAAGACCGACTTTTCTCGAGTTCAGGATTTCAGTATAACCCGCTGGATTAATCCTGACAGGAAAAATTTCCCTTTTTGAATCAGCCAGCTTATTTACCCTTATTTTTTGTTTAGAGCTCATCACAACAAGATTCCCGTGCACAAAAACAATAAAATTCCTGTTTTTAAAAGAATCCAGCTCCTGAAAATTAAGTTCAGGAGAGATTATTCCAGGATAGTTCCAGTAGCTCAAGTTATAATCATTGAATAAATTGAATGAATAATTCAAATGAATTTTCTGTTTCAGCCCATATTTTAACAATGCTGGATTGCCTATTAAAATCCCGGAAGGATTGTATTTTTTTATTTGTGAAAGCAAAAAAGGAATCTGCTCATCGTAAGTTATTGAAGGAATCTCAAAAAAAAGTTTTGATTTTGCAATCTCAAAAGCTTTATTAATGTCTTTATTATATATATTATAATATATAATATCTGCGCCTGCATCTAAAGCCTGCCTCATTCCGTTTAAATCATAGACCTTGACAAAAAATTCCGGTTTTGTGGTTATTGAAACATTCTTTATTTCAGGAAGCGTGGGTTTTATTTCAGGTCTTTTAAATCTAATATTATTATGAAGAATTAAATTATCAAATAATTTATCTCTCAGGTTGGTTAATTTGCTGAAAGGCACAAAAACATTATCATCTAAAATACATTTAAAAGAGTCTATCTGGAAAGGCGTATCCTTTATCTTGGAAAAAACAGCTTTAATATTGTCTTGGGTAAGCGGTTTTTTTTCAGCTTTCTGTACAATGAATGATGAGTTTAATTTAATCTCGTAACCCTTATGTTTTAATTCAACTTTAATTTTTTTAGTTAACTTCAGTTCAATTGAGATATTTACATGAAGTTTTCTTTTTTTTATTTTTTTAAACACCAGATCCTGCCTTGATTCTTTAAAAGAGACGCTCCTGTTTGTGGGAATTTCCGAGGCGATTATATTTTTTTCATTATTAAAAAAACCTTTTGTAAATGTCCTGTTGAAAGAAGACATAAGCAACTCAATATCATTTTTAGTTACATTGAAATTGCCCTTATAAAAGCTGTCAATCGCTTTCCGGTAAATGCTCACAACTGTCTTCACATATTCCCTGTTTTTCATCCTGCCTTCTATCTTTATTGCAGCCACACCCATTTTAATAATCTCTGGGATAGAGTCAATCAAACAAAGATCAGCTGTGCTGAGCAGGTAAGGCTTTTTTTCAGATTTTATATTATAAGGTTTTCTGCACGGCTGGGCGCATCTTCCCCTGTTTCCTGAGCGGCCGCCTATAATGCTGCTCATTAAGCATTGGCCAGAGAATGAAAAGCATAGTGCACCATGCACAAATATCTCAACAGGTGTTTTGGTTTTTTTGATTATATTTTTTATCTGTAACTTTGTCAATTCCCTCGCAAGAATCACCCTGTCAAATTGTTTTGCAGAATCAATTGTATCTGAATTATGGATTGTTGCCTGGGTTGAGGCATGCACTTCTAACCCTGAAAAATTCTCTTTTATTATTTTTGCCAGGGCAAAATCCTGGACAATTACAGCATCAACCCCTATTGCATATAATTCATTAATGTAATCCAGTGCTTCTCTGAATTCACTGTTTTTCAAAAGCGTGTTGACTGCAACATATGCTTTTTTTTCAAATAAATGCGCATAATCTGCTCCTTTTTCTATCTCTCCCAGAGTAAAATTAGGCGCATAAGCCCTCGCGCCGAATCTTTTCCCTGCAAAATAAACCGCATCCGCGCCATAATCTATTGCTGTTTTTAATATTTCTAAGTTCCCAGCAGGCGCTAAAAGCTCTATTTTTTTCATAATGGAATGTAATAATGCAGGCATATTTAAACTTTGTTTGCACTGGACATTTTTGTTTTATAACTTAATAACTATAGTTTATTTTAATTTACGTTTTTTTTTAAAGTAAATCCTTCTCTGAAGCACTGGACATGCTCACACAAGGTATTTAAATGATTTAAAGTAAAAAAGTTCTATGATTACAAAATCTTTTATTTTTTTGGAGAAAATAGGCTGGAAAAAAGAACAGAATATCCGGAAACAGGGAATAAAGGACTGGCAATCTTTTCTTAATACTGAAAAGGTCAAAGGAATTTCCGGCAAAGCCAAGGCTCATTATAACAGGAAGATAATTGAAGCCAGAAAAGCCATATCTGATAATAACAGCTGTTATTTTATGAATAAATTGCCCTCTGTTGAAACATGGAGACTGTATGATTTTTTCAAAGAAGAGGCAGCTTTTCTGGATATTGAGGCATCAAGAGTCAATAAAGAAGGATTTATCACTGTCTTTGGAATGTATGACGGATTCAACACAAAGCAGATGATTAAAGACATTAATCTTGATTTTAAAGCTTTAAAAAAAGAATTGGCTCATTATAAACTGATTGTTACATTTAATGGCTCTTCATTTGATATACCTTTTATTGAAAAAAGAAATCCTGGATTATTGCCTAATGTTCCACATTTTGATTTAAGGCATGCATGCGCTAAGCTCGGATGGAAAGGCGGCTTAAAAGAAATTGAAAAACAGCTCGGAATAAAAAGGCAGAATCAGCTTGTGGAAAGATTGTATGGAGGAGACCCTTATTTGCTCTGGAGAATGTTTAAAGGCTCAGGAGATGAGCATTATCTGAAATTATTAGCAGATTACAATGAAGAGGATGTTGTTAATCTGAAAGTGATTGCTGATAAGGTTGTTGAAAAATTAAAAGCACAACAATTTTTTTAAACATAAATTTATTTTTACTCTTCATGTCAGATGTATATTTCCTTGAAACCAGAAATAAAGATGAGATTTTGAATGAATTGCCGGATTTATTCAACAGGGCTTTTCCAAAGAGTATCAAAGCAGATGATTTCACTGCAATTAAAGTCCATTTCGGCGAATACGGGCACAAAACCTTTTTGCATCCTGCTTTTGCAAAAAAGATAGCGGAAATTGTAAAGCAAAAAAAGGCAAAGCCCTTTGTTACGGATTCAAATGCTCTCTACAAGGGTATGCGCTATAATTCTGTTGATCACCTTGAAAATGCATGGCTGAATGGTTTTACGCATGAATATCTTAAAGCACCAGTTATAATTGCTGATGGTTTGCATGGGCATAATTTCAATGAAGTTGAAATTGACAAAAAACATTTCAGAAAAGTAAAAATTGCTTCTGAAATTTACAGTTCTGATTCAGTTATTTTTGCAACTCATTTTAAAGGCCACATGCTGGCAGGTTTCGGCGGCTCAATTAAAAATATTGCAATGGGCTGTTCATCAAGAGCAGGAAAACAGCAACAGCATTCTTCTGTCAAGCCAAGAATAGCTGCGGAAAAATGTATAATATGCAAAGAATGTGCAAAATGGTGTCCTGAAAATGCAATTAACTATGAAAAAGGCCATGCAGAAATTGATTATCAAAAATGTGTTGGGTGCAATGAGTGCGTTGCAAGCTGTCCGACAGGCGCTATTGGAGTAAGATGGGACACCAGCGCAATTGAATTCCAGGAGAAGATGGCTGAATATGCTCTGGGAACAATTAAAAACAAAAGAGCCTGCTTCATAAATTTCCTAATTAATATAACACCCCATTGCGATTGCATGAACAATCCAGGAAAACCGATTATGGAGGATATAGGTGTTCTCGCTGCTAAAGATCCTGTAGCAATTGACCAGGCAAGCCTGGATCTTGTGAACAATAAATTAAATAAAAAAAACATTTTCCAGGAGATCCATGGATTTGACAACACAGTCCAGTTAAAATACGGAGAAGAAATTAATTTAGGGGAAAGAAAATATAAATTAATAAAAATTTAAAAAGAGATATTGATTTTATTATAAGAGAAGTATAAAAAATGAAAAAAGAATCTAAAGAAAAAGAAGAAATTAAACTTCTCAAAGAAGTTCTGAAAAAAGAATCTAGAATAGAAAAAGAAGAAGATGACCTCAAAAAATTTGAAACTTCCCTTTTAAAAAGGATTCTGGAGAAAGAAAAGGAGATTCAGGAAGAAGAAAAAAAAATTGAAAAAGAAGAAAACAGGGTTGAAAAAATTTTAAAAAAACTGTACATGAATGTAAATGAATGGAAATTAAAGATTTGGAATAACTGCGAAGAAAAAAGAATTGTTGACCAGGGAGATGAAATCCTGTATATGTGCAATATTCTGAAAAAGACATGCACCTTCGAAGAGTGCCCGAAAAACAAAATTTGAAAGCACAAACGCAAAGCGTTTTCAGCATGCCGTAAAGTTCTAATCCTAAGCCAAGATAAAAATGCCATTGAAATTTTTTAGCATCTCAAAGATTGAGATTGAACAGTTACTTAAAGCATGGATTATAATCAGCATAGCTTTTGCAATAGTTCACAGTGGAGGAATCTCAGGAATAATTAATTTCAATATTTTTGAGTTCACTATATTATTTGTATTGAGTGCAATTACAATCGGCCTTGGGTTCATTCTGCATGAGCTTGGGCATAAACTAGTTGCACAGAAATATAAATGCTGGGCAGAATTCCGCTATGATATCCAGATGCTGGTTGTTGCCTTGGTATTATCTTTGTTCCAGTTTTTGTTTGTTGCGCCAGGTGCAGTCATTATTCACGGGCATCTGACAGAATCAAAGTATGGAAAGATTTCACTAGCAGGTCCTTTGGTAAATATTGTTTTGGCTATTCTCTTTCTTATATTAAGTTTTATCTCACCCTTACAATTAATTAGTATGGTTTTTAGATTCGGATTTGAAATAAACATATGGATCGGATTATTTAATTTACTGCCTTTTATGAATTTTGACGGTGCTAAGATATTAAGATGGAATAAAGCAGTCTATTTTTCAGTTGTGAGCATAACAGGGTTTTTAATGGTTCTAAGCTACTATTATATTTAGAGTTTACCAGTTGTCCAGGTCAATGCTTTCTATTTCAGAGTCAAGCTCCTCTATCCCAAGATCAGAATCAGTCGAATCAGCTTCAGTAATGCTCCCAGTAATTGAATCTTCAGCTGCTGTTGTAGTGCTGTCATCCTGCACTCCTGTATCTGTTGTTTGTTCTTTAGTGCAACTAATAAAAGATATTGTCAAAACCAATAGTAAAAGAATGCATAGCCCCTTTTTCATTGTATCTCACCTTTGAATATTAAGGTCTTATTTTTTCCTGTTTATAAAATTTACTGTAAGATATGAAGGAAAAAAATTAAAAAATTATCAGCTTTGTTCTGTTTCATTGGTTCCTGTTTCTTCTGTTCCCTCTTCTTCAGCTGTTTCACCTGAAGTGTCATCCTCTGTTATTGTATTTTCTTCATCAACAACCTCATATTCATCTTCTGCAGATTCTTCTTCAAGATCAACTTCAGGATCAATTCCTTTGATTTCCTTTACTATCTCCTTTAACAGAGTGTGCGCTTCTTTGAGTAAATCATGCGCTTCCCTTACAAGCTGTTTTCCCTCTGAAACCAGTTCATCAATCTCTTCCTGGGTTGATTCATCATCTGTCAAATCGCGGGCTTCATCAAATTTCTCCTTTGCCTCGTTAAATTTATCTTTTGCCTCAGCGATTTTCTCCCCAAATTCATCTACAAGATCATCTGCACCGGAAACATCATAACCCTGCTCTTCCAGTCTTGCCATGGTCTGTTCCAGTTTTCTTTCAAGAGCTTCAGCTCGTCCAAGGACATCACTGACTTTTGATTTGATTATTCTTGCCGCATGTAATCTTATCCTGTGTTTCATTCTTTCCCATGCATCTAAAATCACTTTTCCTGCAGCTTTAATTTCATCTTTTGTTTCTGCGGCTTCAACATCTGCTTTTGCATCTTCAATTAATTTTATTTTTTCATCAAGGTCCGCAATAATCTCAGAAGCTTCTTCTTCTGTTAAATCATCATTCCCCTCAACATTCTCTTTTATTTTCTCCAATGCAGAGAGAATCATATCCGCAGTATTCACCAAGAATTCTTTTGCATGTTCTTTTGCAGCTTCTTCATCGCCCTGGGCAACAGCATCATCAAATGCTTTTTTTGCTTTCTGAAATGCA
The DNA here is from genome assembly GCA_016935095.1 of Candidatus Woesearchaeota archaeon. Taxonomy (GTDB): domain Archaea; phylum Nanobdellota; class Nanobdellia; order Woesearchaeales; family GW2011-AR15; genus WJJD01. Next base: position 32,235 of record JAFGRO010000063.1, read on the forward strand.
GTTTGGGCCTGAACGTATTTTTGTTTTGCCTGCTGGAATTTTTTCTCTGCCTGGACTAATTTCTGTTCGGCAATTACTCTCTTTTTAAATTGCATTTCCTTGTTGATTTTTACTAATTTTAATTTTGCTAATTTTGCTGCTGCTGCAGGAGCATTCATTGCTAAAATCCTGGCTTTTTCAGCATTTGATAAATGGATAAATTTTTCTGCTGATTCCTCATCTAATGAGCCTATAAATTCCTTTACTTTAGGTTGTGCATCTGCTAATCTTTCTGCTGCTTTTAATCTCCATTCAGGGGCTTTTTCAGCAACTGTTTTTGCAAGCCATTGCCTTCCTGTTGTAGCTTCCTGCTGGGCATTTGCTTTTTTAAGCTGGGCAGCTTCGTGCAGAAATTCAGTACATTCATTCCTGAGCCTTGCCGGATCTGCTCCGGGAAACCTGGTTTTTGCTTTTCTGACACAATCATCAACTGATTCAGCGTCTTTTAGCTGAGTTCGTATATGGGACCTGATTGCAGCAGGACTGGCTTCATCTGATTGGACAGCTACCGGCTGGTTTTGCTGGGAAAAAGCACCTGAAGGTATTAAACTAAATAGCATTATACTCAAAATCAATATTGTTATTTTGTTTTTTGGCATTTTTTATTAACCTCCTGTTTTCATTCAAAAAAATTATTTTAAAAATTAAATCTTGAATTTTATTTATAAATATACTTTATTCCAGCTTCAAAAAAAAGCTTTATTTTCACTTTTTAAACTTTATAAAACTTTATTTAAGGTTATTTTTTGTTTTAAAACCATAATTTCTTTTTTAATATCCTTCCGAAATATTTTAAAATGCTGTATATTTATTAATTATGAAATTGAAAAAAATAATCTTATTAATTTTAATTAATATATTATTATTACAGATAAGCTATGCTGCAACAATCCACGGAACTGTTTATGATATCTCTCTTAAAAAAGTTAAAAATATTATTGTTGAAGTAAATTCTTCTCCTAATCAAAGATATTTAGCTGCAGAAGGGACTTATTCTTTTGAATTAGCAAGAGGAGATTACCAGATTACTTCAATATATGAAAATGCTGATATAAAAATGAGCACAATTGAAAACATCACTATTTCAGATGAAGGGGATTATGTGCTTGATTTGTTCCTGTTTCCTGATTTGGAGGAAGAAGAATCTCTTTTTGAGGATATTGATTTTGATATCTCAGCCCCGTTTGAAAAAAGATTTAATCTAAGTGTATTGATTCTGCCTTTGGCTTTACTGATGCTATTTACACTGGTATTATTATTTTTAAGATTAAAAAGAATTGTAAAAAATGAACAGGTTATTGAAGAGAAATTACTTGACAATAATATCAAGGACATTGTTGTTCTCCTGGAAAAGAATAAGGGAAGAATGACCCAGAAACAAATCAGAAAAGAGATACCTTTATCCGAGGCAAAAATCAGTTTGATGATTGCTGAACTTGAATCTCTCGGAAAGATCAGGAAGATTAAGAAAGGGAGAGGGAATATAATTATACTGGAGAAAAAACAGTAATACAAAAATTTAAATAATTAATTGTTATAACTTCTTCTTTATGAGAAGATACACAAAAGAGCAGCTCATACATTTCTTAAAAAAACTCAGTAAAGAATTAAAAAAAACACCTACTGCTGACGACATAAATAAAAAGAAAAAATATCCCTGCAGCTCTACTTATGTTAACAGGTTCGGCTCATGGAATAATGCTTTAAAACAGGCAGGCCTGAAATTAAATATTTTTTTTCATTATAATAAAAAAGAGCTTATCGATAATCTGAAACAGATTTACAAGGAATTAGGCCGGGTTCCTAAATCAAAAGACATTAAGGGCAAAAAATGGATGGCTTCTTATTCCACATATAAAAAATATTTCGGCTCATGGAATAATGCCCTGAACAAAGCAGGGATTAAAAAAACAAGCGAGTATAATTCTTTGAGAGAGTTCATTAAAAAAAAGAAGTAATAAATTATTTTTCTATGTGATTTTCTCTTTTATTTATATCCTTCTTATAAGAAAAAAAACTTATACTTCCATAAATAAACATCAACGCACCTATAAATATTGAAATTACTGCAATTATTCTTGAAGCCCAAGAATCTATAAATTTAATCAGGATCAAACCGACACCAACAAAAGCCAACGCTGTCCTCCAGAATGCAAGGAGTGTTCTTTCATTGGCAAGATGTGTCCTCTGGAATGCCAATTTGTCACGGGTTGCGTCTTTGATATTATTTTTCACTATACTAATATTATTAAACTTATTATTTATATAGTTTTTTATAATGTATTAAAATGGCTAAGAAAAGTTTAGAAGGCTTACTGGAAAAACTTGACCTGGAAAAATTACCTGAATCAATTGAACCCGAGAGCCTAGATGTGAAAGTCCTAATACAACTGGCACATACAAGACCTTATGAATATAAAGAATATCCAAAAAATCTATCAAAAGAGGCTTTTGATGAATTATATAGAAAATTTCCCAGTAAATCAAAATTAAATGGTTTAGATAGTTCTGATCTTTTACATATAGCACAAATAGATCCTTATTTACCTTATCTTGGACAAAAATTACCTCTTAAAAATAAAAAGTTCCTTCCAATAAGAGCATTTGATATTTTTTATGAAAGATATGCAAGCGAAAGCATTGATTTGCAAATGTTTGGTGATTCTGACCTGCTCTGGATTGCAAAAGCTGATGCAAAGAGATATAATTTACAGGAAAAACCAGATATTCCGGGAGATGCTTTTGGAAAATTATTTGAAAGATATGTTGAACTTATTTATTCATATATTTACCGGAGGGTCGGAAACCAGGAGGATACAAAGGATTTAGTTTCAAAAACATTTTACAGAGCTTTAAAATCTCTTCCCGGATATAATGACAGAGGCGCTCCTTACAGCGCTTTTCTATATAGAATCGCCCATAATCTGGTTGCAAATTTTCACAGGGACAGAGCAAGAAGACCTTTATTGATGTCAATTGACCCTGCTGATGACAGTGATGAAAATGAATTTCCTTTAATAAAAAGCCTGCAATCAGAGGATTTAGGACCTGAAGAGGTAGTTGAAAGAATAGGAGAGAATTTACCTCTCATGGAAGCTCTCAGCAAATTATCTCCTGACAGACAGGAATTATTAAAATTAAAATTTGAAGATGGATTGAGCAATGCTGAGATTGCCTCAATCATCGGAAAAAGTGAAGGCGCAGTAAAGTCTTTATATCACAGGACACTTGAAGAATTAAGGAAGATATATCAGGCTAATGATCTTCCTAATTTAAGTTTTCAGTAAAAAAATTTTTAATGTAAACAATATTTTGGTATGATTATGAATAGGAAAAAAAAGAAAAGAATAAAATTTTTATTTATTCTAATAGCGGTGAATATTCTGTTAGTTTCTGTGTTTGTATATGTTTATCTTAATAAAACAAATAAAAAAATCTTTACTGGAGATACAGACAAACTCAGGATTGTTGATTATTCTGTAAGGACAAGATGGCTTGACCAGGAAGAATATGTTTATGCAGACGGATTTATTAATAATTACCCAAGAAATTCAGATGAAGTAAGCTATATTGTAAACGGCAGCATAGAAAATATTGCAGGAAAAGATATTGAAAGATTTAAGTTTTCCATTAATTTCCGATATAATGAAAACCCAGGAGAATATACTTCTTTAAGTACGATTATAAATGATTTGGCTGATAAAGAGACAAAAGAGTTTACAGGAACACTTAACAGGGAAGATTCCCCTGTTTTTAACAAAATCTATTTTGTGACATTTGACACAAGCATTTCTGACTTGAACATATTTCCAGAAGAAGAGTAGCTCATGTCCTTTTAAACATTTTTTCTAATTCCCTGAATGTAAATTTAATTAATATGGGCCTGCCGTGGGGGCATGTATATGAGATCTCTTTTTTGTCAAGGCTTTGCAAATAATCCCTTATCTGGTGCATTGTCAGTTCCTCCCCTGCTTTCACTGCTGATCTGCATGCCATCCTGGCAATCCTTTCATTTTTTAATTCATCAATTGTTTTTGTTTTCTCAGCAGAGTCTAATTCTGAAATTATGTCCAGAATCATTTCTTTATTAACCTGTTTTCCAAGCACGCTCGGCAGTGTACTGATAATAAATTCATTTTTTCCAAATGGTTCGAGTTCAAAACCAATTTCTTTTAAAAATTCCAGGTTAGATTCTAAAATAAGATGTTTCTTTGGGTCCAATTCAATGAGCAAAGGGTTTAATAATTTCTGGACCTGGATTTTTTTGTTATAAAACTGCTCCATGAATTTTTCATAAAGGATCCTTTCAGCGGCAGCGTGCTGGTCGATGATAATCAGCTCGTCTTTTGTCTCTCCCAGTATATATGTTTTATTGACAATGCCGTGAATCACCATCTCAGGCAGTTTTTTTAAGGATATATCACTTGTTTCTGATAATGTTTTCTGCTTATGTTTTTGCAAAGCATATGCTGATGAAGGCTCTTTGACCTTTAATTTAGGATATTCAGCAGGAGTTCTAAGTCTCATATCAGGAATCAGATCATTTTCCAGGAGAGTCTGCCTTACAGCTTCAAATACAACATCATATATCTCTTTTTCCCTTTCGAGCTTGACTTCAGATTTGGCAGGGTGCACATTTACATCAATTTTAGAAGGGTCAATGCTGATGTTTAGAACCGCAACAGGATACCTGTTAATGAACATTAAAGTATGGTATGCATTGTTCAATGCATCTGATATTGTCTTGTTTTTTATATATCTCCTGTTTATGTATATTGACTGGTCTGACTTTGTTGATTTATTTAAGTTCGGCTTAGATATAAATCCCATTATTTCAATTAAACCAGAGGAGAAATTGACTGGAAGCATGTCTTTGGCAATATTCCTCCCGTAGATATAGCTGAGATTTGCCTGGGTGTTTGATGTAGAGGGCGAATTCAATAATTCCTTGTTATTGTGAACAAGTTTAAAATGGATTTCAGGATGGATTAATGCGTATCTCTGCACTATGTCTATTATATGGTTAAGCTCTATCTGCATAGGTCTCATGTATTTTTTTCTTGCAGGCGTGTTATAAAAAAGATTATTTATCTCAACTGTTGTGCCTTTTGGGCAGCCTGTTTTTTCTTCTGAGATTAATCTGCCTGCTTTGTATGTTAATTTAATTCCATGAGGATTGTTCTGTTGCTTGGTTGTTAATATCAGTTCAGAAACAGCAGCCATGCTTGCTAAAGCCTCTCCCCTGAAACCTAAAGTTGAGATATTAAACAGGTCATCTGTCTTTGAGATTTTGCTTGTAGAGTGCCTTAAACAGGCTTTTTTTGCGTTGTTTTCATTCATTCCAAAACCATTATCCTGGACTTTAATATATGACTTGCCGCCTTCTTTAATCTCAATAAAGATATTGTCAGCTCCAGCATCAATAGAATTCTCTATCAGTTCCTTGACAATGCTTTTAGGCCTTTCAATAACTTCTCCGGCTGCTATCTTGTTTATCAGCGATTCATCAAGAATAATTATATCATTCATTAATGCCCCCTATTAAACAGATATAAAGAAAATTTAAAAAGTTAACTAAAGAGGAGATAAGTACTGAATGGGAGAGATAGTGGAAACAAAGAGGTAAATGGGAGTTATTAAATAGAGTAGTCATATTTTTGATGATTAGATAAACAGGCACTATTTAATCAAAAAACATAATAATATGTTTACACTTCTTTAATTTATGTTTAGCTTTGATTCTATACTAACTGGATTTTATGGTATATTACCAGAAAATATGAAGACAAGTTATATTTATATTCATTTGATATGCTTTATAATTTCTGGTTACCTTATTTTTAAATATGTAAGATCTAAAAAAACAATCAAAGGAGAGAATAGTCTTGATGAGCTAATGTATTCAATTTTTTTTGCATCTATTAATATTTTAATTGTTGCAATTACATACTTTATTTCCATTATTATTGCAGATCCAGCATTGAGCATATATTATTTAATTATTAACGATTATAAGCCTTTAGGTGTTATATGGGCGACAATCCTTCATAGATATATAATTTTCATCTTTTACTTTATTTTTCCCTTCTATTTAGGAAGAAGCACATTTTTCAAAATTATAAGTGAGATTTATAAATTACTTTATCCAAAGGCAAGAAAGATAATATATTTATTCTTATTTAGTCTTGCTGTTGTGTTTACAGCGGCTACAATAATCCTTGGATGTGCTCAACTTTATTATATAATAAAAATGATTGTAATAAAAGATTTGTATGGTATTAAGGTTTACATCTTTCAACTTTTTCAAACAGGTATTATTTCTACGCTCCTATTTTTCTTTTGGAGAAATCGTTTTAGAAAAAAGAGAATATTCCCTAAGTTATAATTTTGTACCTCTTCAAAATTTTATACTGCTACGCAGAAATTATTAATGTGGCTCTTTTTATAAGATTGATTGTATATTTCAATCGGGGCATTTAACACCAATCCCTCTCTCTAACCGTAACATCTAAATAACAGTTGTTATTTTTATAATACAAAGAGAAGATAAATTTTCACATTATATTATCAGTGATTTGTGATGGGTTATATATACGAAAAAAAGATTAGACAGCAATTAAAAAAATATACCCCTGAAGATAAGGTCTATTTAAAAAAAGATTATAAATATTCTGTTCTGGATAAGCACAACATTAGTGATGAAGAAGTTAATCTTTTATTTAATCCGAAAAAGATAGTTAGAATATATCAAAATGTGGCCTTTCCAGAAGAGAGATATAATGCTGTTCTTGATTGCGGAAAGGACAAACAGATAACAGTAATTTTTATGTTTAAACCCAGTTTAAAAGGAACTATTTTAAAAGACAATGTAGGGATAGGCTAATATGAAACCCTAAGAGGTTTAGAAAAATATAAGAAGCAGTTTCTCGTCTATAAATTTTGTTCTAAAAAGAATTTATCGAC
>JAFGRO010000064.1 GCA_016935095.1 Candidatus Woesearchaeota archaeon
ATGTCTGATGAGTTTTATTTTACTTAAAAAGGAGAAAATTATGTTAGAAAAAATTAAAAAACTTTTAGGAAAAGAATCAGATTCGCTTTTAAATTATAAAACAGTTATCAATAAAGATCAGCTTAATATTCCTGGCCCTGATTTCATTGACAGGGTTTTAAGTAATTCCGACCGACCGGTTGCGGTCTTGAGAAATTTACAGCTTATTTATAACACAGGAAGGCTGACCGGGACAGGTTACCTTTCCATTTTACCTGTAGATCAGGGAGTTGAACACAGCGCAGGAGCTTCTTTTGCTCCAAATCCTATTTATTTTGACCCTGAAAATATCATTAAGCTGGCAATCGAAGGCGGTTGTAATGCAGTTGCTTCAACACTTGGTGTATTGGGAATGGTTGTAAGAAAATATGCCCATAAAATACCTTTTATCCTGAAACTCAATCATAATGAATTGCTCACATATCCTGATAAATATGACCAGATCTTTTTTGCAAGTGTGAAACAGGCTTTTAATATGGGGGCTGTAGCTGTTGGTGCAACCATCTATTTTGGCTCTGAGGAAAGTAACCGTCAAATTCAGGAAGTAGCAGAAGTTTTTGAATATGCTCATGAACTTGGATTGGTGACAATTCTCTGGGCTTATTTGCGTAACAATGGTTTTAAAACCGAAGCTAATAATTATGAAACTTCCGCAGATTTAACAGGACAGGCAAATCATTTAAGTGTTACTTTACAGGCAGATATTATCAAACAAAAACAACCTACTTTAAACGGGGGATATAAGGCAATTAATTTCGGTAAAACAGATAACAGGGTTTATACCGAATTAACAACAGATCACCCGATCGATTTGACCAGGTACCAGGTAATGAATTGTTATATGGGAAGAATCGGTTTGATCAATTCGGGAGGAGCATCCAAAGGCGAAAATGACCTGGAACAGGCTGTAAGAACTGCTGTTATTAATAAAAGGGCGGGCGGAACAGGCCTGATATCCGGAAGAAAAGCCTTTCAACGTCCTATGAAAGAAGGAATAGAATTGTTAAATAATATTCAGGATGTTTATCTTTGCAAGGAAATCACTGTAGCCTGATTATAATTGAGTTAAAAAAATTAAGGAGAATTAAAAAAGTATGAAATTAAAACTGATATTAATAATATTTTTGATTGCAGCTTTAAACGGCTGTGTTGTAATTACTGAGATGATAAGAGTAAAAAATCCCACACCATCATTTGATCCTTCAGATATTGTTTCATTTGATAAGAATAATTTTTTAGCCGAAGAAAAAATCGGTCTGGATTTTTTTTATGTAAAAGGTTTTGACGAGCCTCATACTCCACCAAATGTGGAACCTTCGGAAGATTTAAAGGCTTTTTTGATGGAAACTCAGAATACCATTGATTTAAACCGGTCCAGGATAATACGGGTTTATAACAATACTAATCCAAATCTTCAACAGGTTATCATATTAATACCAGGCTTAAATGGGGGAGGCTCCACCATGGTTCCTCTGGCAAAAGGAATTGTCAGAAGATTGCATGAATCTGAAGTATGGATCTGGGAGAGAAGAGCCAACCAGCTGGAAGACAGAAGAATAATTATAAAAGCATTAACTGAAAATGATCCTTCCATATTAACCGGTCTGTTTAAAAAAGATCAATTTCAATTGATAGATGAAAAAAAAGCATTCTATAAACCTGCAGCAGAGGATATTTCATTTGTAGGATACTGGGGAGTAAATGTTAATATCCAGGATTTATTTTTTGTTGTAAAAGAGGCAAGGAAAAAAGCAAAAGAAGTAATACTGGGTGGATTTTCCCTGGGAGCACTTTATGCGGGTGTTTTTTTATCAAATGAATTTGGAAATGAAAATGAGTCCATTCCCGGTTATACTTTGGTGGATAAAGTTGTTTTTTTTGATGGACCGCCTTTTACCAATGGATATATAAACAGTGAATTTATTTATAAACAGGGAGCATATCTTTTCCCTGCGAGTTTTATTAATGGAATTGATAAAATAAGAACCGGAAAATATTATCCTGCCAATGCAAATCCAACTGATTTTTTTATTATTGAGGCAAAAGCAGTTCTTGCTTTACTGGCACCCGATGCACTGTCTCCGGAACCGTATACAGCAGATGATAAAAAATTACCAATTACAAACCGTGCGAAATTTTTAATCATGTTTGATGATAATTACCAGACATATAAGCTTTTCACAGCAACACTTGGTAAAGCAAATGCAAAACATACGGGAAAGTTTGGAGAGAATACAACTGTTAAAATCACAGGTCTGGAGGAAAATAGTGATAGAATATCCTGGATATTAAGAGAGAAAAACGACAAAAAAGAATTTAATAATGGTGATGAATATATTGCAAGCTCTGTCCCCATTTATTCAAATATGGCAGAATGGTACCAGTCTTCAGAAATACTGCTTGATTTTGGTATCATCCGTAAAAATGATACTGAAAACGGCTGGCAGAAAAAATATTTTGAATTAAACCAGACTCATAACATAGATATCCCGGTATTAAGCATAGGTTTTGCCATGGGATTAATGCAGACAAAAAAAAGATACCTTGAATATGAAAAACTCATCCAATCAAAAGATTTTACCATTATAATGATTGATGAATATACACACCTGGATGAGACTACTGTTACTGACAATGGAACCAGACAGATTTCAGCTGATATTGCAGCAAACTGGTTAAAGGGAGCTGATCTTTTTAAAAAAGATGCTGAAAATTATAAAGAAGCTTTCTTTAAAAAATGAGCCTCTGCTGCGCAAGAGTCGCCAAGGACTTCGTCTTTGGGACCTATTTTTTGAAGACGTCAAAGAGTTACAAGTGAAGCAAAGTCTGCTATACATGAAGTAAGGTGTGCTACAAATGAAAAGGGAAGTTCTACAAGTATAGATAATAGTTCTACACTTGTAGAAAGAGATTCTACAACTGTAGAAGAGTTCTCTTCAGATGAAGAATTGTTATCTACACTTGTAGAGGAGAATTCTACACATGTATAGAAGCATGCTTCGCATGTAATTTAAGAAAGTACAGCTGTACAATTAAATAGTACACATTATAAAATGTGATTAATAAATAATAGTTTATCTTAAGTCATTGCGAGAAACTTTAGTTTCGAAGCAACCTATGAAACAAAATAATTAAATATTCAAAATCATAGATTGACCTTGTCCCCTGCGCGGGGTGCGCCAAGGGTTCCACCCTTGGAACCTGTTTTTTTCGGAAAGATAAAGAGCTTTTAGTAATTAACTCGTTTTTTTAATTCATATTTGATTTACTTTCATTCATTTTTTTTAGCATCACATACATTCAGCTTTCGCAAAAGTTAATTTGCTCTGATTCGAATGTATGTGGTGCGGTAGGGAGGATTGAGGATTATTAAGAAAGATTTATTATAAAATTTTCTAAAAATGATGAGATGAGTACTGTAAACTTTTAAGTACTCGAAAGAGTTAAGGAATGCAACTTTTACAACGTGTAATGATTGGAATTGGTCAATGAATATTCAATCAGATAAAACATAGATGTAACTATAAATTACCAAAATAAATGATTTGTATATAAACTTTGTGGTTGACCGATTAAATTAATATCAAATTTCAATGAAGGTTCTATCTTACTGCTAGCATTATGTATTCTAAATGAAACTTGCCAACCTTCATCACACACTAATATAATAGTATCTGTTGAATTCGGTTTAAAAGAAACCTCTATTATTCTTGAAGGTAAACGTAATTTAGGAACTTTAAATTTTGGTTTTTCAATTTCTGAAGGTTTATTTAATGTTCCATTTAAATTAAATCCGTAAATTTCAGTTTTATTATTTCTTTTGATGACTTTATAAAAATCATTATTTCCTAGAAGATATTTTAATAATTGCTTAGGAACAATTTTTTTATTTTCTATATCTAATTTTTTTAATTCTTCTATAAATGCATTTAATA
>JAFGRO010000065.1 GCA_016935095.1 Candidatus Woesearchaeota archaeon
CGCCGCTGAGTGAGATACGTCAACTTTGAAAAAGTTGACGAGGAACGAAGCGGAAGGGGATTATAAGGGGTGTCCCCTTATTTCATATATATTTTTTGCTACAATAAAATAAAAAAAATCAATATCTATAATGTGCTGGCTTAAAAGGTCCTTCTGCTTTAACGCCAATATAATCTGCCTGCTTCTGAGTCAGCTTTGTTAGTTTTACTCCAAGTTTTTTTAAATGTAATCTTGCCACTTCTTCATCTAATTCTTTTGGAAGCATATACACACTTGTTTCAAGGTTTTCTTTCCATAATTTTATCTGTGCTAAGCATTGATTTGTAAATGAATTGCTCATAACAAAACTTGGGTGTCCTTTGGCATTGCCTAAATTTAACAGACGCCCCATAGACAACAGGATTATGGAGTGCCCATCAGGGAAGACAAACTTGTCAACTTGCGGCTTAATATTGATTTTCCGAATTCCGGGATAATCAACTAATTTATCTACTTGGATTTCATTATCAAAATGTCCAATATTGCCGACAATAGCCTGATCTTTCATCCTTTCCATATGCTCAATTCTTATAATGTCGCAATTCCCTGTTGCAGTGATATAGATATCTCCTTCTTCAAGAGAATCTTCTACGGTCTTTACTTCATGTCCTTCCATTGCTGCCTGCAGTGCACATATAGGATCAACCTCAGTTACAATTACTCTTGCACCGAAACCATTCATTGATTGGGCGCATCCTTTGCCTACGTCACCATACCCGCATACAACAACTGTTTTTCCTGCAACCATGACTCCTGTGCCTCTTTTAATCCCGTCAGCAAGGCTCTCTCTGCATCCGTATAAATTATCAAACTTAGATTTTGTTACAGAATCATTGACATTGATAGCAGGAAATAACAGACTTTTTGATTCAAGCATCTGGTATAACCTATGCACGCCGGTAGTAGTTTCTTCGCTTACACCTTTTACCTCTTTTACTACTTTTGTCCATCTTTCTTTATCTTTAGCATATATCTCTTTAAGTGAACTCATAAGTTCCCTGAAATCTTCTCCCTCATTAGAGTAATCTTTTTCAAGAATTCCAGGGTTTTTTTCTGCTTCAACTCCTTTATGTATCATCAAAGTTGCATCTCCGCCGTCATCAACAATTAAATTTGGTCCAAAACCATTCCCAAAATCTAAAGCCTTTTCAGTGCACCACCAATAATCTTTTAATGTTTCACCTTTCCATGCAAACACTGGAACACCGGCTTTTGCAATAGCAGCTGCAGCATGATCCTGTGTAGAAAAAATATTACATGATGCCCACCTGACAGTTGCTCCAAGCTTAACTAATGTTTCAATAAGAACAGCAGTTTCAATAGTCATGTGCAGGCTGCCTGTTATCCTTGCTCCTTGCAAAGGCTTTTCTTTTCCGTATTTTTCTCTTACAGCCATTAATCCCGGCATTTCCTTTTCTGCAATTTCAATTTCTTTTCTGCCAAACTCAGCAAGAGACAAGTCTTTTACCTTATAAGTTTCAGTTTCATCCATTTTAAGTACCTCCTTTTAAATTGTTATGAATATGAAAATAAAACTATTTATATACTTTTACTAATAAATTATATATTTTGTACAGAAAAATTTAAAAATAATAAATTAAATTTATATTATCTATTAAAAATGCTGGACAAAAAAAACCTGAAAATAATTTCTGCGCTTAAAAAAAATTCCCGTGATTCAATCAGGGATATTTCCAAAAAAACTAATTTAAGGCCAAGCACAGTCCACCTTAGAATCCGGAAATTAGTAAAAGATAATATAATTGAGAAATTCACAATAAAGACAAATGATAAACTTTTGAAAGAAAACTTCATTGTTTTTATTTTAGTAAACACAGAAAAAAATATACCTGATATCCTTTTTAATAACAAGAACATTAAAGATGTTTTCGGCATTACCGGTGAATATGACCTTATTATGAAATGCAAATTCTCAGGAATAGAAGAATTTAACAGATTTATCCTTGAACTCAGAAAACTGCCACAGGTGAAAAAAACACTTACAATGGTAGGAACTACAAAGATAAAGGAAGAAATCTAAAGGCTGTTTATTTTTTCGATTGTAAGTTCATTGATTGAATCTAATACAAAATCTGCTTTTGAAAAATCATGGTGTGCTGTAAATTCATCAATAATTATTATGCATTTCATTCCGGCTCTTTTTGCAGCTGTAAGCCCGTTTTGTGAATCTTCTATGACGATACATTCCTCTTTATTTAAGCCCAGGTTTTCTGCTGCATTTAAAAAAATTTCAGGGTCGGGCTTCGAATTACTTACGTCATTGCCCCCAACAACATAATCAAAAAAATCTGTTAAATTAAATCTTTTCAGAGCCTTTTTCCCTGAGCTTGTCTGGGCTCCTGTTGCTAATGCAAATTTAAATTCATTTTTATATTTTTTAATAAATTCATTAATTCCTGGCTTAAGTTTCAGGTTATTCTTAAATTCCTCATTATCTGCCCTGATCTTTTCAAGCAGTGTTTTTGTATCTATTCCCAGACTATATTTTTTAATGAAATGATCTGCAAATGCAACAGAACTCTCACCCAGATTTACTGCAAATTCCTCTTCAGATAAATTAATATTATAATAACGTTTAAAAAGCCTGTTCCACCTGTTGTAATGCAGCCTGTTTGTATCAATCAGTACTCCATCCATGTCGAATATAATTCCTTTAATCATTTTTAATGTTGTTTTTAGAATTTTATAATATTGATTCTATACCTATTTGCAATTTTTTTTAATTTTTTGTTAGGGTTAACAACAAAAGGATTGCCTATTATTTTAAGGAAGTCAATATCAGAAATATGGTCAGTGTAAGCATATGATTTTTCTAAACTGATATTATGTTTGTTTGAATAGTCATTGACCTTGTCTGCTTTATTCTTTCCATAACAGACATTCCCTACCAGTTTTCCTGTATAAAGATTGTCTTTTATTTCTGTTTTCGTAGCAATAAAATCCGCCCCAATGTATTTTGCCAACGGCCTTATAATAAAGTCAAGTGAAGCGCTCGCCAGGACGATCTTATGGCGCTGTTTCTTATGGAACCGAATTCTTTTTAATGCATTTTTGTTTATTTTTCTAATCAGGCTTTTTTTAAAAAGCTCTTCTGACAAATCTTTGATTTCTTTTGTATTCCTGTTTTCAACAAAGGGCAGCTTTGTTTTTTTAGACAGCTCCTCATAATCCATTTTATCCAGTTTATAGAGAAAAAGATAATATAGGCTCTTCATGATTATTAAAGGTGATATTTTTCCTTTTCTTAATAAAAAAAGCATAAAATTAACTGACGTGCTTCCGTTTATCAAGGTATAATCAACATCAAAAAACGCTGCGGCCTTCATTATAATTAAATGATTTTTATTTGATTATTTAATTCTTTTGACTAATCCTCAATAGCCTTTTTTTAAATCAACCGCTCCTATTAAAGGTTTCCTCTCAATAAATCTATGTAAATTTTCAATGAAAAAATCAACTCTCTCTTTAAATCTAAATAATCCTGAGATATGAGGTGTTATTAATATATTATCTAACTCCCATAATTCACTATTTTTTGGAAGAGGTTCTTTACAAAACACATCAAGAACTGCAGCTCTGATTTTTTTATTTTTTAAAGCATCTATTAAATCATTTTCATTAATTAAAGGCCCTCTTCCTATGTTTATTAATATGGTGTTTTTTTTCATTATATTTAATTCATTTTTTGATATAAAATCTTTTGTTTCACCTGTAAGAGGAAGTGCAAGAACAATGTAATCCGAGATTTTAATTAGCTTATTTTTTTCATAGAATATCTCTTTAATAAATTCATACCTCTTATTTGTTTTATGTTTTTTAAATCCATATACTTCAAATCCAAGATTAAGCAGTGATTCTGCAATTTTCCTGCCAATGCTGCCTAAGCCGAAAACTCCTACACTTTTATTTTTTAAGTCATCAAATTTATAGACATTAAGGGCCCATTCTTTTTTTTTCTGGTAATTTTTTAATTCTTTTATTTCCTGTGAAAAATAAAGCACATAAGCAGAAACATATCTCGCAATATCAATGTCATTTATTTCAATGGTTCTTGTAAATATGATGTTCTCTGGAATTTTATAGACTAATTTTTCAACTCCTGCCCATGGTGTGTGAACCCATTTCAGATTTTTTCCTTTTTTCAGGAATTCTTCTGATGCTTCATGGCAAAATAAAATTTCAGCATCAGTTATATCTTCTATAGCTTCTTCTTCCTTTTCAAAATAAAAAACATCACAATCTTTAGGAATATTCTGTTCTAAATATCTCTTTATGTATTTTAAATAGTTACTTACTACAATAATTTTCATTTCCAACCAATTCATCAATCTTATCTTCTGTTAGTCTGAAATAAAGCCATTCTTTGAGATGTTTTGCACCATGCTTTTTATAAAAACTAATTGCATTTGAATTCCAGTCAAGAACAGTCCAGTCCAGTCTTCCGCAGTTTTTTTCCTTTGCCTTTTTAACACAGAACCTAAAAAGTTTTTTTCCAATGCCTTTATTCCTGTATTCCTCTAAAACAAAAAGATCTTCTAAAAACAAGGTTGGTTTTGCAAGAAAGCTTGAATAGGCCATGAAAAAGATAATATAGCCAACAGGTTTATTTTCATAAAAAGCAAGGTAACCCTCATAATATTTACCTAAGTGGGAGAGCAGTCTCTCTTTTGAATCAGGAGAAGGGGGATCTAACTTTTCATATTCAGCAAGCTTAATGATTAAATTAAATAAATCACTGAAATTGGTTTTGTTGACTTTTACAATTTCAACGTATGTCATTTTGCTAAATTTAAATAATAATTAACTATATTATAATTTTTCCTTTTCTAATCAATTTACAATTATTAACAACAACCTCAGCCTTACTAATAACTCCATCTAGATGTACATTGCTCTGGTTTTTTCCTCCAAGACTGACATTGCTGCCAAATGCAAAGTGTATAGTGCCTAGAGCTTTCTCATCTTCAAGAATATTTCCAATAATTTTTGCTTTAGGATTTGTGCCAATTCCGAATTCTGCAATGCAATTTGCATTTTCATCTGCATTTTCCAAGACCTTTTTTAGAATCTGGGCTTGTTCTCCTTTAAAAGAGATAATTTTTCCATTTTTAATTTCAAGCTCAATTGACTCATCTTCTAATTTACCAATTATTCCAAATTCAGTTTTATTATCAGGAGCCATGGACAAATCAACAACTATAGTTCCGTTCATTGCGTCTTCTATTGGAGCAATTGCAAATTCTCCGTCTGGAAGATTTACAAAATCTCCTTTATTATGGCAAAGACCATCCAATACATAACCTACTCTGCCTTTTATTGAGAAAGTCACATCAGTTCCTTTTTCAGTTGTTACATGTACATTGTCTTTTCCCCTGAAAAACTCAGCCAATCCTTTAGTAAGATCAGACATTGTTTCATAATCAGTATCAACAGCCCTTAAAAAAAGATCCTCATTAATTCCAGGAAGAGTAGCTACTCTTGCATTTTTTTTACGGGCATTTACAAGCGCTTTTGTATGGCTTAGTGACATTGTTGTAGGTGCAATAATAACATCTGCTTTCCCGCAAATATCATAAACTTGTTGAGAAGGCTCATCACCATCAAACCTTGTAACAGGAATTTGTAATAGCACAGAATCTGTAATTTTATTTGCAGATTTAAAAATTGAATCTGCAATTTTTCTCTTATTTTGATCTGTAATAATTAGAACCTTTTCTCCTTTTTTTATATTCAAGCACTTATTAACAATAAGATCAGATATTTTTTCAAAATCATGACTCATTTTAGGCAAGCTTTTCTTTCAGCCTTTTTACAGCTTCCAAAACATTTTCCCTGTGCCCGAATGCACTGAACCTTATAAAACCTTGACCAGCAGGACCAAATCCCTCTCCGGGTGTCGTTACAACATGGCATTTTTCAAGAATCTCTGTAAAAACTTCCCATGAATCTCTCCCTTTGAACAAAGTCCAGATATAAGGGGCATTCACACCACCATATGTTTTAAATCCAAGAGAATCAAGTGATTCTTTTATTATTGAAGCATTTTCCATATAAAACTTAATTGTAGAATCCATCTCTTTTAAGCCGTTGTCATCAAGCGCAGCCAATCCTCCTTTCTGGACAATATTGGAGGCGCCATTAAACAAAGTAGTCATTATCCTGTTCCAGTCATTTCTTACAAGAGCGCCATCTTCAAATTTCAGTTCATTCGGAACAACAGTCCAACCTAAACGAACACCTGTAAATCCAATTGGCTTTGAAAAAGAAGAGACTTCAATTGCAGCTTCTTTTGCTCCAGGAATCTCAAAGATAGATCTGGGCAACTCTGGATCCTTGATATATTGGCTATATGCAGAATCAAATATAATTATTGAATTATTTTTTTTTGCAAACTCAACCAGTTTTTTAAGCTGTGCTTTGGGTGCCACTGCTCCTGTCGGATTATTTGGAGAGCAGAAATAAATCAGGTCTGTTCTTGGCAAGGATTCTAAATCTGGGAAAAAATTATTTTCTGGAGAACATTTCATATAAACAATATTATCAAAATTCTTATTTTCATTATTATAATTTCCAGTTGCTCCAAGAATGACGCTGCCGTCAACATAAACAGGATATGAAGGATCCTGTATTGCAACGCTTACATCTGAGCCGAACATTACCTGCAATCTTCCGATATCGCATTTTGCTCCGTCTGAGACAAAAACTTCATCTCCTGAAACCATTCCTTTATAGAATACATTAGCAATTTTTTCTCTTAGCTCTTTCATGCCTTGCTCAGCACCATATCCGGAATATCCTTCACTTGTACCAAGTCCAGCAGCTGCATTTTTCAATGCCTCTGTAATATGAGGAGTTAGTGGTTCTGTTGTGTTCCCAATTCCCAAACTAATAACCTTTGCATCTGGATTTTTTTCCAGTAATGCATTTTTTATTCTGTTAATCTCAGGAAATAAATAACCAGCCTGTAATTTTGACATATTTGGATTCCTTTTTACCATTATAAACACCTCTTATGGATTAAATTCACTAAGCTTATTAAAATCAAGTGTTGCAAAATAATCTTTAGGAGTTTCTGCTCTTCTTATTTTTACAATTTTGCCATTTTCTCTTAATAATAATTCAGCAGATCTTAGTTTTCCATTATAATTAAAACCCATTGCATGACCATGTGCTCCTGAATTATGAATTGCCAGAATATCTCCTATTTCAATTTCAGGAAGCATCCTGTCAATAGCAAATTTATCATTATTCTCGCATAATGAGCCAGTTATGTCATATTTATGATTTTTTGAAGCATTTTCTTTTCCAAGAACAGTAATATGATGATATGCCCCATATAAAGCAGGCCTCATAAGATTAGCCATGCAGGCATCCATTCCAACATAATCTTTATATGTGTGTTTTATGTGTCTTACTCTTGTTATAAGCCATCCATAAGGACCTGTAATCATCCTTCCGCATTCCATGATTATTTTAACAGGCTCCAAACCATTTGCAACAATTATTTTTTCATACTCCTTTTTTATGCCTGCAGAAACCTTATCAAAATCAATAGGCTTTTGTTCTGGCTTATAAGGGATTCCATAGCCTCCGCCAAGATTAATAAATTCCAGTTTAATTCCGAGTTTCTGATAGATTTCCAATGCTAATTCAAACAGCATTTTTGCAGTCTCAATATGATAATCTTCATTTAATTCATTTGATGCAACCATTGTATGAAGTCCGAATCTTGTTGAGCCTTTTTGTTTCATGATTTTATATGCTTCAGACAGCTGCTCTTTTGTAAGACCATATTTTGCTTCTTCTGGCTTCCCTATAATTGCATTGCCTTCTTTTAAAGGTCCTGGATTATATCTAAAGCATATAAGCTCTGGAATACCTGCAGATTCTTCCAGCATCTTTATATGACTTATATCATCCAAATTAATAATCCCTCCAAGTTCTTTTGCTTTAGCAAATTCTTCAGCAGGGGTATCATTTGAAGAAAACATAATATTCTCGCCAATAATTCCTGCTTTTTCAGAAAGCATAAGTTCTGGCAAAGAACTGCAGTCAGTGCCCATTTCCTCCTGTTTTAGAATCTTTAGGATAAATGGATTAGGAAGTGCTTTGACTGCAAAATGGTTTTTAAATCCTTTTGCCCATGAAAATGTCTTGTATAATCTCCTGGCATTCTCCCTTATAGCTTTTTCATCATAAATATGAAATGGTGTAGGATAATTTTTAATTATTTCAAGAATCTGTTGTTTTGTAAATGGCAGTTCATCTGAATTCATTTTTTATACGCCTCCAAAAATCAATAAATAAAATAAAAATATAATTTAATCAAAAAACCCTTTGGCTTTTAAAAGTTCTGCATTTAGAATTCCGCCGCCTGCAGCTCCCCTGACAGTATTATGAGAAAGACCGACAAACCTGATGTCAAAGACTTTGCATTCTCTTAATCTTCCAATAGATACAGCCATTCCTTTGTCTGCATCACGATCTTTTCTTGGCTGAGGCCTGTTGATTTCTTCTCTGTAGATTATAGGCTGGGATGGAGCAAACGGAAGTTTTAATTCTTGCGGAACTGATCTAAATTCTGCCCAAATCTTTTTGATTTCCTCTAGGCTTGGTTTTTTACTGCCAAATTCCAGGCTTACACATGCAGTATGTCCATCAACTACCGGCACTCTGTTGCAATGCGCTGATATTTTAATGGATTCATTATATACAAATTTCCCGTTTTCAATTCTGCCGAGGATTTTTTTCGGCTCGTCTTCTGTTTTTTCCTCTTCTCCGCCAATATAGGGCACAATATTATCCACCATATCAAGAGAAGGCACTCCAGGATAGCCAGCTCCTGAAACAGCCTGCATTGTTGTAATAATAATTCTTTTTACAATATAACCTGCCTTCATCAATGCATAAACAGGAGTTAAATAACTTTGAAGAGAGCAATTTGGCTTTACTGCAATAAAGCCTTTATTCCATGAATTAGCTTTTTTCTGAGCAGGAATGATCTCAATATGCTCTGCATTTATCTCTGGGATAAGCATTGGCACATTTTCTGTGTGCCTGTGGGCAGAGCAATTTGAAACTACAGGGATATCCTTAGAAGCATAGCTCTTTTCAACTGCCTTAATCTCATTTTTATCTCCACCTAAAGCTGAAAAAACAAAACTGCATTTTCCAACAGCGTTCTCAACTATATTTGCATCACCTACAACTAACTTGCGGACAGATTTTGGGATGTCTGTGTTCATGTGCCATCTTCCTGAGACAGCCTCTTCATATGTTTTTCCTGCGCTGTTCGGAGAAGCAGCAACATAGCCCACTTCAAACCAAGGATGATTCTCCAATAACCTTATATAATTCTGGCCGACCATACCTGTTGCGCCAAGAACACCAACTCTGATTTTTTCCATTGTCATATTCACCTTATTGAGTTTTATGTTTTAATTAATTTTATTATTTTTAATATTAAAATTAAATTTTAAAAAATTACAATAAACCCATCTCCTCCAGTATCTTCTTTAATTTTTCTTTGTTTTCAGGAAGCATCTCGCACATCGGCATCCTGTAATCGCCTGCAGCCATGCCGCACATGTTCATTGCTTCTTTAATAGGAATAGGGTTTGTTTCTATAAAAGCTCCTTTAAACAAAGGCAAAAGTTCATAATGCAGTTCTCTTGCCCTTTCAAAATCTCCTTCAAGCCCTGCATTTACCATGGCTGAGACTTTACCGGGCAGGAGGTTGCTTACAACAGAGACTACGCCTTTACCTCCTAAAGCAATAAGAGGCAATGTCAGTGAATCATCTCCGCTCATTACATTGAAACTCTTATGTTTAGATGAAATCTGCTGGATTACATCTCCCATCTGGTTGATATTGCCTGATGCTTCTTTTACTCCAATTATATTCCTTAGTTGAGCAATCCTGATTAATGTGGAGGTTTCTATGTTTTTCCCTGTTCTTCCCTGGATATTATAAACTACAAGAGGAATATCTACAGCATTGACAACTGCTTTGAAATGTCTAAATATCCCTTCCTGTGTCGGCTTATTATAGTATGGAGTGACAACCAACACAATATCTGCTCCAAGTTCTTTTGCCCTTTTTGTATTTTCAATTGTATGATGAGTGCAGTTGCTTCCTGTGCCAACCATTACAGGAACTTTGCCGTGAGCTTCTTCGACTGATGCTTTTATTATTTCATCCTGCTCTTTTCTTGATAATGTGGGAGTTTCTCCTGTTGTTCCTAATGGCAAAATTCCGGAAATTCCTTCTTTAATCTGGTGTCTTATATTTTGCCTTAGTCCTTCCAGGTCAAGTTCCCCATTCTTGAATGGAGTAATTAATGCTGTATATGTGCCTTTTATTTCCATTTTTCTCACCTTTAGATTATATCTTTCATTAAATCATGTATTGAATAAAATCCTTTTTTCCCTTTAATCCATTCAGCTGCTAAAACAGCTCCTCTTGCAAACCCTTCCCTGCTTCTCGCTGTGTGTGATAACTCAATAGTATCTGCATTTGAATCAAACAGGACTTTGTGTGTTCCCGGAATTGCACCGCACCTTACACTTGCAATATGCACTTCTTCCGGCTTGATTTTCCTGCATATCCTGTCATAATTGATTTCTTTTTTTCTTGCAATGTTCTCAACTAATATTCCAGCAATTGTCTTTGCTGTGCCTGATGGACTGTCTGCTTTTCTATTATGATGATATTCGATTCCAGAAATATCATAACTGTCAAATTTATCAATTATCTTTGCAGAGTTTTCTATCATCTTAAAAAAAACATTTACTCCTAATGAAAAATTTGATGCATAGATAAATCCGATTCCAGAATCTTGAATTATTTTTTTTACATCATCAATCTTATCATACCATCCGGTTGTGCCGACAACAAGATTTTTTCTTAATGCTGATATCTTTTTTATATTGTCTACTGCAGTATCCGGATGTGTGAAATCAATGCATACCTCCGCATCTTTTAAAGATTCTTTTGTTATTTGCCTGGAATCAGCCTCATTATTGAAAGGGTCAATTCTTGCAACAATTTCATGATTTTTTTCTTTTAATATTCCTTCGATTATATGACCCATTTTTCCGTATCCTATTAAAGCTATTTTCATTTTTAATCACCACCTCTGAATATATTATGAAGAGGAACCAGAAATTTTTTTAAATTTCTCAGTTCCTTCAAAAAACGATTTATGAAGCTCTTTTACACAGATTTCAGCTTCATCATCATCAACAATGAATCCGATATTGACTTTTGATGCCCCTTGCGAGATCATCTGGACATTGATATTATTGTTTTTCAAAACACCGCATGCTTTATTCAAAATCTCAGAAGAATGATGCACATTTCCGATTAAGCTTATGATGGTTTTTCCTTTTTTTATATTTACATTTGCGATCTCTTCTAGTTTCTCTCTTAAATCAGATAATCCGTTCCCATTATCTAGTGTCAGGGAGACACTGACTTCAGATGTTGCAACCATATCTACGGATATTCTCTCTTTGTTGAATATATCAAATACTTTTGCTAAAAATCCATACTGGCCAAGCATTCTGGTTGAGACAATATCTACAAGAGTAATATTTTTTTTAATGGTTATTGCTTTCAAAAGAGTATCTTCATCCTCTAATTTTGCTACAATTTTAGTTCCCGGGTGCTTTGGGTTATATGAATTTTTTACCCTGACAGGAATATTTTTTTTCATTGCCGGAAGCATGGACCTTGGATGCAAAACCTTTGCGCCGAAATATGCAAGCTCTGCAGCCTCTTCAAATGATACAGCTTCAAGGCTTTTTGTATTTTCAACAATTCTCGGGTCTGTTGTCAGAATGCCATCTACATCTTTCCATACCTGCACTTCTTTTGCCTCAAGAGCAGTTCCTATGACTGAAGCGGTAAGGTCTGAGCCGCCTCTTCCTAGAGTAGTAATATTTCCGTCTTTGTCTTTTGCAATAAATCCTGTAATTACAGGAGTATAACTATAATTGTCTTTTAATTTTCCAAGTTTATTGTCAATATTTTTATATGTCTCATCTAAAATACCGGCATTTGTAAAATTTGAGTCGGTTATAAAGCCAATGTCAAATGCATCATGATACTTTGAAGAGATTCCTATTTTATCTAAATAAGCAGAGAGCACTCTTACGGATAATCTTTCTCCAAATGAAATAAGGTAATCTTTTGTTCTCAGAGAGACTTCTTTTATTAAAACAATTCCTACAAGGAGCTGTGACAGCTCCTGGATTAAATCTTCAACTTCTTTTTTTGATATGCCTAGATCTTTGCATGCCTGAAAATGCAGTTCTTTAATAGCATCAATATTTGGCTTTCCTTTTAATGCGGCATCTGCTGCTGCAAGCAGATTATCAGTGGTTTTTCCCATGGCTGAGACAACTATTACAGGCTCCTCATCCAAATTCATTTTTATGATTTCTGCAACATGCTTTATTCTTTCAGCATTTGCTACAGAGCTTCCCCCAAACTTCATTACAATCATTTTATTATTACCTCTAATGTTTAAGTTCATTTTGAAAATTTAGTTATATTTAAACTTAATGTTATTATAATAACAAAAAATTTATTAATTTGTTATTCTTCTTATCAATCATGCCATCGGTCAGCCAATCCGTAATAGCAATAATTGAATCAAAACCAATGCTTTTTGAGGCTGTTGTCCAGGAAATAGTCAGTTATGCTAATCTTGCTGAAAAAATCCAAAAACAGGTTGAATTAGATATTGGAAAAAAAGCTGCACTCCCTGCAATTGTAATGGCAATCAGGAGATATTCTGAAAAACAAAAACCATTGATTAATAAAAAAATCCCCTTTAAATTCAATACCGAAATAATAATGAAAAGCAGCATGGTGGATGTGACTTTTGTAAAAACACCTTCTGCCCTTAACAAATTAAAGCAAATCTACGAGATGGTTGATTATGAAAAAGGAGAAACATTAAATGTTATCCAGGGCAATTATGAAATAACTATAGTCATTAATAATAAATACAAAGAAAGGCTATTGAGATTATTAAAAGGTGAAAAAATACTCAACATTGAAAAGGACCTTGTCTCTTTGACAATGAGTTTTTCAAAAGATTTTCTATATACTCCAGGAATACTTGCTAAAGTAACAAGGAAGCTGTCATGGGAAAATATCAATGTCTATGAAAATATCTCAACAATGACTGAACTGATTTATATTGTCAACAAGAAGGATGCAGTAAGGGCATATAAGGCGTTAATGGAGTTAGTTGAGGAAAAATAGAATTATAA
>JAFGRO010000066.1 GCA_016935095.1 Candidatus Woesearchaeota archaeon
AAAAATAAATTAAAATCAATAAATAAGCTAAATCAAAAAAGAACTATTACTATTTCTTCTCTTCAATGAATTTCTTAATCCTGTTTACAAAATCCTCAGCTTCAATGTAGTAGCGGTCATATTCTGCCCCGCCAATTTGCTTTATGTCGCGGTGCTCGATCATCTTGCTCAGCCTGTAGAACTGCTTCAGGATATCCACATATCTCTTTTCAAGCAGGCCCGGCTTGACCAGCTTTTCTTCCATCATATCCGCTGCATATTCTGGAGAAGGAGGAATCTCATCCAGGCTCATTAAAGCAGCATGTGCAGCGTCAATAACTGCCCAGTATAAATCAACAGTTGCCTGGATTACATGGAATTTGGAATTCTGCAATGTATTCGGCGCCTTGAAAAAATATGTCCATAGCGCCTCTTTTGTAGGCTTAATCCTCCCTTGATAGAGCAATAACTGCAACGGCCTGAAGAATTCAGTATCGATTATTGGCACGCCGTCTCTTAATATATTGATTGCAATAGGATCTCCGTTCCTGACAAATTCCCAGAAAGAGGTGTACTTAAATGTTGTAACGTGAAGCCTTTTTGAAATATCTCCTACAAGCTTTTGGACGATTATCCGGTATGTCTGTATATACTCATCTGATAAGAAGATTGAAACATCATCCAGTATCACAAGAATATCAATGTCATTCTTATTGGAATCTTTCCTGGCATTGCTGCCAAACAGGATTATTCCTTTGATGAAGCTGCCTACTTCTTTATGCAGTTCTGCTGAGAATTTATATGCTATGTCAAGGTCATCTTTACCGTATTTATTTTCATTTGCAGGTTTTCTTTTTTTAATTTCCGCTTCCATAATAATATGCTCCGATTAATAAGTATATAAATTTTACTTCTCAAAATATTCCAGTCCCTCTAAATCCAGCCCTGAATAAAATGGTGCTCCCCTGAAATCCTGGCTCGGTGAATATGATCCGACAATATATCTCGGCTTTTCTGTCCTGCCGAAATATGAATGCCAGAAATCAGTCCAGGTATCTCTTGTAACTCCAGGGACATGGATGTGATACACAGGAGAGCCGAAATGCGCCCATGTATCAGGCAGGGCTCTCATCGGGTTAATTGAGCCCGATTCAACAATGAAGTTTTTTAGGCCGGCTTTTTTGGCCTGCTCTATGAATTCCTTAATCGGAGCATTTCCGTCCCCTGCAGAAAGGTGCTCATCATTAAACCCGAAATTATCATTTACATGGATATGGCCGACTATGCCTTCATCAACTAATTTCTTTGTTTTGTCTAAAAGCCATTGATTAAATCTCTTGTCCCTCTCTTGAATTGATTCTCCCGGTTTTGCAATAAAGTATTTTCTCCATGTGTTCATATGACCTATGTCTATTGTTGCCTTAATATGGTTCTCAGCAAGTTTTTTTGCCTCCTGCTTTGATTTTCCATAGTATTTCTCCAGTCTTTTAACCATGGCCTCCCTTCCGTTTTCAACAAGCTCCCTTAGTTCATCAGGATGGCTGCCGTATGTTTCCGGAAATAAGTTTTCAGGAGCAAGAAACAGGGGATTTTTCAGGTCCTTTTTATGCTGTACATTCATCTGCCATACATATTCTCCAATTTCACCCATGGACTCCGCTGCCTTTTTCTTGGCATAATTCTGGATCGGCGTTGCCCTGTCTATTTTTTTTAAAGCTTCCTGAGTCTGCCTCCTGCCGGAAAGAGCAAGTTCACGGCCGTACATCAATGACCTGTCTACTTCATTCAAAGAATCCTCGAGATATTCAACAGGGTCTTCCACTTCAGGAGGGATATAAACACGGCCGATTCCCCTTGCCTTTAAGTCACCCTGCCTTTTTAATTTCCACCATTCTGATTCAGGAATCCTTTCTTTAAGCTTCTTGTAAAAGTTCAGTGAGTCTATTATCTTTTTCCTGTGTTCCAGACCTTCCATGTATTCCCTTTCAGCCTGCTTACCAAATCCGTAATGGTACTGTAATTGAAGAGTCTGCTGGAACTGGAAGAATTTTTTTATTGTTTCTTCCCTTTCTTCCTTTGTTGGATCCCTATTATATTTATGTTTTATTTTTTTTTCCTCTTCTTCCCTGAATTTTGTAAATGTAATAACCCTTGTTTTTATGTCGCCTGTTTTTTCGTCATAATCATAAATAGGAATCTTCCCTTTATGGATTTTATCATAAGGCTCAAATATTTCATCTTTAACATATTCGCCGTTCTCATCTTTTAAGTACATTGGCTCTCCTGTCTTCGGGTCAATTTTCTGCACAGGCAAAGCTATAGGAGCATTTTCTTTTACGCCGCGCATAATTTCCTTTTCAATCGGATCAACCAAAAGAATTATCTCTTCTTCCTCTTCTGTAGGGTAAAGCTGGAATCTTGCTTCTCCCTCTTTTTTATAGCGGGCATACTCTGAGAACAAAGGCCTGGGGGCTTCAGCCGCATGAAAAACAACTGCGCCACCTGTTGTTGCCTGGGCTGCAAAATGAACTGCTTTTTTAACTTCGTCAATTGACTCTTTTCTGTGATGCTCATCAAACCGGTTCTGGGAAAGTCCCGAAAGACCGTTTATGCCGACAGAAGCATGAGTGGATGTTTCGACTTTGTTAAATTCAGCCAGCTCCCGCATATCCTGCCTTTCTCGCTTTCCGAATGATTCGGGAGTAAATTGCTTTTCATGTGATTTTCCATAACCAAAGAAACTGAACTCAACCTTATTTGCTCCATGAAATATCCTTGCCTTTAATGCTTCAGTCTGGTGCTGGAACGGGTTAGTAGAGGCGCCGAAATCATCTACTGCAAACTCTCTTTCCATCCTGTCTATTTCTTTTAGTTCCTTGCTTTGCGGCGAGTAATAATCATTCATTTTACCAGTACATCATCCCCTGAAGCTCTTTAAATCTCTGATAGGCTATAGCAGCACATGATTTTGCAAAATCACCTGCCCTTTCCTCATTCCTTGTATCTTTTCTTGTAATTTTTTCCTCTTTCTTTTTTTTGCCCTGCGGAATAAAAGTCCTGAATAATTCCCCAAAGCCGCCAAAGACTTCTTTAAAAGGCTCAAAAATTGTGGGCCCTGATGGTTTTTCTTTCTTTTTTTGCTTAACATCAGGGAATGCCTCTCCTGCCTCTATTAAATATTTTTTCAGGTCATCTCCCAGAGCGTTCATGGCCTCTTCAATTGAAGAATTAATTTCAGACATTAATTCAAGCTCTTCATCATTTTTATACTTTTTATAATTATCAATCTGTTCATCTGTCCAGGCATAAGACCTTATAGTAACCCTAACCCTGCCCACATGAATAGGTCCTTTATGCTGGTATTCATAATTATGAAACCCCAGGGTAGGCGTCACTTTTATCTCAAATCTTACATTTTCAACAGCATTATATTTTCCGTATCCTGACCTGTAGTGCAGTGTTTCAGCTTCCATCAGGGTCTGCTCAAATGCATTCAGCACACTTGCTTTATCTGAAAGCTTGTCCATATCTTTCAGCCTTTTGATGTTCCTTAAATAAGGGGTGATCCATGACATATAGAGCTTGATTGTCGTGTAATGCTGCCTTAAATATTTCACAACAAACCTTTTCCTTGTCTCAAGCTCGGATTTAGTCCGTTCTTTCCATTCATAATACTGCCTTAATTTTCTTTTCAGGATCTCTTTTACTTTTTCATTAAATTTCATTGCGTCAACAACCTTTTCAATCTCGTTCTTCTTAATGGGTTTCGTCCTGAAAAAAACATCCGGAAGAATAGTGAAGCCCACTGTCTGGGATAAGCCATAGACCGAGCCCGGGTTTTTAGAGCCTCCTTCAACCTGATCAACCCATAGGCCTTTTAAGACAATTTCAGAGCTCATTGAAAGCTCAGAGTTTTCTGAATCCGAATCATAATAAAACTGCAGCCTCTCATCAATTATCCTTACCTCCCTTACTATCTGAAACATGCCTTTAATCATTTCACTTATTCCTTTAAGGTACTGAGAAGCCTGGTTCTGCTGGGCTGCTAATCTTGCTGCGAGATTGCCGAACATAGAAGAGCCCACGCTTAATCCCATTGAATCAACTATCTTCTCTGTTTTATTAAATCCCAGCTTTATCCCGAAAATAGTCACAAATGTGTTAATAATTTTCTGGGCATTAATATTCGGGTCTGCAACCTGGAACCTGTATCTCTTTAATGGATCCGGATATTTTGTATGAATATTCTTATGCCAGTAATCCTCTGCAAATTCTTCTTTGCCAAGCTTAAGGGTTTTGAGTTTATCGCCCACATTCATCTTTTTCAGGGCTTTCTTTTGCTCAAATTCGCTCAGCTCACTAAAAGAAGGCTCTTTTTCTTTTTTTTTCAGAAAGGGAATGCTAACCATTTGTCTATACTAATATAGATAACTGTATATATATACTTTTCGGTTTTTGTAGAGGAAAACAAAAGAAAAGTAAATTAACTTAAAAAACATCAAATCTTGATAGAAAATAATGGGCCCAGCCGGAGTCCAATAAGCCTTTTAATCGCTCGACTACGCTCGCTAAAGCCTTAATGGAAACAAATTAAGGAGGGCATAAAGCCCTCCGAATAACAAGAGAATGGGCCCAGCCGGACTCGAACCGGCGATCAACGCCTTGTAAGGGCGCTGTCATTTATGGAACTCCTTTCAGATTTTTTCTCGTGTGGCTAAGCTCCGGAGGAGTGCATGCCGCACAACTCGATAAAACCTGATTAGGTTTTAGCCACTAGACCATGGGCCCGGGTTATAGATACTGAAATCAAGTTCTATTTTTATAGTTTTCTAATGCAATATTACCCAAAATTTAAATATTATAGGGTTATTCTTTTTTTTATGAGGATTTTGACAAAAGAAGAGCTATATAATGAAAAATTCAGATTAATCAGTGAATTCAAAAAAGGAGCTGTATTTATTTATCCTACGGATACTATTTATGGCTTAGGCTGCAATGCCCAGGATAAAGAGGCTGTTGAAAAGATAAGAAAAATAAAGATGAGGCCCTCTCAGCCGTTTTCAGTGATTGCTCCGTCAAAAAACTGGCTAAGGCTTAATTGCCTGATAAGCAAGGAAAACGAGTCATGGCTGAATAAACTGCCCGGGCCCTATACTTTAATAACCAAATTAAAAAACAGGGCATGCGTTGCAGAAAATGTTAATCTCAGCATGAATACTATAGGCGTGAGGATTCCCTCACACTGGTTTTGTGATTTCATTGCCATGATGAATGTGCCGGTCATCACAACTTCTGTAAACAAGTCAGGGAAAGAATTCATGATTAATATGGAAACCCTTGATCCGGCAATCAAAAGCAAAGTTGACTATATCATCTATGAAGGTGAAAAGAACGGCTCGCCCTCCACGCTTGTGAGGCTGGACAAAGAAGAGGTAATTATTAAAAAGAGGTAATTTAAAAATGAAAATATTAGCTTCAGGAGACATTCACGGGGACAGGGATCTGGCGCAGAGGCTTGCTGAAAAAGCAGAAAAGGAAAAAGTAGATTTAGTTGTTTTGTGCGGGGATTTGACTTATGCCGAGCAGAGTACAGATAATATAATCGGGCCTTTTGTTAAAAAAAAGAAAAAGGTGATATTAATCCCGGGAAATCATGAGACTGTTGCAACAGCTGATTTTCTTGCGGATTTATACGGCGTGACAAATCTGCATGGCTACTCAATTAAAGTCGGGGATGTGGGCTTATTTGGAGCGGGAGGCGCTAATATAGGCTTATTCCAGCTAAATGAGGATGAATTCTATAAATTGCTTAAAAAAGGCCATGATAAGATCAAGAACTCAAAAAAGCAGATAATGATAACACATGTCCATCCTACCGGAACTAAAATGGAAAAATTAACCACTGTTTTCCCGGGAAGCAAGGGCGTTGAAAAGGCTGTCAGGGCATTTAAGCCGGATATATTGCTCTGCAGCCATGTCCATGAGGCAGAGGGCATTGAAGAGAAAATCGGCAAGACAAAGGTAATTAACGTAGGCAGGGAAGGAAAGATAATCGAGATATAGAACTGTTAATTCTTTTTAAATTTAAATTCTTTTCAGGCTTGGGGAGATTGAATATTGCTCTTTATGTTAAACAATATGTTCCCCAAGCGCCCCTTTTGATTAAATAATCAAAAGAGCCATTGAGGGACTTTTACAATCAGATATTAGTAGCTTTAAATGATTTGGTAATAGCTGTTTTTACAAAAAGATTTTAAAATAAACATATTTTCTTTTTCTCTTAATGCCTCGTTAGTGTAGTCCGATTCACCTTATAAGTGGAGACCAAGCCAATCATTCGGCCCTCTCGACTTTTGGAAGAAAGGCCGAGACCCGGGTTCAAATCCCGGACGAGGCATACTATTTTCATATAATAGTATATTTTTTTCTATATTTTTAATTAAAAAATTAACAATTTTTACAGTTTTTTTGTAAAATGTCTGAAATTTTCCGCTGGTTTAAAACTACTAGATGAAAGCCAATCTAAGTATGTATCTGGAAAATTTCTGAGCATGCTCAAGAACCGCTTTATGTAGAAAACTGCGGCAAAATTCCAACAGTCTATAAATATCGGTTCTTGACAAAAGTTAATTTTATCTTATAGTAAAATTTATATAATCAAACATATTACACATAATAAACATAATTAACGAGGTGTATAATATGGTTAGCATAACATTATCAGTTCCTGAAAATTTAAGAAAAGAAATGACATTGTTTCCAGAAATTAACTGGAGCGCTATTGCAAGAGAAGCTATTAAAAAAAGAATTATAATGATGAAAAAATTTAAAGAGTTTACAAAAGACAGCACTTTTACAGAAAAAGATGCTTTAGAATTAGGCAAAAAAGTAAGTGCAACAGCAATGAAAAGGCACAGGAAATAAAATGGATCTTGTTGTTGATGCAAATATTTTATTTTCAGCTTTAATTAAGGATAATATAGCTGCTAAATTATTGTTTGAAGATAAATTTAAGTTATATACTCCTGATTATATTTTAGATGAATTTCTTAAGTATAATAAAACAATCCTAAAAAAGACTTCAAGAACACATGAAAACTTTGTTCAGATAATGCATGTTTTGCAAGAGATAATATATGTTCTTCCAAGAGAAGAATATTCTAAATTTATTGATAAAGCAGAAAAAATCTCTCCAGATGAAAAAGATGTAATGTACTTTGCTTTAGCTTTAAAGTTAAAATGCCCAATTTGGAGCAATGACAAAAAGCTTAAAGAACAAAAAGAAGTTGTTGTATATTCAACTCATGATTTAGTAAAAATTTTTATAATTTGAAAATATAGAGTTTTAATATCCCATATTTGAAAAAAAGTTCTCATGGACGAGAGCATTTTATTTTTTATTGTAATTAACAAATAAAAAAAGGTATCTATTTTTTAATCTCAATTTCAACTTCATTGTTTTTTAATTCAGAAAGCGTTATTTTTCCTTTCTTGGGAATTTTTTCTGCAATATCCGGAATAAGCACAATGGATTTATTTTGCTCCATAGCTAAAATTGCCAGATGGGCAATTTTTGAGCCTTTTTCAGTTATAATTAAACTGAGATTATCCAGTATTAAGCTAAAATCCGGGTTTAAATATTTAATGACTATGCACTCACTGCTGTTATAATCTAAAACATTATTTATTGATTTATAAGAAAGATTCAATGGTATATCTGATCCTCTGATTATATATTTTCCGCTAATTTTCATTTAACAATCCTTTTAGTTTATTATAGTTTAATGAGAAAATATTCCTGATGTTTATTTTTTTTTTCAGCTCTAATAATTCAAACCTTAATTCTTTAATAATTAAAAGGGCATTGTATTTTAACTCTTCTCTTAAAGCACAATATACCGGAAAAAGCCTGCTTTTTTTCATTATAACAGCTTCCTCTAATTTCAATGACTTTTTCAGCCTGTAATTTATTGTGAATGATGCAAGCTTTAATATTTCTTTTTCAGGATATTCACAGAATCTCCTTGAAGAGAGCTCAAAAGCATTTAGTGCGTAATGACCAAATTCTTTATTAAATTCATTTATAGAAATTTTTTTATGATATAATTTATTAAAGCAAGACAGTTTTAAATCTTCTTTAGTAATAATTTTTGAAGGCTCTTGCTTTTCAGAAATCTGTGCATATATCAATAAAAGATTATTGAGAGCAATTTTTTCTGAAATTTCACTGAACTCAGAGAATAAACCTAAAATATCATTGGTTTTAATTTCAAATTGAGAGATATATGAATAAATATTTTTATATTCCTCCAGATATTTTAATCTTAACTTAACCTTTTTTATAATATTTTCAAAGATGTTCTTAGATTTAATCAAAGAATCATATTTATCGGTTTTTTCCTGAATGATTTCCAGAAGATGCTTTGAGAGAGTGGTGGGATGTTCTATAAAGTCTGACAGATTAGTTTTTTGAGAAGTCATAGCTATTAAAGAAAATATTTCCTTAATAAAACTTTTTATGGCAGCCGGTTTTATATGGTTTAATTATCTATTGAACAATTATAAATTTCTTCTGATTGAGGAAGTTTATATATATTTATTTTATCTATCTTGTGGTAATCCAGGAGATACTTTGTTAATAAGCAATGGAGATTTCTTGTACAGACCACATTGACTTCATTAATTGAAATACTATCAAAATCAGTATAATTTACCCATCTAACCTGATATTTACTGTCTAATGATGCAAACTCAAGGCCATATGGCCCCTCAAACAGGAAATATATATCCTCTTTATTATTGTTTTTCCAGGAAAAGGGAACAACAACAATTGAAGATGAGATTTTGCTATTGTGATTAAACACAGGAGAAATTACTTTATTATCATTATTACGCAAACGCTGCAACCCTGCAAAATATGCTTTATACCCTGATTTATTGCATTTATCTGCAACTATTTTACTTGTTCCGCCCTCACAGATAAATAATATTTTATCATCTTTTGAAATGTTATATTTCAAAGAAGAGGTCTCTAAATCATTTAAAAGACCGGTAAGATCATAAAAATTAATATAAATTGCATTATTGATTTTCACATAATCCGAGATTGAGGACATTATCTGAATTATTTTAAACTCAGATAATTCCTCTTCTGAAATGCTGCTTAAATCAATCTCATTTTCCTGTAAAGGTATCTCATCATACACATTATTAATCTGTCTCAAAGCTGAGTATCTTATTATTACAATAATTGAAATTATTAATAAACCCAGAAACAAAAAGAGCAGATATAATTTCTTTTTTTTTTTGAAAAATCTCAATAAGATAACAGCATAGGCAATTAAAAAAACAAATAAGTTCAGAATTATTGATTTCAATGATTCAGAAACAAGTGTCAGCGTGCTTGGTGAAACAAAAGCCAGGACTCCAGGCAAAAACAACAGAAATACAAGCATAGTTAGTTTTATAATCATTTTATAAATATAACTTCAAATATTATAAAAATATTTTTGTTTAGACTGATAATATTTAAAAGCTTCCTGATTTTACTCATTCATTTAAGGGGCTATAGTGTAGCTTGGATTGCAATAAAAATTGTAGTAAGAGCAATATCACACAAGGCTGGGGGTCTTGTAACCGGGATTCAAATTCTCGTAGCCCCACTCTTTTTCATAAAATTTATAAACAATAAAAACCATAATAAGTAAATAGATGAAAAATCTTGTTTTCTCTTTTGAAATAATTGAATTAAAGGAAATTCTGTGCAGTTTACAAAAATGAGAGGTGTTTTTTGATGCAAATGCCGAAATACGATATGGTTTGTCTAAATTGCGGTGCAGAACTCAGGATTGAGGACAAATTCTGTCCCAGATGCAAAACAAAAGTAAAATATGATTATATGTAGCATAATTAATTTAAACCTCATTTGATTCCTCTTTGGCTATGGAACTGCCTTTTGAAAAAATAAAAAGAGAAATCCTAATCAAAAAACAGGCCCGCTCTACAGATAAGTTCGGGAAATTGCCAGAAGAGAGGACTGTTGAGGAACTGCTTGATTTCGGGATTATTAATGTTGATAAGCCTGACGGCCCGACTTCCCACCAGGTTTCTGCGTATGTAAAAAAAATCCTTGAAATAAACAAGTGCGGACATTCAGGCACACTGGACCCGAAAGTCACAGGATGCCTTCCTGTTGCGCTTGGCAAATCCACTAAAATCGTCCATCTCCTGTTAAAATCAGGAAAAGAATATGTTGCTTTGATGCACCTTCATAAGCTTATTCCTGAATATGATATTTACAAGGCAATGGAAGAATTCACAGGAAAGATCATGCAGCTGCCTCCTGTAAAGAGCTCTGTCAAAAGGCAGTGGAGGGAGCGCAGCATTTACTATACAGAAATCCTTGAAATCCAGGGGCAGGATGTCTTATTTAAAATCGGCTGTGAAGCCGGTACTTATGTAAGGAAATGGATCCATGATTTCGGCCAGAGATTAAAAACAGGAGCCCATATGGCTGAGTTAAGGAGAACTAAAGTAGGCCCGTTTAATGAATCCGGCATGTTTACCCTCCAAGATTTGACAGATGCATTTTATTTCTATAAAAAAGAGAATAATGACAAATTCATAAAAAAAATAATCCTTCCAATAGAACATGCAGTTCAGCATCTTCCTAAAATCTGGGTTTTTGATACAACTGTTGACAGCATGTGTCATGGCGCTTCTCTCGGCATTCCCGGAATATCCAAGCTCGAATCCGGAATAGAGCCTGATCAGATTGCAGCTGTAATGAGCCTTAAAGATGAATTAGTCTGCTATGGCAGGGCAAAGATGAGCTCAAAGCAGATTCTAAGCAAGAAATCAGGAATAGCATTAATTTCTGACAAGGTTTTAATGCCTACAGGCACATATCCCAGAATAATAAGGAAATAGAATCTTTATTTTTTCTTTTTCTCATAGACCCAGCTGCTGCCGAAATGCCAGAATATTATAAAAAACACTAAGAATAATATCCATCCTATGTTTGAATGGAACATATCAACTGCAAATTCAGGCGAGATAAATACGCCTACTAGCAATAATACATAAACCCTGAAAAGGTTATATGCAACTGTTCCTATAATGCCCGGAATCAACAAAGTGAGCATTCTCTTTTTATTCAGCCTTTTCCAGTCTAAAACAAAAATAACTGAAAATAATGACAGGAATAAAAGAAGAGAATCTATGCCTGAGCATTCCTTGCTTATTCCGACAATGAAATTATTAACACCAAGCCTCGGTGCACTTATTGCATCCATTTTTAAGTAAGTGTTCTTGAAAGTCAGGCTCAAAATAAAGTAAACAGAATTTGCAACAAAATTTCCCAGGAATCTCCATATCCCCTGGAAAAACTGTATAAGGAAGTAATAAAATAAAAAGATGACTGCAAATACAGGGATCTGCTTCTTGAATTTATTGAACTGAGTTTTAATAAAGCTAAAATTATAGACAGCAACAGCTAAAGCAATGACAAATGAGATATTAAATCCATATTTGGCTAATGTGAATATCAAAGTATGCGAAAGCGCGAATTCACTGTTTGTTTTCAGCAGATACTTGAAAAAATAATGTGCAACCTGGAGCAGCACTGCTATTACAGCAAAGACAACAGTCTGTTTTTTATCCTGCTTATACTGCCTGAACTTAAGTATTACTGCCCTGTTCCATATTATAAACAAGGTAAGCACAAAAAGCACTGAATTCAGGAAATCCCTTCCCCTTAACCCTGACATGAAATCAAAATAAAAATCACTGGACAGCTTTAAGTATTTTAAAAAAAAAGCTGTGTGCCTGAAATAAAGGAAGACAAAAAAATTCAATCCGAATATTACTGCAAGGAATATTGCCGTCCTTATTACAAACTGTAAAACACCCTTATCAATTAGTTTTTTTTTCTTTTTTTTCATAGTTTCTTTAATCTTGATTCTATTTCCTGGTTTTCTTTAATAATCTTGTTAATTCTCTCCTTTATAAATTTAATCTCTTTTTTTAATTTTACATTGAGCTCAGGCTTTTTGGTTTTTCTTAATTTAATGTTTTTCTTTATTATTGAAGAATTGTATTTCTTAATAAGGCTCTTGTTAGTGCTGATATATTTCCTAAGCTTTTTCTGGAGGTTTTTTTCTTTATTCTTCTTTTCAGTAATATCAACTTCAGGCTCATCTTTTTTTTCCCTGATATCATTTTCTTTTTTTTCCTCAGGCTGAGGTGATTTAATTTTTTGTTTTCTATTTAAGTAAATCTTAATCCATAGAACTGCACAAAGAATAAGCAGTATTACAGCTTCTGCCTTTACTATATTGAAAAAAGTAAGCCCTCCTGTGCGTAATGCCTGCGCTTCATTATAGCCCAGGAATATTGCAATTGCAATGTCTGTCATTATTGAAAAAACAATTGAAAATGCAATCTTTTCAAGGTCATTAAACTCCTCGAAAAAAAGCCTTACAATTAAATATCCGGGTATAAATAAAGCAAATGCCACTCCCAATATTATTCTTATAAAGCTAAGTATCATGTTATCCACATCCAAAATAAATTTTCAGGTTATTCGGACTATTTTTCCAAAGGAAAATATAGTCCTTAATGTGTTTTCCCTTAAGGCTTTTTTTAAAAGGCTTACTAAGTATCATCCCTCATCACCCAGTAATGTATTTCAAGAGGCTTGTCTTCAGGCATTCCTCCTGAGCCGTATAATTCAACAAAGATTTTACCGTAATCAAAATCATGGGATACATTAAATTTCCCTGTAATGTTAATGGATTCAGAAGGCTCCAGCCTGAGATTATCAACGAATTCCCATCTCTGGATCAGCCTGAGTTCGCATGGGTCCTCATTAACACCAAATGTCTTTGAAATTCCCTTGTCCCTTATGTCCACATGAACATCACCCATTTCAAGATGCGTGTTTCTTGAGCCTACAAAAAACTGGCCTGAATCTATGCCTGTATTAGCAAGCTCATATATCTTCCTGTTGTCAAAAATAAACATCACATTGCCTTTTATTACATCAAGCCCGAGCATATGGGATTTAGATTCGTTTATTGTATGAGAGATTGTTTCCGTCATGTAATCACTGCCGTCATAATACAAAACAATTATCCTATCCTGTTTTTCAAGCACATACATTGAAAGGATCTCATTATCATAAAAATCCAGCAAGCCAATCTCTTCAACTCTCGCACCGTCATATGAATTAATTCCGTAGCTGATACTGAAGTTAGAGGAATTCACAACAACGGATGAAAGGCTGTTGAACACAATCCTCTTATCAGGAATAAAGGGGTTTTCTACAGGAATATCAATCTTATATTTTAAAGGCTCTGAAACAGTTTCATTAAGCTCTTTTTTTTTAATAATGATGTCAATAACCGGCATAAGGGGATCATCCTCAAACAACGAGTAATTTCCTGAAATGTAATCATAGAATGTCTCTTCTTTTTCCTCCTGGGCATACTGGAACAGATTAAACCCGCTGGCATCAGTTTCATACTGGGTATAATCAACCCTGAACTCTTCACTCTGCCTGGAGCTTCTTGAGCCGCTCCCTGCTACTTCAAGTATGAGCTCACAGAACTTAAAATTAAGAGGGTCACCGCAGTCTTTGTCAAGGTTTTTTATGTTTATGGAATCAATAAATAAATACGTGTTTTTTATAAACAGTTCAAGATAGGAATCAGTATAATCTGCAGGAAGCTCTTTAATAAAAACCTCTTTGTCATTTATTTTAAGTTTTAGATTATTTCCGGCAATTGTCATATTGACAAAATCCATGCTCTGGTTTTCCTTGACAGGGTTCCTGATCTCATCTATTAAAATGCCTCCTTCAAGAGGCCTCATGAAATATGAATTATTTCTTGTGAGCATTACAGCCCATTTATTTCCGAATTTCAATATTATTGCGCCTTTGCTCCCCGGCTGGATCTGCGTATGGGAAAACTGGATTGAGAAATCAGTCCAGTTTATATTTGAGGAGTTAACATTTAAGGGGAACATCCTGAAATTTACATCATACTCTACAACCGGCACTTTTTCAGCCACTTTTGTTAAATTTGTCTCATTAAGGAAAAAGCTTATGTCATTCGCAAGGTCAAAATACCCGCAGTAAAAAGGCTCTTCCTCGCAGTCAATTGTCTCATTGTATTCTTCAGAAGAGCTGATAAGGGGGATTGACTTGGATCTTAACTCCCTGATCTCGCTTATTTTTTTGTTTATAAATCCCCTGGATATTTCATAAGGCCATATTGTATCCTGGTCAGGAACAACAACAAGCGACTCCTTATATGCAGTATACCCTCCTATATTAAAATAAGCGTCATTTGTATAAAAACCAAAAGAGCCGTCATATAAATCATCAGACTTTTCATTAATTACAATATCTTTGTTTAAATACATCTTAATCCGATTATCCAGGACTACAATCATTATATCATTGTTGCCCTTATGCAAATCAATTCCCCTGTATGTTATCTTTCCATTGAATGTAGTATAATTCTCCTGCTCATCAATTGTTATAAAATATTTTATGTCTGTCTCATTCCTGAAGAATATCACGACTCGCCCTAATCCAAGTGGCTGTGAAAACCCAGTCTGCATTGTATACTGGGACCAGTTTAATTTTTTTTCATAATCAGGATAAACAATTAAATCTTCAATCTCAGGAAATTGTTTTGTTTTATTAATCAGGGAGAAATTGCCTGTCTCATTTGTCCATGTAAGATATATTTTGTCCCTGTATTTGCTCAGGCATTTATACTTGGATTCAATCTCATCATACAGGTTATATAATTCAATCCCGTAATTATACCTGTAGTCTGCTGAAGAATTCTCATTGCTCCTGATCCCGAATGAAAAATTGTATTCCTTATTTAGTTTAATCCAGTTAGGAAGAGAATCCGGCTCTGGAAAATATAATTCAGTAAATGAATCTTTCCTGCCATATACATAAACCCTGAAATAATAAGTAGCTATAAAGGTTATAACCAGGCCGATGATCATTGCATAAATGAGTATAGAATAAAGCTTCTCTTTTTTTTTCTCTGCCTCGCTTACAAATTTTATGTGTTTCATAAAAAGGCCTTTGCTACAGGTAATAAGGATAATAGAAATATTTATAAATATTTATAAATATTATTCTCTTCATTACCTGATAGTTATAAATCAAAATGTTTACTGCTCCGAATAATATACAGCTTATATACAAATTGATAGTTATTTTTCTCTACAGCTATTTTATAACAATGTGGAGCATCCCTTATGTCATTAACAGACTAAGAAAGTATAAATATCTTGTGGAAGATAAATACAAAAAATCAAAAAAAAAGATTCCCACAATGGGAGGGATTGCTATTCTTGTAGGTGTTCTGGTCTCATTGGCATTATCACAGATATTATTAGCAAGGGAAGATCTCGGCAATTTGTTTATATTTTATTTCATAGTAATTGTATACGGGCTGTATGGTGTTGTAGATGACCTGTTTTCATTTAAGCAGAGATATGACAAAATCTTTGCGCTTTTGATATTGACTTTCCCTATTGCTTCTCTGATTAGGGACACTCAGCTTAACCTTATTTACACTCACTTTGAAATCGGTGTTTTTTATTCGCTGCTCATTGTGCCGGTATATATCATGGTAGTTGCAAACATGGTCAATCTCCATGCAGGCTATAACGGGCTCACGCAGGGCCTGTCATTGATATTGCTCATCACGCTGGGAATAAAATCTTATATGATATACGGCATTGATAATTTAATTTATCTTGTACCAATCATCGGGGCTGTTATTGCATTCCTGCCGAATACATTTTACCCTGCGAAACTCCTTCCCGGGAATGTAGGTGATTTTATAACAGGATCGGCAATCGGCGCTTTTATTGTTGTTAACCACATGCTCTGGTTCGGTATATTTATCCTCATACCCCATATAATAAATTTTATCATGGATTCTTTTACAATTCTTATCAGGAGAAAAGCTGATGTAAAATTCGGCTCTTTGAGAAAAGACAATACAATAGCGCCTCCTCCCTCAATGAAATATAAATCCCTTAAATTCATTATATGCTCATGGTTCAATTTAACTGAAACCAAGGCAACTTTGGCTTTGTATGCTTTAACAGCTGTTTTCTGTGTTATTGGCCTGATTGCGTTCTAAAAATTCTTTTTAGAAGACAATTCTTGATTTAAAACAAAAAAGTATATATATTAGCGGTTGTTTTACCATTATTAAGTTACAAATAACAATTATATTTGTATGAGATTATATGATTAAAAATGAAGATACTAGTTGATATTAATCATCCCGCAGATGTGCATCAGTTCAGGTATATTATAAAAAAACTAGGAGAAAAGCATAATATTCTTGTTGTGGCCCGCAACAAGGAATGTGTTTTTGAGCTGCTGAATCATTATAAGATTCCCTATATTCCCAGAAAAGGATATGAAGGTTTTATTGGAAAAATTCTCGGCATATTAATTATTGACTTAAAGCTGCTATTTATTTCCCTGAAATTTAAGCCGGATATTCTTGTTGGCAGCTCAGGTGATTTGTATATCGCTCATGTTTCCAGGATACTGGGCAAACCAGGGATTATTTTTGATGATACTGAGCATTCAAAAATCCAGAATATGCTCTGTTTTCCTTTTGCAGCAAAGGTAATTACCCCTGAGAGTTATAAACTTGACCTTGGTAAAAAACAGGTAAGGTATCCAGGCTCAAAAGAAAACGCCTATTTAAGCGGCAAATGCTTTAAAGCAGATAAAAATGTACTGAAAAAGATTAATATAAGAAAAAAAGAGAAATTAATTCTTTTGAGGCTGGTCTCATGGAAGGCAAGCCATGATGTCGGCAAATCAGGTATAAAAAATCCTGAGAATCTGGTTAAAAAACTTGAAAAATACGGCAAAGTGCTTATTTCATCTGAAAGAGAATTGCCTGAAAACCTGAAAAAATACGAATTAAAAATCAGACCAGCTTTATTGCATTCACTCATTTATTATTCAGACCTGGTAATCAGCGAAGGCGGAACTCTTGCTGTTGAAGCAGCTGTACTCGGCAGAGCTGTAATTTATGCAAATGAGCTGAGGATGGGCTATAGTGATGAGCTTGTCAAAAAAGGCTTAATCCTGCAGATTACAGATGAGAATGAGATTTTAAATAAGGCAAAAGCACTGCTTAAAAAAAAGAAAAAAAGAACCCTGATAAAATTTGATTTAAATGAATTTATGATAAAGGAGATTGAAAAATGCATGAGATAATATTTATTACTGATATTGACCTTTCAAAGCAAAAAGGCGCGGGCATTGCTTTATATGTAAAAAATCTATGCCGGTTTATCAGTGCAAAAAAAACAATCATCGGCAAGAATAAGCATGCTTTAAATATTAAGGCTGAAAAATTCATCGGGATTGATAATGCAAATTCAAATTATTCTTTTTTATTTAAATTATTAAAGTTAGAGAAGTCATTTATCTCAGAAAATGCTGTCCTGGTTTCACAAAGACCTGATTTTATGTATCCGTTTTTAAAGCTTGAGAACAGGAAGATTATAACAATCCACGGGAATCCTGCAAAGCTGCTGCTTAAAAAAAAGGGACTTTTTACTTATCTTGCTTATAAATTCCTTGAAAAAAAAAGCCTGGCTAACGCTGATAAAGTGATTTTCATTGATTCCCAGACTTATAAAGAATACATTAAGAAATATTCATGGATAGAATCAAGATCTGAAGTCATACCTCCGGGGGTTGACACATCTGTTTTCAAAAAACAGGACAGGAATAAGGCAAGGAAGCGGATGAACCTGCCATTAAATGCCAAGATAATGCTTTTTACAGGCAGGATTGAGCCAGAAAAAAATGTAAATTTAATAGTTAATGAATTCAAAAACATCCCTGATAAAGACTATCTTTTGTTAATAGCGGGACAGGGCAGGGACTATAAAAAGATCAGCAAATTAGCTGAAGATGATGACAGGATTAAATTATTTTATGGTATTGAGCATGAAAAGGTTCCAATGCTTATGAATGCTGCTGATGCCTTGTTATTGATGTCATATTCAGAAGGATTGCCTACAGTTATCCTTGAAGCACTTAGCTGCGGAACACCTGTTATTGCCCGCAACGTAGGGGACATTGACAAGCTGGTTATCAGTGATAAAACAGGCTATTTGACTGAATTCGGGGATATTAAAGAAAACTTTGAAAAGATTCTTGCAAAGAAAAAATGGGAAAAAGAATGTGTAAGACTCGCAAAGACATATTCATGGAAAAATATCAGTAAAAAATTAATTGAGATTTATTTAAAATGGATTCAGTAATAAAAAAAACAGGCTGTGCCTTATTGCACAAGTCAGGAATAATAAGATTAGCTAAATTCAATACCAGGATACTTGCATTCCATTCTGTAAACCCCGGATATTTTGAAGAGCAGATGAGCTATTTAAAAAAAAATTATCTTGTTGTAAGTTTACAGGAA
>JAFGRO010000067.1 GCA_016935095.1 Candidatus Woesearchaeota archaeon
CGCCGCTGAGTGAGATACGTCAACTTTGAAAAAGTTGACGAGGAACGAAGCGGAAGGGGATTATAAGGGGTGTCCCCTTATTTCATAGCACCTGATTCTACACAAGATCCTTGGGGATATCAAGCTTGGTGTAGGAAATATGCGCTTCATCTACTTCAGCAATCACCTCCGCGATTTGGGGGAAAAGCAAAAGATACAACCGGAGGCAGGGGCTATCTTTCAAAAATCTATGTAGAAAATTTTGGAATTGGAGGAACCTATTCAACTGGAGATCAAGCACTGCCTTTTTTAAATGGGGCAGTCAGGAATTCTGAAAAAATACGTATAAATACTCTTGAAAATTTATTAACTAATTCTCATATGTCTTTGGAAGCACCTGATGAAGATTCTTATATTGGCAGATTATATCAGGAGAGTAGTGGAAAAATCAAAGGACAGGTAACTTATTTTGATCTCGTAGGAAGATTAAGACAGAATTTCATTAATGCACAAGTAAATTTTGGACAAGGTGAAATTGCATTATCAGAAGATGATGCACAGAATATTTCTTTTTGGATGAATTATGTTGTTCAGGAAACCAATACTCTTAGAGAATTAGAAAAACCAATTGAAATTAAACAAAATGAGGATTTTTTCAGGCAATATTGGGCATTAGAACCAGTATTAAAACCTAAAGTTGACGAACAAGTTCACCAGCTCGGATTAGATGCTATTGCCAGCCAAGATGAATCTCAGCTCCGCATCCAGAACTCAATCATCGGCATGTACATGCTTTCAAGGGCAATTGCCACTGCATATCAGGTAGATACTATTGCTTGATTTTCTTTATCTAATTACATATACTCACTCAGGTTCTCTTTAATCCTCTCTAAAACATTTCCAGCTTCTGGCTTGAATTCTTGTCCTGTTATTCTCTGATATAAATCAATGTACATCATTGCAACCTGCATCCTGATGTCATCATCTAATTTTGGAGGAGTGCCTTCTCCTGAAAAGCCTTTAGCCATGAGCCATTTTCTAAGATGCTCTTTATCAAGCCTTTCCTGATCGCGACCCTGATTAAATAAATCCTTATATTTATCCTTGACCCAGAACCTTGAAGAATCCGGAGTATGAATTTCATCTATTAAAACTATTTCATCATTTTCATCAAGACCGAACTCATATTTTGTATCAACTAAAATAAGATTATTATCAGCAGCGATTTTTGTGCCTCTTTCAAATAATTTAACAGCTGCTTCTTCTATTTTTTCATACTGCTCTCTAGGAAGAATGCCTTTTTCAATGATCTCTTTTTGAGTAATAGGCATATCATGCTTCCCGTATTCTTCTTTAGTTGAGGGAGTTACAATCGGCATTCCGAATTTCTGCTGCTTTTTTAATCCCTGGTTGAACTTTATACCGTAAAGTATTCTCTCTCCTTTTTCATAAGCCCTCCACAGGCTTCCTGTTAAATAACCGCGAACAACCATCTCAATAGGGATTTTTTTGCATTTTTTTGTGACCATTACATTAGGATCAGGGCTTTCAATAAGATGATTTTTTACAATATCTCTTGTCATATTAAACCAGAACAACGAAATCTGGTTAAGTACCTGTCCCTTAAATGGGATTGTGCCGAGAACATGATCAAATGCACTAATCCTGTCGCTGGTTATCATGATAATC
Source organism: Candidatus Woesearchaeota archaeon (assembly GCA_016935095.1). Lineage (GTDB taxonomy): Archaea > Nanobdellota > Nanobdellia > Woesearchaeales > GW2011-AR15 > WJJD01. The sequence continues at coordinate 1,669 of JAFGRO010000067.1, forward strand.
TTATCATCAACAAAATAATTGTCTCGGACTTTGCCCTGGTATTTTTCTCCTATAGAAAGATCTGTTTTTTGCAGTGTGTTATTTAACTGGTTTTTCATAATTTCATCAGATATCATTTTTCCACCTCTCTGATTATTGTCTCGCTTCGTTTAGGCCCGATTGAGACAATTGATATAGACACATCTAGAAAAGATTCAATAAACTCAAGATATTTTTTTGCATTATCATCCAGTTCATCATATGATTTTTCTTTACCTGTTATTGTAAAGCCACTAAACTCTTTATATTCAACTTTACATTTTTCCAATTGCTCAATTGTAAGAGGAAAATTGACTTCTTTTTCATCCATAGTATATTTTACAGCTGCTTTTAATTTATCTAAGCCGGAAAGCACATCTAATTTTGTAATTGCAAGTGAAGTGAACCCGTTTAATCTTGCAGAGTATTTTAGCATTACTAAATCAAGCCACCCGCATCTTCTAGGTCTTCCAGTTGTGGTTCCGAATTCATGCCCGACTTTTCTAATCTTCTCTCCAGTTTCATCATGAAGCTCTGCTAAAAAAGGACCTTCGCCGACTCTTGTTGTATATGCCTTCACAATTGCAATCACATCAAGTTTTCTTGGAGGAATGCCCACATCTGGAAATAGTCCTCCTGAAATTGGATGCGAAGAAGTAACATACGGATAAGTTCCGTATGCGATATCCAAAAACGTGCCCTGTGCTGATTCAAAGACAATCTTTTTCTTGTCAATGTTATCATACACAATCTTTGATACATCACCACTATGTTTTTTTAATCTCTCAGCGAGCTTTGAATACTCATCATAAATCTCCTCTTCATCTAACTCAAATTCCTGATTATAGACTTTTTCTACAATTTTCTTTTTTATTTCAACATTTTCGTGAAGCTTTTTCCTGAATATATCTTTGTTTAATAAATCAATAAATCTAATAGCTCTTCTGCCATATTTATCTTCATAAGCAGGGCCTATTCCTCTTTTTGTTGTTCCGATTTTTTTATCTTTTAAAGCAGCTTCAGAAATTCCGTCTAATAAATTATGATAAGGCATTATAATTGTTGTCAGAGGGTCAATCATTAAATCAATTGTAATGCCCCTTTTTTCAAGAGCGTCAATTTCTTTTATTAATACTTTAGGATCAAGCACAACGCCATTCGCTATTAAGCATTTTTTCTTATGGATTGCTCCGGATGGAATCAAATGCAGTTTAAAAACATCTTCACCAACAACAACAGTATGGCCTGCATTATTTCCTCCCTGATAGCGAACAACATAATCAGCATCTTTTGCTAGAATGTCGGTGACTTTTCCCTTTGCTTCATCTCCCCACTGCGAACCTACTACCACAATCGGATACTTAAACATTATACTTCGCCTCCAAATATATTTATTTTTTTATAATTTTTCAATGCATTTTCAAATTTAACTTTTTTATCAACGTGAAGATTAAGTAAATTCATATCTAAAATTTTTTTATAATTAAATGCTTTTGTTATCATTACTGCTTCAGAATTTTTTGTGAGTTCATCTTTTGAAGGTATAATTCCTATTTTTTTCAAGCATTTTTTATAATATGCTCTTCTACCTTTTGACTTGACACTGATCTTAATACTTGTAGGTGTTCCAGAAGACACTTGTTTTCTAACGCAACCTTCAGAAGCAAATAATCCTTTGATATAAGGGATAGCATATCTTTTTTCCTGAAGAACAAGTTCTTTGAGATTTTCCATTAAATGCAAATAAAAAACTTTGAATAATCTATTATGAAATACAATTTGAATATTGGGGATAGAACAATTCTTTCCAATTTTTGGATTTCTAAATTGGTCTTTATTAATTCCTATTCCTTTGAAATTTATAATCATACTATTAATTATCTCTTTATCATATTTAGGTAATTCAGGATACATCCTAATTGTATTTCTATCAATTCCAAATAATTCAAACCATTTGATCTGATGTTTTAATAAATCAAAATTAGTATTAGTAAAAGAAATATGAACATCTCCATATGCTTGAGTGCCATCTCCTTGCTGTAATCCAAGACCTTCAAAGAAAAATGAATTTAAATTAATATATCTTGGAATCAAAAGAAAAGTATTATGATTATCATTTGAATAATAATTTATTGAAATTAGGTTATTAGGTATTTTCAAATATATCCAATTTTTTTCATAAAAAAAATCTTCAGAATTAGGATAATAATCTTTGAATACCCAATTATCATGAATTTTAATATTTATCTTATTATTTATACTTTTGTAAGGAATTTGAGATTGTGCTCCCCAATACCTTGGTGCAATTATTTTATTTTTCCATCTTTTTTTAAAATTATTTAAAGATTCAATTTCTGACCATAATGTTCTTTTAATTATTTTTTGATTTTTTCTACTGCCACTATATTGAATGGTTTCATTTTGTATGGAGATATTCTTTGGTAATGGCCAACTTTGTTTCCATCTTCTGAATTTAATACTTTTAGGATGTTTTTTAATTTCAATATTAGTTATTCCAAATTTATTTTTAACAAATTCTTTGAATAAAAGATTTTTTAAAGATTCATATATATCTATTTTTTCAGAATTATGTGTAAAATATTCTGCTTGTTTTTCTCTAACTATATATAAACTCATATTTTAAAACCTCTATTGATTTCATATGTAGAATTATTATTTGAAAAGAACATTAAATTTTTTGAATAATTTTTTTTAATCAATAATTTTAAGTTTTTAATTTTTGTAAATAAAAAGAAATCAATTAAAGAGGTGAAAATTGATTTTAGAACTGAAGAAAAACTCTGAATATGAATATTATTCAATTGCGAGCCAACAACTACAACCGGAAAATTCATCATCAAATACACCCCTTATCTAGACTTTTTTTTAGAATATATAAATTTTATTGGTTTTAATTATTTAGATTAATAGATGTCTTTTTATTTTTTAAATTTATTTTCATGCTTAGAAAAAAAGTATAAAAAAATCATTAAGACAATAATTTTTTTTAAATTAATTCAGGCTTGGGGAGATTGGATATTTCTCTTCACGTTAAACTTGATGTTCCCCAAGCGCCCCCTGTAATTGTATTATCAAAGGGAGCCATTGAGGGACGTAATGTCAAAATATGAAGGGCATGGAGCAGTTTCCTTTAATTATAAAAAATTAGAAATAGATTTATAAACAATATATATTAATATATTTAGCTTTAAGGAGGACAAAACTCTCCGCCTGTAAAAACAGCAGTTAATTCTTGATTTGTCGGAGCATACGGAATAACAAATAATCCTCTTCTCCATTCATAGTCTATAAATCTAGTAAGAGCTCCCTCTTCACTACATACATGCTCATTAACATAACTATTTGTTTGACCCCTACACAATAAGGTTCTACTGCACTTTCTATGCCCTGAATTATTCCAAACAATTCCTGTAATCTGTTATATAATGGACTGTTTTCTTCTAATGTGCCATTTTGAACTGTCTGAATAAATAGATTTCTGTAAAACCTTTCAGTAGCTTTGGCAGTAGCTACTTGGAAGAACTGAGAATCATAAAGCCAGCATTCGCCTAATAATAAAATATTTTTTCCATGTTCTAATACCTTCTGTTTATATTGACTAAAATTTCCTTCAGTTTTTTCAGTTGGTGCAGCCATATACCAAACATGGAACCCATCAGCGCAGAGCCCGTCTCCCCAGGCTTCATATGCATCAAGTTCAGCCTGTCTATTTTCATCATCTATTTTTTCAGAGTCATGATCAAGCAATTCTTCTAATTTACTTAATTCAGTTGAATGATTTCCAAAATAATGGATTCCTTCTGCATAATTATTATGAACTCCAACTTCAACTAAAGCAAGATGATTTTTAGAATCTAGGCCAAGTACATCAATGTCTGTGTATAACTGTTGCTCTTTTTCTACCACTTGAGGTTCAGTAGGAGTGAAAAAACAGCCAGCCAGAGCAGCACCTGCTGCTGTTAGAGCGCTTAATCTAAGAAACTCTCTTCTTGATAATTTTTTTGTTTGACCCATTTTAAATCCCTATTATAAATTTAATATAAATATGATATTTTTACTACCTGAAAATAAAGATAATTATACTTTATATAAAAAATTAATGTTTTTTTTAGTATATACTTAATACCCTTGTTTTTCCATAACCTATTTATACTTTTTTTCATTCTGTTTTAAATTATGTACTCAAAGGAAGAGCTTGATAAATTCAAAAAAGCAGGGCAGATTGCTGCTCAGGCTAGAGATTATGGCGCTTCTTTGATTAAAATAGGCGCGTCAATGCTTGAAGTTACTGAAAAGATTGAAGCCAAAATAAAGGAATTAGGTGGAGAGTTTGCATTTCCACCTCAGATTTCATTAAATGATATTGCAGCGCATTACTCTGCAGAGCCTGATGACAAGATTATTTTCAAAAAAGGAGACCTGGCAAAACTGGATGTTGGTGTTCATATAGACGGATTTATTGGGGATACTGCAGTAACAATTGATTTGGGGGAAAATAAAGATTTAGTTAATGCTTCTCGAGAAGCAGTGGAGAATGCTATCTCAATTATAAAACCGGGAATAACTCTTGGAAAGATTGGCCGTGTAATACAAGATACAATCCAGAAATATGGATTCTCTCCGGTAAAAAACCTTTCAGGCCACGGGGTTGGCGAATATGTTTTTCATGGCAGACCCAGTATCCCTAATTTTGATACAGGTGATTCAACAATACTTGAAAAAGGCCAGGTAATTGCAATCGAGCCTTTCGCTACACCTGGTCATGGCATGATTTATGAAAGCGGGAATGCAAATATCTTCTCGCAAATAAACCAGAAGCCTGTTCGCAATATTATAACAAGGCAGATACTGCAGGAAATAAGAACATACAATTCCTTGCCCTTTACAACCAGATGGCTGACTAAAAAATTCAATCCCTTTAAAGTGAATTTTGCCTTAAGAGAACTTCTTCAAAAAGAGATAATAACAAGCTATCCTCCTCTTCCAGAGAGGACACATGCTTTGGTAAGCCAGGCAGAGCACACATTAATTGTAGATGATCCAGTGATTGTGACGACAAAGATTTGATTATTTCTACTTAATAGTGGTAAATTATAGAAAAATTTATAAAAAGAAAGTCTTGTCTGAACTAATTAGTTACCAGAGTAGAAAATGAAGTATCATGAATTGATTCAAAATATTGGAGATTGTATGCTTGGTTTTTCTTCAGTTCCACATACAATTTATTGTTGTGTTAATGCTCAATCTTACTATTATCATTTTAAAGATTTAATCCAGTCTTATCCAATGTCTGAAGAAGAGGAGACTACTTTTGAATATATCTCAGGATTAGATAACTTAATTAGTGGCAACACAACTTTAATGAAATTAGGTCTGGCAATACATTATTCAAGTGATTCAGATAGCCTTTTTGATGAAATGCATATAGAGTTTGAAAACTTCAGTCCATCTTTTATTCAATATTTACCTCAAGAGAAGGATAGACAAAAAGCAATGGAATATTGTCAACAATTAAAATTATCTGATAATATTGTTGATGCAATAAGAAATCTAAGATTTGTACTCTATTATGAGTCTTCAGGACTTGCTTTAAGGATGATTCAGGAAGGAGAACTTATTGTAGAAGAACCATGTGAATTAATTCGTCAGCTGGGAAATTTGCCTTCTATTGTTGATATGTATTTGTTGGAATGTTATAAATATTTGGGCTCAATTAATGGATCTGAAGCTCAATCTCTTATTACTCAACAGGATGAGTTAGTTCTTGGATGTGTAATAGAAAATTTGTTAGTACATACATCATTTATTGACCTTTGAAATAAGGTTATACAAAAAATCAGGTTTATTCAATATAATATATCATAAATCTGTCCAATAGTCTGAGAAATTTGATAACAATCCCAGAGAAATTGAATCTTTGTTTCACTATTTCTTATGTTTCTTAGTTTGCATGACATTAATTGCTCTAATGTCCTGACTGTAAAAGAATTTCCTGGGCTTGCTGTATATTCTCTGTTTATTTCAGTATTGCTAATTCTAAGATACTGGACAAAGAAATCCTCGCCTGTTCTGAACCTGAATGTATCTCCGTATTCTTCAGGAATTTCTAAGTGGGATAATAAACTCCTGAATTGGGCATTTAGTTCTATTACCAACTTTCTTTGCTCTGCAGGAATAGGCATGCCTGTATCAGTCTTGAATAAAGCTTCTAAAGACCTTTCAATATTTTCATGTGTTTTATCAACAATCCTTTTAATTGGCATACCCTGATATAATCTTGCTTCAGAAGTTGCTTTGCCTTGTTTATCTGTCTTAAATACTGCGCTTTCAGGTAAAGAATTATAAACAGCACCAGTTAGTCTTGGTAAAAATATATATGGGAAAACATGAAATGCACCAAAATTATAAAGTAAACCATGTAGTTCAGGAGAATTTCCCTGAGAATCACAATACGCTGTTTTTACTGTTTCTCGAAAATATTTATTCTGTTCAGTTTGTTCTCTTTCACTAACTGGTTTTTTAGTTGCTTTTAAAAACCCTTCAATCTTTCCTTCCATTGTATTCTTGAGAGCATTTTCTAAACGAGTATCTGCTTTTAGAAAAATACTAAGATGATCTATAACTTTTTTAATTGCTTCTTTATCACATGGCTGATATACACTGAATCCATATTGAAATAAACTCACTAATATATTAGGGTCTTGTGTTTCTTCATATTCAGTTACTAATCTATGTGCTTCCGGATCAACTGCTTTTAGCCATTCACCAACAGAATCTCTTCCTGTTAATTTCCTCTCTTTATGAATAATTTGTCTTACAGTTACATAAATATCAGTCGGCTCAGCTTTAGGAGTACGAGTAATTGGAGTATCAGAAACTGAAGGAGCTACTCTTTTCAATGTCTCTTCTTTTTCAGCAGAACTTTGCTCAACTGTATTATAATCTCTATATTTTCCAAGTTGTTCTAATCTTTCTTCTATTGTTGGTTCAGTTTCTAGAGTATCTTCTGCCATTTTTGATAAATCAGCAATAACTAATATTTCCTGTGTTGCATGACTCATTGGTTAAATGAGTTATGCAATGATTGAAGACAGAATTAGTTAATTCATTGAATCAATTTATTGCATA
>JAFGRO010000068.1 GCA_016935095.1 Candidatus Woesearchaeota archaeon
AAAATTAATTATTAAAAAATAAAATTTTAATTCCCTTAATTATGAAAATATAAAATAAATAAATTTATTAAAAAACTAAATCAATTCTTTCAATTATTAAAATTAAAAAAAGAAATAAAACCAATTATCTAATCTTATCGCAATTTTGACAATAAATTTTATATACCTGTATTAAATTCAGATATTATGGAGCTTACAGGTGTTTTTTTGGAATATTTCTCTCTTTATGATTTAATCAGAAATGAAAACTAAATCAAGATTTATTAAGACAAGGACAAAACAAAACCCGTTTAATTTAAAAAAATATCTGACAATAAGAAATCTCCTGATATTTCTGCTGTTGGTTGTCCTTTATATTGTAATTCCGAGCTATACGCAGGCAATTATCCTGATTATTATATTCTATCCGATTTCAATGTTTACTGCCAGGTTATCAAAATATGTAAGAACAATGAACCTGAATCTTTTAGAGTCATTTACAATATTTTTAAGCATAGTATACGGATGGAAAATTGCATTGTTTTTCGGAGGGGTTCTCGGCACATATATCTGGATGCAGGTCGGCATGAACCAAAAGACAATGACTAATTGCCTAATGACTTATTTCAGTGCATTTATCGGCCAATGGATGTTTACTTTAATACCAAATAGCTTTTTATGGGCTTATATCTCTGCAGCGATGATCAGGAATCTTTTAACCTTTTTAGTGTTTTTATTGGTTAATCCGAATATATTCCATAACCTTAATCACCTTATATGCGATATTTTTAAGACAATCATGATGTCAAGCATACTCAAATTCTTGTACGATTTCTTATTATTGATCTCATAGGATTAAAGATTCCAGGTGGGATTTTCAATAAAATTTATAAACTTTGATTACTGAATAAGTTTATAATGCAAAAAGAAAAATCTTTCCCAGAGAGAATACTGGATTCCTTTAATGTTTTGGGCAAGATAATTGAAACAATTATCCATCATGCAGATTCTGAGATAAGGCTTATTAAAAAAAAGGTGTTTTATTTTCTGATTCTAATAGGATTTTTTGTTATTTCTATATTGTTTGTATTAATAGGAACAGCTAAACTGCTTCCTGATTATCTGAATATATCCGAGGGGCTGAGCTTTCTGGTAATAGGGGCAGTGATACTTGTAATACTGTCTTTTGTTTCTTTTATTAAGCAGGTTTAAGAAAAAACATTATAAACACAGCTGAATTTTATTTTTTTATGTTTGTCCATAATATAAATCCGGACCTGGTCAGAATAGGGTCATTTTCAATAAGGTTTTACGGTATTGTATATGCATTGGGGTTTATTCTGGTAACGTATGTGCTTGTTAAGGCAGCAGAAAACAAGAGAATACTTAATCTGAATGAGAGCAAAGCTGTTGATTTGGTTACATACGGGATACTTGGCGCTGTTATCGGCGCAAGAATATGGCATATAATTACAGAATTTGAATATTATATCCATAACCCGTTGCAGATGCTTGAAATCTGGAAAGGAGGCCTTGCATTTTTTGGGGGTATTGCCGGGGGAATTATTGTAGTGTCTTTTTTTTGCAGGAAATATAAAATAGACTTAATAAAAGTCCTGGATATAGTTGCTGTTCCTATGCCTTTTATTGTTTTTCTAGGAAGAATAGCCAATTTTATCAATGGCGAGCATTATGGTTTTCCTGTTAATTTGCCCTGGGCAGTTGTATTCCCTTTTATTGATTCCCAGCCAAGGCATCCTGCACAGCTCTATGAAGCACTTTCAATGTTATTATTGTTCTTGATATTATTATTCTTAAGGAAAAAAAAGCGTAAAACGGGCTTTATTATATGGTCTGCTTTTATGATGTATGGCTGTTTTAGGTTTGTTACAGAGTTTTTCAGGGATACTGCTGTTAAACATATGGTGTTTGGATTGAGCACAGCACAATATCTCAGCATAGTTGTTTTTGTAATCGGAATTTATAATTTGTCAAAAACGAGTGACTCCACCAGTGAATACACTGGTGGCTAAGTTTGCATACTGCAAACTTAAATTTGCAAGCAAATTTAGCTCGCTCTACGAGCTCGGGTCACTCGTCTTTTGATCATGCTCAGAAATATAGCACCTTCATAGTATACAAGGTGGACTTTGTCAACTGGTTAGAAACCAGTGGTATATTTCTGACATATTAAAATTAAAAAAAGCAGGAGGAGATTGAAATGAGAAAACCTTTTATTGCTGCAAACTGGAAAATGAATAAAATCCTGAAAGAGGCAGTTGAGTTTACAGATGATTTTAAATTATATGTTAAGGATGTTAAGGATGTTGATATTCTTGTATGCGTGCCCTTTACCTTATTATCCGGGATGAAAAAAGAGATTGAAGGGACAAATATTAAACTGGGGGCGCAGAATCTTTATTACGAGGATTTTGGTGCATATACAGGAGAGATTTCTGCTCCGATGATTAAAGAGTTTGCAGAGTATGTGCTTATTGGCCATTCTGACAGGAGGGCTTTTTTTAACGAGACAAACCAGATACTGAATAAAAAGATCAAAAAAGCGCTTGAGCACGGTCTGAAAGTAATATATTGTATAGGAGAAGTGATTGAAGAAAGGAAACAAGGCAAGACTAAACAGGTAATTGAGACACAGTTAAGGGAAGGATTGGCTAATATAAATGATTTATCAAATATTGCAATTGCATATGAGCCTGTGTGGGCAATCAGCAGAGGCGACCCGGACATACCTGCAGCTACACCGCAGGCAGCCCAGGAAGTACATTCATTTATAAGGGAAATGATTGGAACATTATATGGTAAAGAAACCTCACAACAACTGAGAATATTATATGGCGGAAGCATGAAACCTTCAAATGTAAAGGAATTAATGGCCCAGGAAGATATTGACGGCGGCCTTGTCGGAGGAGCCTCCTTAAAAGCAGACAGTTTTGCCGAGATTGTCAATTTCAGAAAGTAAATTATTAAATTACAGTCACATAAATTTTATGCAGGCGGTCATAGGCATATTTAATTGTGCTGTCAGGGCATTCTTCCTCTCCCAATGATGAATCATCACTGCAAACCCTGACATCAAATATGTAAGTTCCTTGCTTTGTATTTCTCGGGACATTTATCGGAACAGACATCTTATACTCTTCAAGATTTTCAAGAATAATCTCATCTGTACTTGGAAAAGTCCATTCATCTGTGTCAGGAATCAGGTCTGCAGGAATTAAGTTTCCATCTGCGTCAAATGCCTTGTCTTTTTTTAATTCAACAAAAACCCTGAAACTGCATGTGCTTTCCCTGTTATTTAAAAAGCCGAATGCAAAATTTTCAGTTTGTCCTTTATGAAGTTCTTTTTTATTGAGTGGCAGGCAGGTTGGGTTTTCCTGCAGGCAATTATCTAATGCAAGCCTGTTTTTTTCAGACATCTGGTCATCCACAAGTTTATTGCCGCTGCTTAGTATCCTTGATGCAAACCATAACCCGAATGAAAAGATCACTATGCTGATGGTTAGCATTACAAAAAAGTTTACAGAAAGCTCTATTGCTTTTTTGTTATTTAGCATTTTTTAAAAAATTATTTTACAATCTCATACTCCTTAATAATCAGAGTCATGAATATCACAAGAATTACTGCTCCTCCGAGTAGGAAGGATAAGCTTTTGATCATATCTGTCTGCTGCGTAACTAATGTGTAAAAGCCAAATGCCATTATGCCGAAGCCTAACCATAAAAATTTATCAAGGACAAGCTTCATTATTTCAAATTCTTCATGCTGCGTAAGTCTTTTTTTCATAAATATCACCCTGTTACATCAATATCCAGATAAATCTTTTTGTCAATTGAAGAATCACTTCCTCCTTCAGGCTTACAGATTCCGGAAACTTCAACAGGATACCTGTATATTGTGTTTTTTGCTGAAGATTTGACATTCACTTCAATAGGGACAATTATCTTTGATTTGTCCTGGACATCCTGAGGGCTGAATGTTGTTAATGAAATTTGTGAGCAATACGCATCAGTTGCACCGCCCATTTTCTGGCAGTCTCCTGGGTTTTTAGTCCCGCCTTCCTCGCCTGAAATACTGATGGAAGCGGGCATTGTGCAGTCAAACCTGTTGTTTATTGCCAAAAGCACAATCTCTCTTTTGTTCTTCTGTGTTGTGATTGAGGTTTTTTCCAGGCAGATATCCTCATGGCAGTTCTCAAGAAATGTATTTTTTCTTGATTCGTCAATGCCTGAAAGCGCGTCAGTAAGGCTTGAGGTTGCCTGGCCGAACAGGCTCCTGATAAAGCCCAGTGCAAGCGTCAGCATAGTGATTGCTATAATCAAAACCACTATTGCATTGATTGATAAGTTTAAAGAAGATTTTTTCCCTGGAAATAGTTTCATATAAACACCTCTTTTAAGTTTTAAATGATAATAGGAAGAGTTTCTATTTAAATTTTTCGAATGTTTTATAAAGAATTATTTTTTCTCTAGACATTAATGCGTCGGTGGTCTAATGGCTAGGACTTCAGCCTTCCAAGCTGACTATCGGGGAAAACTGAACTTTTTGGTTTAGTTTCCGAAATTCGAATCCCCGCCGACGCACTTAACTTTTCTATTTTGAATTTTTAAAAAATTTTATTAATAAATTAAGTTTAATCAAGTTCAATTATGAAAAACGACACTATTTTGGTTTTATGCGCGCATAATGATGACCAGATAATTGGAGTAGGAGGGACTCTTGCAAAATATGCAAAGCAAGGCAAACCTATTATTATTATTATTTTCTCTTATGGAGAGAGCTCTCATCCCCATTATCAAAAAGAAGTCATTATAAAAACCCGTGTTAAAGAATCTATAAGAGCAGATAAGATCCTGTGCGGAGATAAGGCTAAAACATATTATCTAGGACTGACAGAAGGTAAATTTCAAAAAGAGATAAAAAACAAAAAAATTTCCCAGAAGATCGAGAAAATTATCAGGCAGTCCAAACCAAGTAAAATATTCACTCATTCAATAGATGACCCGCATCCGGATCACAAGGCTGTAAATAAATTTGTCATGAATTTAACTGAAAAAATCGGGTTTAAAGGAGATGTTTATTCTTTTAATGTATGGAATTTATTTATTAATTTAAGAAAAAGGAATCTTCCTAAACTTGTTGTTGACATATCTGACACATTTAAAAAAAAGATTGAGGCGCTTGAAAAGCATAAAAGCCAGGCAATCCAGGCAAGGCTTCCTTTGACATGGTCAATATATTTCAAGGCAATTATTCACGGGTTTTTAAACAAGATGAAATATGCTGAAGTGTTTTATAAGATAAAATGAAAAAACTTTTAATACCCACAGACAGCTTTTTGCCTAAGCTTGACGGCGCCACAAGCTTTTTAAAAGAGATTCTTCCTAGATTGGAAAAGGAGTTTGATATAACTGTGGTCTGCCCTGATTACGGCGCTATCCCACAAAAATTCAATATTAAGCTTGTCAGGTTTAAACCCTATGATTTTTTTTTAGGCGATATCCAGCCGGCCATGCCTAACCTCTCTGTTTTAAGAAAAGAGATAAAAAACACAGATATTGTGTGGCTGCAGGGATTTGGCTTAATTGGATTCTTTTCTTTGTTTTTAGCTAAAAGATTCAGAAAACCGAAGATACTGATTACCCATATTATTGAATGGGATGTCTTTCCAAAGGGATATGGCAGTAAATTACTTTCAGTTCCTATTAATATAACAACGAAATTTGTCATGAAAATTCTCTATAATAAGTGCAATTTAATTATGGTGCCCTCTCTTGAGCTTAGTGAGCTGCTGACATTATTGGGAATTAATGCAAAAAAGAGAATTATAAAGTTAGGTATTGATTCAAAAAAATTTATCCCTCCAAAGAGCAAAGCAGATGCTAAATCAGGATTACAAATACCAGAGAATAATTTTGTTGTAGGCTATATTGGAAGACTTGCTCTTGAAAAGGACTTAAAATCATTATTCAGGGCATTCCAGAGGCTTCATTCAAAATATGAAAATGTTACATTAATGATTGTGGGTGAAGGCAGGGAAGACATTAAAAAGATATTCAGGCATAGAAAAAATGTCATGCTTGTAAGTGCCCAGGAAAATGTTGTGCCATATTACCAGGCACTGGATGTCCATGTGCTGCCGAGCCTGACAGAGACAACTAACCTAAGCACTCTTGAGGCAATGTCATGTGAAGTTGCAGTTATTGCTACTCCTGTAGGTTATGTTAAGGAATATATAAAAAACAAGAAAAACGGGCTGATTTTCCCGAAAAAAAATTCTTATTCACTTTTCAAGAGGCTTGAATATTTAATGCATAAACCTAAGTTCAGGCAGGGATTAGGTAAGAATGCAAGAAAAACAGTACTGGAAAAATTCTCATGGGAAGAGACAGTGATTAAAATCAAGGAGATTTTATCCAAGTTTTAAGCTGAGTCCAGTGTTGAGGATACCTGGTTTAACAGCTTGGTAATTTTTCTGAGATAGTTTTCTAATTCAATATTTGTTATGGCAGCAGACTTTTCGCTTCCGAGTATGTTCTTTATCTCATCGCCCAGGTTTTCAAGAAATTCAAAATAGACTTTAAGCTCTTTTTTTGTGATTTCTCCTGTTTTCAGCTTATCTTCAATCTCTTTCAAGCTCTTTTTATAATGAGAAGGGAATTTATACTGTTTCTCTTTAATCTCTTTTAGAAATCTCTCTTTAGGGAAATGATAAAACAAGTCTACACTTTTAGGGGCGCCGTTTGACATGTGATTTTGTAATTATAGTGAGTATATAAATGTTTTTTTAGAATTGTTATTATCCTGTAGTGGTTAAATAAAGAAAGATTTAAATATAAGAAGGAAGGATTTTTGATAAAAAATATCTCTAATTTAAAATGAATGTTCAAGTTGCTCCAAGAAACCCGGCTCATCCAAATGTATTTATTATATCAGGTTTGCCTGGCTCAGGCAAAACTGAATTAGTGAAACGTGTTCAGGGAACACTGGAAGATGTTTTGTTTTGGCCAAATCATCTATTTAGGGAACCAAGAAAAGGAGAAGTTGATGGAAGAGAGAATGGATTTGGTTTTTATGATGATGGGTTTATCTCTCATTTATTAGATGATAATGATATACTCTTAACATTGCATCCGCCTGGGGAGGCCCTCAAACTTAGAGACTTTTTAAGAAATTATTTAGATAAAAGTGTTAATGTTGTTCTAGTATATGCAGATTCTCTTGGATGGGATGTTGACCGTAGATTGAGACAACTTGGTCTTTGTTCTGCGCAAATTGAACATAGAAAAGGATATGCAACTGATTTTGAGGATTATAATGATCCTTTAAAAAAGGATGCAGATCACATATTGGGTAATATTGGGAAGTTTGATTCATGTTTATTACGTTTGTTAGGGTTTATATCCTTTCAAAGGCAACACCCATATAATGCATATGGCTATGATAGATTTACAGCAGAAAAAGATAATACCGATAGGTTTGTTCAACATCTTACTGGTGGAGAATTACATAGACTTGATCAATTACTTGAATTAATGAAATTAAGAGGGTGTCAACATTATGATATAATAAGGCCTAGACCATCAGCTTCTGTTACAGAATATAGAGTTAATGAATCACATGAGCCATTAAGCTACAATATGACTTTTGGTGATACAGAAATTGAAATTAAAATCAGAGAAATTAGATTTTATTATTTTCAAAAAGAACGTAAAAGATACGCTAATAGTGCAGAAATAATTGTTGATCCGGTATCTTCCTTGCAAAAATTGGCAGAATATTTATATGGTTTTTATAGAATTGAAGATGTTGAGGTTGGTTTTAGTAAGTGTGGGAATGAAAGGTTAATTTTTAGGGAACCTTTTTCTTCCCATAGAGGATTTTATTATGCTTTTCCTCCACCAGTTGAGGAAATTTTAGTTTTAAGTAGATAACTAATCTTACTCAGGGCTAATCTTCTCAGATAATAAAATGCCTCTCCTTGTTTCAATTGAATCAACAATTATTTCAAGTATTCTTGACCATTTTATAATTAAAGATAACTCATTAATTTTATAATTTGATTTAGTGATAGTATCAAGAATATTCTTTCTTGTTTTATATAGTGCAGTTTGATTTTCATTTTTAGGCGTATAAAAAAAAATCTGGAAGTCAGTTAAAGCTTTATGTATCTTCCATAATGTCTGTACAGGCTCATTGGAAAATGTAAATGGATTTAAAAGGAAGTCTCTCCCACAATATTTTATTGTATCAATAATCTCGTCTAAATTCGTGATTAAATGATACCACATGACATCTGTCTGGTTATTTTTTGTTCCTTTTTTATTTATGATTCTTAAACAATAACTAATAAATTTTGTAATTGTGTTATGCTTTTCCTCAATTGTCTTTACTTGAGATAAATTGTTTTTATTAATTGCTTCAATGAGTTCTTTATTTGAGGAAATCAGCAAATTAAATATTTTTTTTACTATATCTTCAAATGCTTTGATAGATCCTCCAGATAGGTCTTTCAGGATACAGTTATTGTCTTTTTCGTCAATAATTTCCATTCCTAAAAGCAGAGCTGTTTCACTGTGTATAATTGAAAGAACGGATTTTTCTTTGTTTAATCTTAAATGTTTTGCAGATGTGTTTTTAAACTTAACATGAATTTCATCAAAACCCGTCTTATATGCGATTCTTATACTGTAAACCAGAGAAGACCTGTCTAATCCTGAAACATCTATCTCTATTTTTTTGGTTTTAAAATCTTTTTCAGTATATATTACTAATTTTTTTTCATGTTCCTCTATATCAACCTCATCGCCCTTCTTGATATTGTATTTTTTTACAAATTTGCTTGGCAATGAAACTACAAGTGTTGCCGGTCCTACTTTTGAAACTTTTCTTCTCATTTTTCTATTTCTCTTCTTAATTTATCAAATAATTCTTTAACTCTTGCCTTCATATCTACAAACTCTTCTTCTTCAAGAGCAGTTTTTACAGAATATTGCCAGTTTTCTCTAAGGTCTAATATTTTATTGCTGTGCGCAATATTCTCGGTTATATCTTTATCAAATATTTCCTTTAAATCATTTTTATCTAAAGATATTTTTCCTTTTTCAATTAACTCTTCAATAAAAGCAAAAGTGCAGCTTTGATTTCTTGATTCAACACCATGTTTTGCAAGCAAGGCAAGCAAAAGATGATACAGTGCATAAAAAGCAGCAGAAGCAGACCAATCTGAAAAACCATTTTTTTTAAAAGCAATTATTGCCTTATAATTATGAATTGCTTTTTCAATATGCTTTTTGATTTTTTCTTCAGAAATATCAATTTTTTTTAGTCCTTTATGTCTCTCTTTACCTTTTTCACCTTCTTTAAAGCATTTTTCTAATTTTTCACTCACCAACACTTAAAAACACCTCGATTATATCATTAAATCCCCAGAGAATGATTCCCTTTTCAAGGATTTTTAATATTACTTCATTCCTTTTTTTTATATTATTTATTAAATCTTCATTTGTTTGAATCATATCATGAATCTTAACAGGTAAAATCTCTTTAATCTCATTTAATCTTTTTTTATATTCTTTGAAATCTTTTTTTTCTAAAATAAATAACACATCTAAGTCATTTGGCTCTTTTTTATTCTCTATATATGAACCAAATAAAATGCATGATTTTGCAATAGCTCTTAATTGTTTTAAATCCTCTTTTCTATAATTAATTCTTTTTATATTAATATCAGAGATTAAGGCTAATTCAAGGATATTTTTAGTTTTATTATTTTTATAATTTAAATAGTATGATTTTATATTTGAAATCTGCTTGTAATTTAGAATTCCTTCTTTTTCAAATTTTTTTAATATTTTATAGGCCCCATTAGGTGTTAAGCTACATTCCTTTGCAATCTTATTAATAGAAGGATAAGTAGAATAATTGACCATTATGTACTTTAATACTTTTTTTTGATTTTCTGTTAACATATATACACCTTTAGTGTATAATTATACACTTTAAGTATATAAATTTATGGGTAAATTTGATTTTCTCATTAATGTAAAACAGTTTTTATATAAAAATATTTCTAAAATATAATTATGTAATTATGTATTATTATTATAATGTAAAAAGATTATTATATTGGACTGAAACCACTTGTTGAAAATTAATTGATGATTATTTGAGTTACTAGGACCATGAGAAGGTGAACAAGGAATGGTTGTAAACAGAGCAGCAAGAGGCATGACGCTTGGGAAACTTGTTGGATTGAGCATAACAGGAGTGACACTAACAACAATAATATCAGCTTTTTTAATCGGGAGTTTAGCAGCTAATCCAGATATTACAAAAGACACAATATTCGGAACTGATGTTCCTTTGCCAACTTTAGAATCTACTGTAATACCTACTGATTATGTCGCCCCAACGGCAATTGTTCCTGATGAATCTCAGACTTCAATAACTTGTTATCATTATGACCCAAGGAGATTTCCTCCAGGTTCAACTATCCCTCCTTCTCATGATGGAAATGTATGGTTTATCATAGGAAAAGATGACTATTATGGTTATGACAATATCGGACCAGACCCTGATGAGGTAGAATTTATCTACAGACATGAATTATCAATTCCTCAATCAGATGTTCATCTAGATACTCAAATTACTACCTGGGGTATGTAGATTATTCACCTGTTGTTATCACAGTGGAACAAGTGCCTAATCCTTATTATATACCTCCTATATCCGCAAACTGACAACTTGCTTATATTTATTATTTTTTTTAACTTTCTTTTTTCTCTCTTTATATATATTTCTATAATAATCGAAACATAAGAAATCTCTTAGATTTCTGGGCTTCAAAAATTATTTCGATAATTTTCGAAACATTTATAAATAACAAACTACACAAATAGAAATATGCTTAAAAAGGAATTCATTTATCGAGACATATTATTTCAGGTATTGGAAAAAAATAATAGAAAGCTCACTCAACTGGATTTATCTAGAAAATTTAATATCTCATTAAGCACAGTTAATAATGCAATAAAGCCATTAAAGCAAATGAACTCAATTAATGTTAATTCAAAAAATTTCATAATATCAGATCCTAAAAAAATTCTTTATTACTGGGCCAGTTTAAGAAATTTAAATAAAGACATTTTATATGAGACAAGGATTAATCTCCCTGTAAATAAAATTGAAGCCAGTATGCCGGATAACATTGTTTTTGCAGCCTATTCTGCATATAAATTTAAGTTTAAAGATGTTCCATCAGATTATTCAGAGGTATATGTTTATGGAGATGAATCTTTAAAAAAAAGATTCCCTGAAAATAAAAATACACCCAATTTATTTGTTTTAAAAAAAGATAAATTCATTGATGATTACAGTAAAACTAATTCAATAGCAAATACTTTTGTAGATTTATGGAATATCTCATCATGGTATGCTAAAGAGTATCTCAAAGCATTGGAGGTTAAAATAAATGCAGTTCTGGAATAGCCTTTTAACAGAGAAAAGCTGGGATATTCTCATTGAGTTAAACAAAAAGCCAATTAAATTCATATTAATAGGTGGCTGGGCAAATTATTTATGGACCAAGCTTCATAAATCTAAGGATATTGATATTATACTGGAGGATTTTAACAGCTTAAATTATTTAAAGCAGAATTATAATTTAACTAAAAATGACAATTTAAAAAAATATGAAATAAAAATAGAGGAAATTGACGTTGACATTTATGTAGCACATTATTCTGAACTGGGAATTCCAATTAATGAAATTAAAAAACATACAACAAAAATAGAGAATATTACTGTTGTGAGACCAGAAATTCTGTTAATTTTAAAGCAAACAGCAGAAAAACAAAGACAGGATTCAATTAAAGGTCAAAAGGACAGGATTGATATTTTAACATTAGTTTTTAATGTTGAGATTGATTTTAAAGAATATAATACAATTCTAGAAAAAGATGATTTAAATCATTATTATAATAGACTTCTTAATATAATTACTAATTTCAAAGAAATAAAATACCTTGAATTAAATCCTAGGCAATTTAAATTAAAAAAGCAACAACTTCTTAAAAAACTCAAATCCGCAAACTGACAACCTTGCTCATGCCGTGCTGGTCCATGGAAACACCGTAGAGATTGTCTGCTTCTGAGATAACGCCGTCATTGTGAGAAATAATTATGTATTGAGCTTTATGAGTATATCTCCTTACTAAATCAGCGAGCCTTTCTGAGTTTCTCTTGTCAAGGGCAGCATCCACTTCATCTAAAATATAAAACGAGGCAGGGTCATATTCCTGCACTGCAAATAAGAATGCCAGGGCAGTCATTGTTTTTTCACCGCCTGATAAGCTCCTTATATCAAGGAACTTCCTGCCTGTTAATTTCACTTTTATCAGAAGGCCGCCTTCAAACACAGTTTCAGGGTCTTCTAACTGCAAAAATGCTTCTCCTTTAGTGGATAGCTGTGAAAAAATTGCCTTGAAGTGCTCTGTTAATGAGTCAAATGTCTTCATGAACAAGTCTTTTTTCTTTGATTCAATCTCGTTTATCATTAAAAGCACATCTTCCCTTTCCTTGGCGAGCTTTTGCTTTTTGTCAATTATCTCATCATATTCTTTTTTGACCTTTTCATATATCTCAAGGGCGCGCATATTAACTGCGCCGATATCCTGGCGCATTTTTTCAAACTGCCATATCTCTCTCTTGATTGTTTCCTCATCTTTTCCCTTAAACAGGGGCACACCTTCAAATTCCTTATATTCTTCCTGAAGCCCGGCTACTTCTGCAGAGACTCTTGCATGGTCTAAAGATACATTATTTTTCTTTTGTTCAGATGCTCTTCTTGATTCTTCTTTTTTATACAAAATATTTTCAGATTTGGAGATTTCCTCATTGATGCTGTCCCTTTTTTTGAATAAAGCCTTGAATTTAGTATAAAATTCTTTTTGGGATGCCTCTTTTTCCTTGAGCTCTTTTTCCTGGATTTTAATATTAGCTGAAAGGGATTTAATCTCTTCTTCAAATGAGCCAAATTCCTTTTCATGCTGCTTGAGAATCTTATTTGTGTTAGTTAATTCAGGGGAAAGGATTGTAGATACCTGTACTTCAATATTTTTAATGTCAGCCTGCGCTTTGAAAATATCTTCTTTCAGTTCTGTTTTTTTCTGCTCAAATGTATTGAGTTCTGCAATCAGAGTAGGGCTTTTTAATGCGCTTATTTTCTCCCTTAAGGCTTGTTTTTTAATCTTGGCGTCTGCAAGTTCTTTATTGCAGATTGAGATTTCCTTTTGTATATTTACTAAATCCTTTTCAATTTCCTGCAGTTTTCCAAATAATTCCTTTTTGAGTTTTTTAGAAACCTCGAGGTCATCAGATTCCAGATGAAGGGATTTTTCGCTCTTTATAATGTCAGCTTCAAGATTGACTTTTAATTCCCTCAGCCTTGCAATTGAATCTTCGTTTTCCTGCTTTTTCTTTTCAAGTGTGGAAATTATCTTTTTTATATCATTTAATTGCTGCTCGAAATTATCCATCTCTTTGGAAAGTTCTTTTTCCTGGAAACCGGAAGCTATGTTCTTTCTTCTAAAGCCTCCCTGCATTGCGCCGCTTATTTCAGTTATATCACCTTCAAGTGTGACCATCCTTGCTTTTCCGATGCCTATTCTTCTTGCAGTATCAATATTATCTACAACAAGGGTATTTGCAAATGCATAAGAAAAAACATTCCTGAACCTGGGCTCAAATTTAATTAAATCTATTGCAAACCCATGGACTCCGTTTGCTTTTGAAATTGCCTTTAAATCATTGTCCAGATAAGCGCCCTTGATTTTATTTAAAGGAAGGAATGTTGCAACCCCCAGTCTGTTGTTTTTCAGGTAATTTATGCAGTCTGCAGCAGTTTTGTCATTATCAACTACTATGCTTTTGATTTTGGAGCCGGCGGCAACGCCAAGGGCAGTGCTGTATTTGGATGAGACTTCTCCAAGGTCAGATATAGTGCCGAAAATCCCTTTAAGCTTGTTTTTTAGCTCAAGGATTTTTTTAATGGCAATATTCACTTCAAGCTTTTCTTTAATGCCGAGTTTGCGTGCGTTCAGCTTTGCCAATTCTTCATTGAGCTTTAATAGTCTGCTGCGGGCATTGCCAAGCTGCGCTGCCAATGAGCTGTCTTCATTCAGTCTTTGATTTAATTCAAGGGTCGCTTTTTTAAATTCCTGTTTAAGTTGTTTTAATTTTACTAATTCTTCCTGGGATTCCTTTTCAACAGCAAGGACTTTTTCAATCTTTTCATCAGCAGTCTGTGCCTGGTATTCAATGCGGTCTTTTTCCCTCAGCAGGTTTTGCTGCTTTTCCCTCAGTTCCTGGATATCAGCCTGTTTTTTGTCTGCTGTCTTGTCAATCTCTTCAATTTCTTTTTCAATGTTATTGGAATCATCAATCTTGTGTTTTGTCTTGAAACTATTAATCTTTACATCAATTTTTTTAATGAGGTCCTGTTTTTCTTTGATATTGTTTTCAAGGGTCTGCTTTTCAAGTTCCAGTCTTGAGATTCTTTCTTTGAGTTCCTCTACACTGCTTAACAGCTGGTCTTTTCTCTGGGTTATTCTTGAAAGCTCATTTTCACATCCCCCTATCCTGGTTTTACTTGTGGCAATATCAACTCTTAGCTGCTCGACCTCTTTTTGAATTTTTACCTGGTCTTTATCTCCTTTTTCCTCAATCTCTTTATTTATATCTTTAATTAACTGTTTTTTTTCTTCAATTTGGTTTTTTATTTCAGAAATCTTATCACAATCTTTTTTTATTTCGTCTTTTATCTTATCCATCTGGCTTTCATAATTGGCTTTTTGTTGCTCTTTGCTTTTAATTTTAATATTGAGGATTGTTGCTTTGTTCTGC
This sequence comes from Candidatus Woesearchaeota archaeon, assembly GCA_016935095.1. Lineage (GTDB taxonomy): Archaea > Nanobdellota > Nanobdellia > Woesearchaeales > GW2011-AR15 > WJJD01. Next base: position 14,903 of record JAFGRO010000068.1, read on the forward strand.
TTGATTTTATCATCAAGCTCTTTGAATTTTAATGCCTGGTTGCGTTCTTTTTTTAATTCCCTTAAATAAGATTCTCTCTCCGCAAGAACAATATCAGCCTCTTTCAGGTTTTCTTCAACCTTATTCAGCTCATTTAGAGCTTTTCTCTTTTTTTCCTCGTAAATTCCTATGCCAGCAATCTCTTCTATAATTTCGCGCCTTTCATTCGGGCTCATCTCAATTAGCTGCGTTATGTCTCCCTGCAGGATTATATTATAGCCATCCGGATTAATCTTGGCAGTGGATAATAATTCAACAATTTCATTTCTTGTGCATTTTTTGTCATTTATCCTGTAGGTGCTGCTGCCTGATTCTCTTACAGTTCTTGAGATTACTATCTCTTTTGCTTTTACAGGAAAAGAATTATTTTCATTGTCAAAATGAATTGTCACATTTGCCTGCTTGGCAGGGTTCTTGGTTTTTCCCCCGTTATATATCAGATTAGCGGATTTTTCTGCTCTTAATGATTTAGAAGATGTTTTTCCCAGGACAAAGCACAATGCATCAAGTACATTTGATTTGCCGGAGCCGTTCGGTCCTAGTATGCAATTAAATTTCGGCCCAAGAAGGAGTTCAGTTTTTTTTGCAAAAGATTTGAAACCCTGTAAAACAAGTTTATTGATTTTCGTCAAAGTTAAAGACCTCTTTTAATAATTTGTCAAAAATAAAGTATTTTATAAAATTAACTAATAATTTTTATCATCAGAACTAGTTAATAAAAGTTTTGGAAATACAAATTATTTCCAAGACACTGAAATTCTTTGAATTTCATTTGTTTTGGAATTTTTGTAATTACAAAAATTCTAAATACCCTAAAATTGCTTTGCAATTTTTTTGGTTTTGAAAATCTAAAAGATTTCCAAAACCCAAAAAATATTCAATTTAACAATCAACAAATTAGTTAAATAAATTTTAACCATAGCTTTATAAATGGATGTAAATTTTAAATGTGAAAAAGGGGTTCTGATTTATTTAACTATTATACAAGATGAGATAATATGAATTATAAAAATCCATTTAGCATAAAGATTGTGACATTGGCGACAGTAGTGACTTTGTTAACTTCAGCTGTAATAGGTTCTGGCTGTATTCCAACACTAGCTACTGCAGAGCCTGAACCATCATCACATCAGATTACTTATGTAGAAAAACAGATTTTAGATTCTTTTTTTGGTGAAACAGGTCACTATTGTTGTGCTTTCCAAACACAGGAACTGGAAGAAGGAAGAAATACTAAAAATTTGGAAGTTTCGCTTTATTGTGACGCTGTAGATCATGAAGAAGAAAGAATGGCAATGGATATTACTGTTTCAAGAGATGATAAAACTATGGCTGATTTATTATATGTCTTTGGAGATGACACAAACGCTGTTGTTTATGATTTTACCACAGGAAGAACAATTGTTTCAACTTTAGGAAACGGAGAAGTAGGAAACTTAGAAGTAAATTATGGAGCAGCAGAAGCTGGTCTTATTAGAACTTATTTAGATGAATCTACACAATTATTTAAAGGTGTTGAAATGGCTCCAAGACCTACACCGGCATACACTCCGACACCCTCACCATAAGATATTCAATTAAGATTAATTTTTTTTTATTTCTGAGTTATTTATTCTTTTTGAATTTTCTATTATATGTTCTAATTGATTTTGCCTTTTTTTCAGGAATATTTATATATAAGCTTAATTATACTATCTTCTTAATGAAACCAAACCAGTGTTGTTGTTGCTAGAATTCTTTCATTGGTTTAGTTTTTAAAATATTTTTTTTCTGTTAAGGAGGTTAGAAACATGATATACGAAAATATACTGCAGACAATCGGGGATACACCCTTAGTCAGGATAAATAAGATAAATCCTAATCCAAAAGTGAATATCTTTGCAAAGGTTGAAGGCTTTAATCCCACGGGAAGCATAAAAGACAGGATTGCATTAAAGATGATAGAGCAGGCAGAGGCTGAAGGAAAAATTGTAAAGGGAAAAACAATAATTGAGCCTACTTCAGGCAACACAGGAATAGGGCTTGCGATGATAGGTGTTGTAAAAGGGTATGAAGTAGAGATTGTGATGAGCAGTGCAGTCTCTGTTGAAAGGCAGAAAATGATTAAGGCCTTCGGCGCTAAAGTAACATTGACAGCAGGGGACCAGGGCACAGACGGCGCAATAAGAAAAGCCCGTGCTTTAGTAAAAGAATTTCCTGATAAATATTTCATGCCTGACCAGTTCTCAAATGAATACAATAAAATTGCGCATTATAAGACAACAGGTGAAGAGATATGGAAACAGACAAATGGAAAAATAGATTATCTGGTTTCTTCGATAGGCACTTCGGGCACAATAATGGGTGTAGGCATGGCTCTTAAAGAGCACAATCCGAAAATAAAGATTGTCTGCGCCTACCCTGTAAAAGGGCATTATATTCAAGGCTTAAAAAACATGGAAGAGGCAATTGTTCCATCTATCTATGACTCATCAAAGATTGATGAAAAAATAATGGTGGAAACAGAAGATGCTTTTGAATGTGCTAGGGAGATAATTAAAAAAGAAGGTATTTTTATCGGCATGAGCAGCGGCGCAGCGATGTATGCTGCAATAAAGATTGCAGAAAAGATCATCTCAGGCAACATAGTTGCAATATTGCCGGATAGGGGAGAGAAGTATTTGAGCACAGGGTTGTTTAGGTAGAAGAACTTTTAGACTTATAGTACGCTCTTAACTCACTTATCCCATAACATAGTCCAATACCGGCTGCTATTATAGGTATAACACATAAATTCCAGATATCAAATGGATTTGCCATTGCCAAACCTATCTTATTAAATAAAGGATCAAAATAAGATACTGCTTTAGCTATTCCTGAAAGCTCCCCTGTGTGCTGGGATATAAGTGAACTTGTTATTGTTGCATAACTAAGAATTCCCACTAAAGCTGATGCACAACTAATTGCATATGCTTTTATTTTTGACCCATGATTTTTTTTTGAACCATTATATAAACCTGAGATAATCATACCAGCATATGCACCCAATAATATTATTGAGTTAACTGCATACCAGCTAAATCTGTCAATATCTCCATTAACAATTGGAATATGAATATTTTCAAAACAAAATGAAAAATCTGTTCCCCAGAAATAAAATCCAATGCCTGTTCCTGAAGCACAAGCTAAATACAAAGGATTTATTTTTGAAACAAATTCATTAAATGAATCTTTAATCTTTTCTTCAAGATTATTTAATAAGTTCATCTTTCAGAGCTAAACTGGTCTTAAAATAATATGGAGAATGATATGTTTTATATAAATGTAATACTAAATTTACTCTTTTTCAGTATTTGGTTTGCCTGACAGAATGGAAGTATTTGAGTACAGGGTTGTTTGAATAAATTAATCTATTCAAGCCAAAAAAACATCTTGAAAATTAACTTTTTATCTTTTAGTGCCGCAATAGAAACAGAATTCAGGATAAGTACCTCTACTGCTAAAATGTTTTTCACAACATGGGCAATTCCATAGGTTCTCTTGAACTATTTGTTGTACTTGCATATTTAAAGGTATGATTTTCTTAATTATAATTATTTATATTCTTAAAAATACATGTTGTTATTAAAATAACAAAAAATAATTGATAAAGTTATTAAAATAACAAAAACAGAACTATTAAATTTAAGTAAAAAAAAGATGAAAAAATAGAGTGTGAAAATAATGATATTGGAGGAAGTTTGCTTGGAAAATTAATGTTGAGGAGGAAGAGGTAATTAAATTTATATATTAACTCAAATTTTACATCCGAAACTCAAAATGAAAATTGGATTAATTAATGTAAATTTTAAATCTGAAGGTCCAGAAGTTTTGGTTGGTTATATGACTCCTTATCCTTTGTTATTAATAGGTGGAGCCCTTATTGACAAGGGTTTTAAAGATTGTAAATTAATTGATGCAGCAAAGGAAAATCTGAGTATAGACCAAATAGTTAAAGAAATTATAAGTAATAAATTTGATATTGTTTTTCTAAGTGCAATGGCATCTACGGCTTCAACACCAGACATGCTTTTAATTTGTAATAAAATAAAATCAAAAAAACCTTTAGTTATTACAGTTATTGGAGGAATCCATGCTACTTATATGTATGAACATTTAATGCAGGAGAATAAAGATATTGATTATATATGCAGAGGTGAGGGTGAAAATTTTAGTGTCAGTTTAATCAAAACATTAAACAATCAAGGAGATCTCAATCAGGTAAGAGGTTTGGTTTGGAGAAAAAACAATAAAATTATTGTTAATAATGAACAAGATATTGAAAATAACATTGATAAGTTTAGAGTTGGATGGGAATTAATAGAAGACTGGTCAAAATATGCCTGTCCGACAACAGGTGAAATATCAGCTGTTGTTCAATTTTCAAGAGGATGTCCTTTTCAGTGTACTTTTTGCGGACAATGGAAATTCTGGAAAAAATGGAGACATAGAAGTATTACAAACTTTGTTAATGAGCTTGAGTTTCTAAATAAATCTAAAAATGTTACTTATTTTTTTTTTGCAGATGAAAATCCTCAGACAAAACAGGAATTATGGATTAGTCTTTTTAAAGAAATTATCAGGAGAAAACTAAAAATTCATATGATAATGAACATAAGAGTGCCTGATATTATTAGAGATGAACCTTATCTTGAGATATATAAAAAAGCAGGGGTTTTTGCAATTGATTTGGGTGTTGAATCAGCAATTCAGCAAAGACTTAATAAAATTAATAAAAAAACCAGTATAGATCAAAATGCAAAAGCTATATCTTTGCTCAGGGAAAATAACATATTGAGTATTGTTCAGACATTAATTGGATTTCCTGATGAAAGTAATGAAACCTTGGAACTAACATTTAATAAATTAAAAGAATGGAATCCAGATTTACTCCATTTTTATTATGTAACCCCTTTACCCTGGACTGATTTCGGCATTGAAATTACTCAGGATATGATAGTAGAAAAAGATTTAAGTAAATGGGATTATAGAAATCAGATCCTAAAATTAAATAACATGACTTCAATTGTATTAAGAAAAAAGATTAAAATGTTTAAATTTAAGTATAATTATAATTCAAATAATTTTTTCAGAATCATTAAAAATAAAAATCCTTACTTACAAAAAACAATGGTAAATTCATTATTTTTAATATTGCAGAACCGAATTAAAAAACATAATAAAAATGAATAACTCAAAATTTCTTTTATTATTATCAAAAAAAATATCAATGATTTTTAATCCAATCTTTAATGCATCAATATCATTCATACTAATTATACTTACTTATTCATTTACTGAGATTTATTATAAAATAATATATTTAATAGTATCATTGGTCTTTTCAGCTATAATTCCCTTATTTTTTATTGTTTTTTATAAAAAAATAAAATCCCTAAATAAAAAGGATTTTCAAAAAAGAAAAGAGAGAATAATTCCTCTTATAGGTGGAATTATATCTTATATACTTGGCTTTTTATTACTTAGAATATTAGGTGCTCCATTAATTATTCAAGGATTAATGTTTTGTTATGCTACTAATACTTTGATTGTTTTATTGTTAACTAATTTTTGGAAAGTAAGCATCCATACAACAGCAATAGGTGGTCCTATAGTTGCATTGAATTATCATTTTGGTCATATAATACTCCCCTTTTATTTCTTGGTCTTAGTAGTAGGAATTTCTAGATTTATTTTAAAAAGACATACTTTAACTCAGGTTTTAGGAGGAATAATTATTGGGATAGGCTTAACAATTTTTCAGTTTAAAATTTTTTTTAATTAGTGTTTTTTCAGCTGTTTTTCAGTCAATTTGTTTTTTGTATTCATCACTTAATTTCCTTGTTGCTTCTCTATAACTTAATCCGGACATTTTTTCTTTATTTTTATTTACAAACCTGACAACGGATTCAGGATCTGTACTGCTCATATCCCTTAGAACCCATCCGATAACTTTTCTTATGAAGAATTTTCCCATCTTTACAGGCATTATCTCTGTTGTAAAGTTTTCATCAGAGTATTTTGATTCATCAAGCATTTTTTCTGCAAATGAAAAAAATAATTCTTTGCTTTCTTTTAAATATCTAAAACTTAGATTTTGTTTTCTGAATAGCAATATCATTGAAAGCATGCTTGCGCGCCTCATCCAGAAATTTTTGTCATTGCTCCATTTGACAAGGAAATTCTTGGTATTATCAAAATCTTTCTTAATTACTGCTCCGACAAGATGGGCAGATATTTCATCCACCTGGTCCCAGTTCACAGATGTCCTTAACAGATTTTCAATAAATGGGAGGGTTGTAATATCAATATAATCAGGGTAATTCTTTAGCAAACCGATTGCAATAGCTCTAAGCTCATGCCATTCTGACTTCCATAAAATATCACAGAGCTTAAGCAACTCTCCTTTACTTATATCTTCATTATTTTTTTTAAAATTATTTGTGAGTTTCCCTAATTCATAATAAGGAACTCCATAAAACTTAAACGGGCTTTTTAAGTATCTTTTCTCTTGTTTTGCTTTTTCAGGATTGCTTTTGCTTTTTAATTCATCTTCAAAACTTTCCTTTATTTTTTCAATGTTCATTTCAGCACTTCCCCTGTTTTAATGTAAAACATATATAAGTCAAGTTCAGCTAAGCTCATACTTAATTCATCAGATGCTTTTTTTAAAATATTTTCAATTTCCAAATATTTCTTTTTAGTTAATGTTTTCGGTTTTTCTTTGATTAAATTAAAGTCAAGCATCAAATTCAGGATATGCCTGTCAAGTATTGCAAGATTAAAATAGCCGACATTCCTTAAAAAATGGGATGCTTCTTTATAGCCTAATCCATGGATATTTTCAACAAGCCATTCCCTTGCTTTGAATTCATCCATTGAAAAGATCTTTTCTTTTATGTCAATATGTTCTCTTGCAAGGCAAATCCTTTTTGCGCGTTGAGGCCAGAATCTGTGTCCTTTTTTCTTTAGATAATCAGCAAGTTTCTTTTCATCATAATTACAAAAGCCTCCTTTGCAGAGCTCTTTCTGTATTTCAATAGATTCTTTTGCTTTCCAGTTTGCTGTAAGAAGGCAAAAACATAGTTCAGAAAACCAGTCTTTTGAAGGTTTGTTTTTGAAGCCTGAGAATTCAGTGAGCCTTTTTTTAATTGAATCTTTTACAGGAGTTTTTTCTAGTTCTTTTATTTTTTTAATAAAATTTTTCATCTGCTTTTTCCGGGAATCTCCCATGGCTCTGTTCTTATCTTCTCTGTAGGAATATTCATCTCATTTAATATATTTTTCATTGCTGTGTTCATCATGGGAGGTCCGCATATATACCAGAGAAAATCTAAAGGTAAATGAACATATTTTTCAATCATGTTTTTTGTAATAAGCCCTTTTTCCTCATTCCACTCCGGATTTGTTTCTGAGATTGTGTTTATAATTTGAATATTATCATATCTGTTATTAATCTCTTTAAGTTTATTGTAGAATATAATATCCTCTTGATTTTGATTACCTAAAAATAATATAATCCTGTTTGGAAGTTCTTTTGCAATAGCGTATCTTATAGCACTCATGAAAGGGGTGATTCCTGAACCTCCCGCTATAAATACAACACCTGACTTAACTGATTCATTGAAATTCAGGGCTTCGCCAAAAGGACCTTCAATCTTTAATCTCTGCTCAGGTATTAACTCAAATAATGCCTCAGTAAACTTTCCTGTTTTTTTTATTGTCAGTTCAATGTATTTTTTTTCTGTAGGTGAATTGCTGAATGTGAATGGCTTTTTTATTCCCCTTAATTCAGGATTTTCAGCAAAGCTTACAAGGCAATACTGCCCCGGAATAAAAGTAAATTCACTTGGTTTAATGAGGGTAAATGTTTTTACATCGCCTGTCTCGTATCTGATATTGACTATTTTTCCATTGAATTCTGTCATGTTATCCTTTTTTCCATAATCCATGTACATTACAGTATTCCCTTGCTGCAATCTTATCTGCTTTTATACAGAACTCTGCTTCTGGTTTTTCTCCAGGTTTTAGATGTTTCCTGTATGCTTTGCCATCGGCTATTATCTCTATGAATTGTATATAATGTGATTCTTCCATTGGATGTGGGATTGATCCGATTTTGATTTTGATTCCATTGGCAGTTTTTTCAATTACAGGAACATGCTTTTCATAGCCCTGGTCTTCAGTATGCTCCTCCAGCAGTTGCATTGGCTGGTCACAGCATTTAAGCTGGCCACCTCCTACATAAACAACCTCTACAATGTTGCCGCAAACATTGCATTTATATATCTCATTCAGTTTAACCATTTAAATCACCCTGTCTCTTAATACAACTAAGTGTTATATAAATCTTTTTGAAGATATAAAAAACCATATATAAACTTGCTTATTATAAAAAATAAGCCAGAACAAAAAAAATACTTTAACTTAAAAAAATGCATTAAATAAATAGCCGAGCAGCACTACCTGAGGGACTGTGATTACAGGCAGGAAAATTGCTGCTTTCTTCCCTATGTTTGACCATATAAGGCCGATTTCTGTATAATCCGTAGCAACACCTGCAAGCAAAAACACGAAGCTGTTTCCTAAAGCTCCTGTCTGCTTGAATATCTCAAATGCCAGAGGGGATGAGCCTTCAGAACAGACTTCAATAACTGTTGCAAAAACCAAAGTAATAACAAGTCCTAATAAACTCGCTCCCATATATCTCATAAAAAACTCATGCGGGACAAATGCCCTGGCAAATGCAGCTAATATCATCCCAATCAAAATCCACCATACAACCATTTTAGCCAATGACCAGGCGCCATTTAAAATCCCAATCAAATCTTTAATTGAAAATTTAAAATTCTTAAACCTCTTTTTAATGTCTTTTTTAATTGAAAATTCTTTTGAAAGATTTACAGTATGAGGGTTTTTCTCAATTAAATTCTTTTTGTCTAATACTTGAAAAATAAGACCAGTGATAATTGCAATTATAACTGCCGAGAATATAATGTATAATGCTTTCAGTCCAAACAGGCCGAATAATAAGATTGTTATCGGCAGATTAGCCCACGGAGAGGCTAATAAAAACGCAACAACAGCTGCTACAGAAGCACCTTTTTTATATAGTTGAATAGCTATGGTCAATATCCCGTGGCTGCATGCGCTCATTAAAAATCCAAACCCGACTGCATAAAAAATCGTACTTTTATTATGATTTGCTAGGACTTTTGATATATATTCTTTAGGTATGAAATGATCAATAATTCCTCCTATAAATAATCCCAGGAGGATTGCCCACCAGATTATTTTTAAATAGTCTGTAAATGCAGAATATAATCTGTTTAGGACAGGGATAAAATAGCTTAGTCCTATTAATAAAAGAGTCAGCAGGCTCACTACATAAAGCCTTTCTTTATACCAGGGATGATGACCTCCTTTTATGTCACAGCTTAAACAATATTTTATCTTGTGCTGTTTTTCATATTTTTTAATGCAGTACTGGCTGCAGAAATAATGGTTATGGGCCTTTATATGGCCCTGCATTCCGCATATAGGATCTGTTTTATTCATGGATTATAAGCTAACAGCATTTGCAATCTTCTTCAAAGCACATGCATTCAGGCTCATAATACTTGGCAGCATGCTTGCATGAAGGGCAATGCTCTGGAGGCTCTTTTCCAACGTGAATATAACCGCATTTACTGCATTTCCATCTAATAGGAGTATCCCTTTTATATACTGTGCCTTTTTCAACCATTTCAAGAAGCTTCTTATAGCGTTTTTCATGCTCAGCTTCAACTTCAGCAATCTCCTTGAACAAGTTGGCAGCTAATTCATTTCCCTCTTTACGGGCCTGTTTTTCAAATGCAGGATACATCTCAGTTGTCTCATAATGCTCTCCTTCAATTGCCTTTTTAAGGTTCTCTGCAGTGGTCTTTCCAATGCCACTTATCAGCTTAAATTCATCTTTTGCATGCTGCATCTCATTTAATGCAGTCTCTTCAAAGATTTTTGCAATGTATAAATAACCTTCCTGCCTTGCAACCTTTGCAAAATAATCATATTTGTTTCTTGCCTGTGATTCTCCTGCAAATGCAGCTTTTAGATTTTCTTCTGTTTTTGTCATTTTTTCATTCCTCTTTATAATTTATGTCTACAAGTAATTCCAGTAAGTATTTAAGTTTTTTACTGTATTGGAATATAACTGAAATGTAGGCTAAGATTATAAAATATAATAAAAACAAAAAAGTATTCATTATTAAAGGTATAGTCTTTTAAACAATTTATTATAGTATTGTTATATATTAAATTGACTGACTCTAATTCAATTTGATTTTAATGGGATGTTTTGAAAAAATCATAGTGATTTATACAATCAAATAGGAAATATATTTATATAAATTGTTCACAATCAAATAAGATGAAATTAATAGTCACTAGATTTGATAAAACAGTTTCTCATCCTGTTTATGATGAAAGACCTATATGGGTAAGTACACATGGCCATATACTTGATGGTCACGGCAGGTATTTTTCCCATACTCAATTTGGAACACCCTTAGAGATTAGAGAATTTAAATTAACTCCGCTTGGCGAGATAGATTTAGAAAAGTTAATTTTAACAAAACCTGATTTTAAAACATATTCTCCGGAAGGATTAGCAACACTGTTGGAAATTCCTATACTTGTAGAGCATGATAATTATGGTTTATATATTGTTAAATTAGGTAATACTAGGGTGTATAGATTCATTGATCATGGTAAAGAATCAATTAAGGCATACGGAATAGAAGAAATCTAATTAAGTTTTTATAATAATCTTATTCCTTTATCACACCATACCCAATTAACCTGAACCTTGTGCCTATTCTTCTTGAGATAGTTATCCTGTCATTCTTGTCTGCGCATACAGGAAGCTTAAGCTTACATTCAACAAGGTTTTTACCTATTTTTGTTACAATTCCTACTGTTGCGGCTGAATTTACATTTAACATGAGCAATTCATTTAATTTAATTGCCTCCACTTTAAGGTCTTCTTTTGAGCCAACCACCCTTTCAAGCAGATTAGGTTCAAGTTTTAATGCGTCCCATACAGGCGGAAGCTTGCCTACATGGCCGACAACATTGCCTGTCAGCCGGTCTGATTTTACTATTGAAGGATCCAGGAGAGTTAAAACACCTACAGAACCGCCCTGTCCGACTTCATCTACAGGTGTATTCCCTGTCATTAAGCCGAGTACCTTTGTTACCAATGGCTTCCACACCTTTTTATTGGCTTCTTCGTATACATGGCCGGGCCGGATTTCAATTTTATCATCCAGTTTAATCTTGCCCTGTTTCAATGCACCTCCCAACACACCGCCTTTTAATTTTTTTATGTCCTGCCCTGGTTTGTTTATGTCAAAAGACCTTGCAACAAACATTATTGGGTCAAGCTTTTCACTTCTCTTTGGTGTTGGAATATATTTTTCAATGGCTTCTATTAACGGGCTCATATTAATGCCAAGCTGTGCAGAAACAGGGATTATAGGAGCATCTTTATATTCAGTATTTTTAAGGAATTCTATGATTTCCTTGTAATTATTTAATGTTTCCTCTTCACTTATAAGATCAATTTTGTTCTGGACAACAACAATATTCTTTATGCCGCAGATTTTCAAAGCCATTAAATGCTCTCTTGTCTGAGGCTGAGGGCATTTTTCATTTGCAGCAATAAGCAGCAATGCACCGTCCATTATTGTTGCTCCTGAAAGCATGGTTGCCATAAGTGATTCATGGCCGGGCGCGTCTACAAAAGACACATTTCTCAGAACAGTATATTCTTTGTTTTGTTTTTTAGCTTTCAGTTCACTCGTATAATCCCCTTCTTTGGTTTTAACAAAAACAGTGTTGGCATATCCCAGTCTTATTGTAATTCCTCTTTTAATCTCCTCACTGTGAGTATCTGTCCATTTACCTGAGAGCTGTTCAGTTAATGTGGTTTTTCCATGGTCAACATGGCCAACTAAACCTATATTCAGTTCCGGTTGCGCTTTTATTTCCTTTTTCGGCATTAGTTTAGTGGAAAAGGGTATTATTTATAAATTTAACGAGGTAAAAAAATTATTTTACATGTTCACAAAATCTTCACCGCCAAATTTTTATATAATATGTTCTTTTCTTTATTTTATGGATTCTGAACTGAGAGAGCTGATGGATGCAATCAAGGAATACGATTTAAAAGCAGACTTCAGCTTAATTGAAAAGGCGTATCACTTTGCAAAAAAGGCGCATTCAGGCCAAAAAAGGCTTTCTGGAAAAGATTATTTTGTACATCCTGTTGAGGTGGCAAAAATCCTGATTGAATGGAGGGCAGACACTGCTTCTATTTGCGCAGCTTTGCTGCATGATGTAGTAGAGGATTCCAAGATTGATATTAAAATAATGGAAAAAGAGTTTGGCAAAGAAATTGCACAGATTGTCGAAGGAGAAACAAAGCTGAGAAAAATTGTTTTTCAGTCAAGGGATGACTATACTGCTGAAAATATCAGGAAAGTATTGCTTGCAACAACCAAGGATATAAGGGTTATCCTGATCAAATTAGCAGACAGGCTCCATAATATGCGCACTTTAAAGTACTTTAATAAAGATAAACAAAAAAGGATTTCCAGAGAAACAATTGATATTTATGCACCGCTGGCGCATAAGCTGGGGATGTATTCTTTAAAAGGCGAGCTGGAAGATTTGTCTTTGAGGTATCTTGAATCAAAAGTATATCAGGACCTTAAAAAAAAGATTAAGGAAAAAAGAAAATCAAGGGAAGTAAAAGCAAAGATATTAATGGGAATGATCCGAGAAAAATTAAAAGAGAATAACCTTGAATTCATTGAAGTTTCAGGCAGGGCAAAATATTTTTACAGTATTTATAAAAAAATGCTGCGTGAAAAAAAGACATTTGATGAAATATACGATTTGATTGCTGTTAGAGTGATAGTGAAAACAATCCCTGAATGTTATAAAGTTCTTGCATTAATCCATCAGATATGGAAGCCGATACCTGGAAGGCTTAAAGACTATATTGCAGTGCCTAAATCCAATGGATACCAATCCCTTCACACAGATGTTGTTTCACAGTTCGGCTCTATATTAGAGGTACAGATAAGGACTTTGGAAATGCATTATATTGCAAAATACGGTGTTGCAGCACACTGGAGATACAAAGGCACAGAGCGTGATAAAAAGTTTGATAAAAGAATCTCCTGGCTGGAACAGATCCTTGATTGGAAAAAAAAGGCGCCTTCAGAATTTTTAGAATCTTTAAAAGTTGACCTTTTCCAGGATGAAATTGTTGTATTTACCCCTAAAGGAGATCCGATAATATTGCCAGATGGTTCGACACCTATTGATTTTGCATATGAAGTACATACAGGTGTGGGTGATCATTGTGTCAAAGCTGAGGTAAATAATAAATTAGTTTCATTTGACACCAGATTAAAAAGCGGCGATATTGTTAAAATAATTACATCAAACAGTGCCAGGCCTTCCAGAAACTGGCTTAGTTTTGTTAAGACAAACAAAGCAAAAACCAAAATAAGATCTGCACTGGGTGTGGAGATTGACCTGAAAGACCAGAAAGAAACTACTGATTTAAGCGAGGAAATTGACATCAAAAAATATATTACTTATGAAGGAAAAAAAGCTCCTTTAAAAATTTCCAGATGCTGTAATCCCAAATTCCAGGATAATATCATTGCCTTTAAAACAAAGGACAAGACAATTACAATCCATAAAACAGAATGCCCTAATATTCATTCTTTAGACCCATCAAAAAGGGTGAATGTCAAATGGAGTGTTCCGGATAAGGATATAAAAGAAGTGATAATTTATACAGAAGATAAAATCGGGTTAATTGAAAATATCCTTGACACGCTTATTAAATCAAAATTAAATGTACTTTCAATCAATGTGAAAGACCAAAAACAAAAAATCCAGCTTACTCTTAAAATCAAAGCAGAGGACTTAACTCTTATTGAAAACACAGAAAATATTTTAAAAAAAATTAAATTTGTGAAAACTGTGAAAATAAAATAATAAATTTTATAAATTTAGTCTATCTTTCCTAGAATAAAAATGAAATATCAGACAAAGAGCGCAATGATTGGAAAACGCGGTAAGCGCGATGAAGAGGGAAATTGCCCTATATTTGTACATCTGTTCAACATAAATGACCCTCAGAAAACAGACAAAGTTCCTGATAAATTCCTGGAATTTGAAAATATTCATAAAATTATAATAAACGGGCTTAATGTAAGCTATCTGCTTGCAGGACAGGATATTCTTATTAATGACCTTGAATTTGTTGAGATAGTTGAAGACACTTATGACCCTAAGCATCATTTAGTTGTTTCCGGAAAACAGAAGAAATAGCTAAATCTTCATTATATTATAAATTATTTCTCCAAAACTCACATATATAAATAGCCAGAATCCGAAATCCACTATCCTTCTGAAATTCTTTTTTAAGGAGCCTAAATCCCTGAATATGACTATATTCAATATATAATCAAGAACCATTTTTAAAATTAATATAATAATCCCTGCTTTTACAACCGGAAAAAACCTAAGATAAGGTATGACTATTGCCTGGATGAACAACAGGGAGTTTATAATTAACCTGAAAAAACTCATTCTCCCTGAAAAAGGCAGGATTAAAAAATGCGATATTGCTATAATTATTCCAGCTGCTGTTCCATAGGTGTATGTGCATATAAAAACAGCAAAATCTATTATTTTTAAAGGATTAAATATCTCGAACTGTGAACTCAAATAAGTAATAACCAGATCTAAAGATATAAAGAATAATATAAAAAAAATAGTTTTGAACTTAATGAGAATAATTAGGAAAATACTAAGAATTAAAATCAACCTTAGACCGATTATTTTTTTTTCTTTTAAGTATTTTAGATAATATCTTTGTTTTTTTTTCCTCATATGAATTACAGAGAAGTATCTATTGATTATTAAAATGTCGGAATTTTCCATTATATGGATTTTAAAATAAAGAAAAAACCATGCATTGACAAGTACGAACGATTGGGAACTGCATGCTGAATACCTCGTTGCCTTGGTACTTACACACCAGTTCCATTGACCTCATCTTTTATGAGTGTTCTATGATGTCTCTTTTCACGGCGGGTTTCGAGCTTAGATGCTTTCAGCTCTTATCCCTTAGCGCGTAGCTGCCCGGCCTACCTTCTCAGATAACCGGTGGACCAGAGGCGCCGAACCTTTGTTCCTCTCGTACTAAAAGATCCTTCCTCTCAGACATCCAACAATTCCAGTAGATAT
>JAFGRO010000069.1 GCA_016935095.1 Candidatus Woesearchaeota archaeon
CTCTTTTTTTGCATTGTTCTTTCACTTTTTCAACCTCAGAACAATGCACGCCCGTGTAAACACGGGCTAGTTGACTTTGCCCTATTAAATGATTGGCTGAATAAATGAAGAAAAGAGTGTTTATCTTTTAGGTCTGCGTTTATTCATATTGGATTTAATCTCTTCGTATAGTCTCTTTATAAATTTATTAGTCCTTTTCTTATCTTCACCAGATAAGGTTTGGTAGTCATTAATGACTTTCATGTAAGAACTGTAAGCCTCATTTATTTTATTTTTTCTTAAAGCCAGATGTGCCTCTGATATCTCTAAAAAAATCTCATCGGATTTTTTCTTTGATTTTACTTTTTCGAGAAATTCTTTATCAGACTTTATATCTTTTTCAGGCGGGGCAGCACTTATGCTTGTTAGCTTTATTATCTCTATGAACTCAGAAACTAAGGTGTAAAGTTCTGCTTTTTCTATTTTTTTACCTCCGAATTCAATCTCTGTTGTGGTTGTAAAGAAACCCAAAAGCATGTCTTTAATATTTTTACTGATCTCTTTTGTTTTAATCTCGTCTATTAATTCTTCATAGGTAAATTCATGGTCAAAATTAAATAGATTCCTGAAATATTCCCTTACAATACCTGAGAATTCATCTATAAGTCTGCTTTTCGATGTTTTCGGAATCTTTCTCTGGAATTTAGCCAGTTTTTCCAGAATTGTTTCTTTATACTTTTCCTTAAGCAACAGTTTTTCTTTTTTCTTTTTTCTTCTTTTTATAAAAGGAAGGATCCACCTAAATAACTGAGGTTTAAATCTATGGAGAATAACCAGTATTCCAAGGACAAGAATGATTATCATCATCAGACTTGTCAGCCAGGGGAATCTTTCAATAGGGCTTGGCTTTTCAACCAGGCTCTTTATTCCGGTTAAATTTTCAGCAGGAGCAATAATTGCGCAGGGTTTGCATGGGCCGCCGCAGTCTATTCCTGTCTCACCCTGATTTTGGATGTTGTCATAACATGAGGCACAGGGAGGGCAGATACCGCCGCAGTCTACGCCCTGTTCTTCAGGTCCCTGAATACCGTCATAGCATGTATGGATGAAATTACACGGCTGGGTAGTATTAGGTTTGTTCCAGGTTGAATTGCAATAATGCAAATCAAAACAAACCCTGCTCTGGTATCCATCCGGCATACAATCGCCCCATTGTTTACAATACCATTCAGGTATGCATCTTGGATATCCTCCACCACCGCCACCGCCTTCTGTTACTTCTTCCTCTTCCTCAGCAGCTTCTTCTGTAGGCGGAACTACTGTTAAAGTAATGTCATTACTTGTGGCATTTAGGTCATAGGGGTCATAGGCAATGAAAGTAATATATTCTGTGCCTGTAAAATCCGCAACAGGAATTAAAGTAACCTCATTGTTTTCATCAACGATTACCTGAATATAATTCAGGATAGAATAAGTATATGTTAGAGGATCTCCATCTGGATCATAAAAATAATCATCCAGGTCAATAAACCCTGCTAATGTTGTGCCTCTCACCCAGGTCTGGTTTGGAATAGGACCGGTGAATATAGGTGCGTCATTAGTGTCAATGACCTCAATATTAAAATACTCTTCATCAGAATTATCACAGTAATCATTGTCATAGACAGTTATCTTATAGGTGTAATTGCCTACAAAAGAGTCGTTTGCTGTAAAGTCAATTATCCCTTCTTCAGTTATATTGAATAATGTCAAATTAAAAGTGGAATTAATTAATTCTGAATAGAAAGTGAATGTTGCTCCTGGGTCAATGTCATTGGCATTAACCTGGCAATAGTAATTTACATCTTCAAAAGCAGTATTATTGCATGTGTTGTTCAAAACAGGCGGGTTGTTTGTACAGATAACACTTAGGTTAAATTCGCCTATGTCATAATTATTATCGCATGAAGAATTATCATAGACAATTACCCTGTATGTATGGTTTCCTACCTGTGTGCCGTTTGGAGTAAAACTGATTAATCCGGAAGGACTTATGCTGAATAATGTCTGATTAGTCAGGAATTGTGAATAAAAACTTAATACCTGGTTAAGGTTCTGGTCGGTTGCATTCACCTGGCAAATATAATTGATATTATGGAAAGCGGTGTTATTGCAGGTGTGATTCAAAAAAGGAGGATAATTAATACAGAATCTGATATCTCCTGTAGCCAGGGCAGTGGCAGCAATACTGCCTTTTTTTTCCAGTTCTTCAACTCTATTAAAAATATAAAGCTGCTCTATCATAGTAAGTATTACAAAAAATAAGATTAAAAGGAATAATAACTTTTGCCTATTCATTAATATTTATTAAGATTATGAGAGTTATTTAAATATTACTTTTTTAGTTCTTTTTCTATTAGTTCTTTTTCTATATTTATTTAAATAATATTAAATTACTTTGAAAAATGCCCGGAATAATACCTGAAAAACTTAAAAGAATCCTGGAAAAGCAGCAGTACAGGTTTGCAGGCAGACACAGTGCAGTAAAGATATGTGAATGGACAAAAAAATCATTAAGGGATGAGGATTATTGCTATAAGCAGAAATTTTACGGAATCAAATCCCATTTATGCTGCCAGATGTCTCCTGCAGTAAATTTCTGCGATCATCAATGTGTTTTCTGCTGGAGACCTCAGGAATTTAACTTGGATATTAACACAAAGCTGGATGATAATCCTTCTGAAATTATTGAAAAATGCATTGAATCCCAGAGAAAATTGCTTAGCGGTTTCGGAGGGAATGAGAAAGTAAATAAGCAAAAGCTCAAAGAGGCACAGGATCCTGGAATGTTTGCAATAAGCCTTTCAGGTGAGCCCAGCCTGTATCCGAAGCTTGGGGAGCTAATCAACGAGCTTCATAAAAGAAAAATAACCTCTTTTCTGGTCAGTAATGGGACTTTTCCTGAAAACCTGAAAAAATTAATCGGTAAAGCTGAGCCGACACAGCTTTATATAACACTACCTGCACCGGATGAGGATATTTATAAAAAAATATGCAAACCGATAATCAAAAACGGATGGAAAAAGATCCAGGAATCATTGGAATTAATTTCAGAATTTAAATGCAGGAAAGTAATAAGACTAACCCTGGTGAATTATATCACAATGATTTGTCCTGAAAAATATGCTGGAATCTTAAATAATCTGGATGTTGATTATGTTGAAGTCAAAGGATATGTCTGGGTTGGATTTTCAAGGTTAAGGCTGAAAGAAGAGAATATGCCCTCTCATGAGGAGATTAGAGACTTTGCTGAGCAGATTTGTGAGAATTCCGGATTTGAAATACTTGATGAGAAAAAGGAATCAAGGGTTGTGCTTCTTGGCAAGACCAATCGAAAAAACAGGAAAATCAATCTCTAAATTTCAACAATCATTCCCTCTGGTCCTGGGTTTATAATAAGACTTCTTCCTATTTTTTCATATTTTCCTGCATGCTCATGCAAATGGCCGCAGACAACCAGATGCGGCTGAACCTCATCAATAAACTGCCTTATGGATTTATTTCCGCGATGCTCGCCCATTATAAGGTCCAGCTTTGTTTTAAATGGAGGGGCATGTGTTATTAAGACCAGCCTTTTCATTTTTTCAAAATCCTGTTTTTTAAAGAACCTGTTTGCAACTAAAGAAAACTCGGGGTCTGTTAATGAAAAACCGCCTCCCCCAAACCCCATAAACAGGTTCTCTCCTTGGATATGGACTGCCTTATGGATAAATGTAACATTCTCATATTCATTACAGACATCTCTCAGTTCATCTTTCTGCTCATGGTTTCCGTGTAAAATTAATACCTGCTTTTTAAAAGAATTTAATCTTGAGACTAATAAATTAAGGTCATTTCCCATATGTGATATGTCTCCTGAGCATATTATTATGTCTGAATTAGCAGATTTTTCTTTAATTAAATTAAAAAAATTTATATTTCCGTGCAAATCTGAAAATAACAATGATTTCATAACCTGCTCTAGAAAAAATAATATATATTAAAATTTTTCCAAATATTGAATATTAAAAAATATGCATTTTGAATATTGAAATTTTGCCGGATTTCAGGTGTTATGTTTTTTTTTATTTCAGGGTATTTGTTGAGGTGATTTTCATAATAAAGTATGTATCCAAAATAAAAAATGGATTTTTTAAAAAAAATGGCAGCAGCCAAAATAAGCCTGATGAAAAGATTGATATAAAAATTAATTCATTGGAAAATAAATTAATCCTGATTAAAAAGGACCTCCTGAAAAGAGACCTGCTGTACAATCTCAGCAGGATCAGGCAGGGAGACATTATTATCTCTTTCATGAGAAGCGGCGGGGGACTGATTAGTTTTAAAAAAAATCATCTTTCTATAAAAAAACTGGACGAGCTTTTTGGTTATTATGATGTTAATAATAAAATTATACTTCAACGGCACAAAACAATAAAACAGGTCCTTCAGAAATATGGCCTAATACAGGAGGAAAATCTGGTCGAGGCTACATTCAAAACAGATACTTATTTTATTAATAAAGACCAGAAATTGAAAAATGTTTCAAAACTAAGATTACAGGAAAACATTCAAATAAGCAAATTAAGTGAAAAAAAAATCTATCTTCTTTTTAATCTAATTATAGATGAAATTAAAAAGGACATGATTGAATTCGTCGGGCAAATGCTTGAAAAGAAAAATCTGTCTGTAAATAATCCTGTATATGATCTTAGCTGTGGTTTTGATAGAGTAAAAAGGGTAACAGACATTAACTTGCTATTTGAAAAGAAATATTATGAGTGGAACCAGTTTTTCTGGCAGAGAATCGCTAAATCAAACAGCATGAAGGCTGCTGTTATTGCTGATTTAAACAGTAAACAATTTATGATCTTTTCCAAGGAAAAATTTGACAATATAATTGAAGAGATAAATGTCCTTAATGAAAAGCTTATAAAAGAAAACAAGGGATTTATGAAAAAATACTGGAGATACTGGATTATTAAAAAAGATGTTGTAAAACAATTCAATTCTATCTGTACAAAACAAGAATTTGTAAAATACCACACCGCGTTAGAATACTTTGAAAGACTGAAAATATTAGAAGAGATAATTACATATCCTTTGTCCTATTCAGAAGCAGTTAAAAGCCTTAACAGAACAGCAGCTCTTATTAAAGACATTGACAAAAGCCTGCAATTTCTTGAAAAATGCAAAATAAAAATCCATTTTGGAGCTGGTGTTTACCGGAAGCTGGAGCAAATTGAGGTTTTATCAACAAAGGCCCTGGAAAATTTACATATAGATTACAAAAATCCTGAATTCAATTCAGACATTAAATTTTTTTCGGAAACATCTGACTTAAAAGTAGGGAAATATTATTTTATTTACATTGATATAAAAGACGCAGGCCTGAAAATCAGGAAATGGCACGAGAAAAAAATATTGCAATACCATTCTGAAAAATTCAGAATCACTAGTTTTTTAAAATTATGTTTTTATTCTTATGATGAGTTTATTACATTGATAAGGAAAAACCAGAACCTTGTGAAAAGAATCTGCGAAAAACACTTAAAAAAACAGGAAATTCTTTATCTTGCTTTCGGAGACGAGATTTTTGTTTTGATACCACATACACACAAAACAACCAGCATTATTAATGAAATAAAGAAAAAAATTGATGTTGATGTAAGAATCGTCAGCACATATTTTGATATAAACAAACAGATTAATGAGCTCGGCACAGGAAGACAGGTAATTAATGCTTTTGATGCAATAAAATTCGGGGATAAAATAATAAAATACTATGAACGGACAACTGAAAAATTCAACAGGATTGTTTTAATAGATCCCAATTATTCTCATAAAGTGCTGGATGAGCTGGGAGAGAGCGTCGAAGATATTTAATTCAGTTCAACAGGGCAAAGTCAACTAGCCCGTGTTTACACGGGCGTGCATTGTTCTGAGGTTGAAAAAGTGAAAGAACAATGCAAAAAAAGAGC
>JAFGRO010000070.1 GCA_016935095.1 Candidatus Woesearchaeota archaeon
GAAGGAAAAATCGTTGCGTCATACTCTGCGGAAAATCAAAGATTTTCCTTGTCCTCGCCACTACGTAGCTCGGAGAAATAAACAGGAATTCCGATGTTCCACGCAATAATGCTCGAGAAAATTATTTATACTAAGGATATATTATTTTATTTGGTGATAGTAATGGAAAAAACAAAAATATGCCCGAAATGTCAAGGAGAAATGGAAAAAGGCCTTATGATTACCCCTGGTGCCGTGGTTGGAGTTAGGTGGGTTAAAGGAATTCCTAACTGGTTGTTTGGAACTAGGGTTTGGGGAAAACCCAAAATTTTTGCTTATAGTTGTGTAAAATGTGGTTTTATTGAATCCTACGTAGAAAAGAAATAATTTTCGTTTTGCGCCTTAACTTCCCTCCCCCCACTTTGTAGGGGTCGGTTCTCATAACAAGCGTTAATGTTATACGCAATTTTAGAAAATTCTAAGAAGATAAAAGAAATTATAATCTGTTTCAGGTTAACTAGCTATGCCACTCTGTCTCGTAGGTCTGGCCGTTCAATTCCATGACCTGGTAGCCGCTGCCATCCTCATCAAAATAATAGTCCATATCCATCTGCGTTTCATCAGAATCAACAGTATACCTCACATGGCAGTATCCTTCATATTTGCCTGAAGTGACAATACCCACAATCCTCCATTGAGCATTTGCATCCTGCTCTCCGGTTTGTGTCATCTTCCATTCTGCGCCTTCCTGGCACCAGCTCTCACCATCACCCTTGTTTGCAGTGATTTCGGTTTTTGTGCCTTCTTCATCTTCTGTGGTAATTGTAACAGAACCGTCATTGCTCTGGACATCTGCTTCCATACCTGTATTCTTCTCGATTTGAGATTCAACAATCTTATCCTGTGCTTTCTGGCAGCCTGCCAAAGCTACAATAGTTAAGATTAACAACAAAATTAACATTTTTTTCATGTGTATCACCCTGTGTTCACAAAATATAATCTACATTATAAATTTTATGTTATTGAAACAGAACCGGGAAAACAAACATTTATAAGATTTACTTAACAATAAACATATTATGGAGCATAAAAAAGCACTTATGATTTTTTTATTTCTTGTTTTTGTTTTAGGCTGCACTTCAGACCCAAAACAGACAGTCAAATTAGATAATCAAACTGAACAGGAAAAACAAAATGATACTTTAACAGAAACTGCAGAAGAAATAAATTGCCCGCCTGTGTTCAGTTATGAATTCACTGAATTTTCTAAAATAGATGCATTCCAGCCAATTGGTTCTATTACAGGAGCATCTCGCGGCAGAAGCTATATCATCATAAAAAAAGGAGAAACTGTGCCGGTATACGCTCCGATGGATGCAACCTTGATTTCAGTAATTTATGCATATAGGGGACCTGATGCTGACCATGGAGAATATGGATTCTTATTTGATACTGGATGCGGTGTTACCTTCCTGTTAGATCATCTGGATTCAGCTTCGGAAGAATTAAAAAGATATGCTCCTGCAGAACCTTCAAGATCTACTGCCACAAATGACCTCATCTCGATACCAGTTAAAGGAGGCACTCTGTTAGGCTATACAGACGGAACTCCTCTAGCAAGGACATTTGACTTTTTGGCATTAGATTCAGCCAAAACAGGTTCATACATAAATCCTGACAGGTGGAAATGGGACCAGTCTCTTTATGCAATCTGCCCATATGACTTATATGAAGATAATTTAAAGGAAAAATACTATCAGAAAATCGGGACAATTATTGAAGGAAAATTCAGAAAAGCAGAGGACTGCGGAAAAACCATTTATGATATTGAAAACACCATATCAGGAGGCTGGTTTTTAGATGAAAAATCTACTGATCTGGAAGGCGAGTTTTTATTAATCGGGCAACAAACGGGTGTTGTGGATCTTGTAGTTAAAACAGACAGAGAGGGCATTAAACTGAGGATAACAGATTATGATCCTGTACAGCTTCCTGAAAATATTGGCATAGGAGAATCGGTTTGCTATCAGGGATTTAACAATGACTGGGTCTATGTCCATTTGATAGGCAATAGAACTATTGAAATAAATAATGGCCGTGATGCCTGTCCTTCTTCTTTCCCGACAAAAAATGCAAAAAAATATTATCGTTAAATAAAACAATACTCCTTATGATAAGATATAGATGTAATAGCTCAACAATCCAGCCATTTTTTATCCGTAAAATTTATATAATTATCCTTGATACCAAAATTAATTTAAAAAAACGGGGTGATTATTTTGAAAAGAATATTATTTTTATTCATATTTTTGATTTTAATATCATCTGTCCTTAGCCAGGATATTGTAATTACAGAAATCATGTCAAAGCTTCCAGGAAGCGATGAGGGCCATGAATGGATTGAGATATATAATAACGATATATCTGATATAAACGTAAACGGATGGAAATTATGCGAAGGCAATACTAATCACGGCTTAACCCTAATCAACGGCTCTTTTATATTAGGGCCAGGGGACTTTGCAGTAATCGTGGATAATTTCAATATTTTTTTAATTGATTACCCTTCTTATTCTGGAAATCTTTATGACAGTTCATGGGATACTTTGCATGACAACGGGGAACTGCTTGCAATAAATGATTCATCTAAAAAAACAATAGATGAAATAATCTATGATACCACTTTAATCACAGAAGGACATTCTCTGGAATTAATTAATCCAGACAAAGATAACAGCCAGATGGGCAACTGGCAGCAGGGCCCTTTCGAAGGAACACCGGGATACGGCTCATATAACAATGGAACAGGAGATGAAATACCTGAATTCTCTGGCATAGGTGCATTAATTTTATCAGCAGGTCTTTTATTTGTAATATTAATCAGGAGAAAATAACTTAATTTCATTTATTGTTTAATTGTATCTGAGTTAATACATTCATATTTTTTTATAAAGTCAAAAAAAAGGTCATATCCTTTTTTATTCGGGTGCACGCCGTCAGCAAGCCATGAAGTAAAATTTAAATTAATCATTTCCTGGAAGAAATCAATAAAAATCACATTACATTCTAAACAACATTGTTCTATTATTTTATTATATTCCAAAATCCTCTTGTTTGTAAAGTGTTTATTATGTTTATAGGGTCTTGTCTTTGTTTCATCAACAGGAGTTAACCCGATAAAAATTACTTCTTCAGCATATCTGCCGCTGATTTTGAAAATCTTTAATAGATTCTCTTTAAATGTTTTTTTTGTGACTAATGGCTCTTTCCCATCAAGCAATGCAGAATCAGTTGTTCCTATGCTTATGATAATTTTTTGAATAGATTTTGTGTGGTCTGATCTTGCTTTGCACTCATTCTCAATTCTTTCCAAAAGCATAGTGGTTGTGTTTGCCGGAATGCACATGTTATAAACTATTTTGTCTTTGTAATAGTCTTTTAATCTCCCGCTCCATCCCCTGTTGTCTCCTATCCCATATCCCAGACTTGCTCCGAAAATACATACCTTTGGCATTTTATATATTAATATTCAGAATGTAATTATATTTAAATATTCCCTGAAAAGATAAAAAAGAAAATAACTTAAATTATATATTATTTCTTTTTATTATGAACCTTCCTACAAGAGAAGAATGTTTTGAATTATTAAAAAAAGAACAGACTCCTGAAAACATTATGAACCATAGTTTAATGATAAACAAGATAGCGGTTTTCCTTGCAAAAAAACTCAATGAAAAAGGGATTAATGTAAATATTGAATTAGTGGATGCTGCCTCTTTGTTGCATGATGTAAAAAAATGGGAAGAAATCAAAAACAACAGTAAAACACATCACGGCATTGAAGCATATAATCTATTCAAACATAAATACCCTGAATTAGCCAATGTCATTAAAAAGCATATGCTGTATGAGATAATAGATTCCGGCTTGGATTCATGGGAAGAAAAGCTTGTGCATTACGCTGACAGGAGGGTCAACCATGATAAATTAGTCAGCTTAAAGCAAAGGTTTGATTACCTCAACAAGAGATACCCTCCCAAAGACCCTTCAAAAAGACAAAAGGTCTATGAATTAAACATAAAGTTAGAAAAAGAGATATTTTTTGAATTAGATATTGAGCCGGAAGACCTGAAAGATTTAATTGAATAAGAATTTAATTTATTTAATATTTATATTCAGGCTTGGTGAAGTTTGCTGTTGCTCCTGAATCTTAAAGCAGAAGTTCCCCAAGAGCCCCTTCCAATGTTTTAGCAGAGGGAGCCATTGAGGGACTTTTACAATCACAGCGAGGGCAACGTATGCTTTCCCTCAATAACAAAAAGAAAAAAATCTATAAAAAAAAGAAAAAAACCTATTTTTTCATATTCTTTTTATCATTATATTCAGGGCAAAGTCAACTAGCCCGTGTTTACACGGGCGTGCATTGTTCTGAGGTTGAAAAAGTGAAAGAACAATGCAAAAAAAGAGC
>JAFGRO010000071.1 GCA_016935095.1 Candidatus Woesearchaeota archaeon
GCTCTTTTTTTGCATTGTTCTTTCACTTTTTCAACCTCAGAACAATGCACGCCCGTGTAAACACGGGCTAGTTGACTTTGCCCTATTCATTAATTAATCCCAACATTTAAATTAAGACAATATTTTTTCTTTCTTATCATGAGACCACGTCTTCCACCATGGCTTAAAGTAAAGTTGGGCTCAACTAAAAACTATGGAAAAATAAAAAAACTGCTTTCCCAAGGCTGCCTGCACACGATCTGCGAGGAAGCTGCCTGCCCGAACAGGGGAGAGTGCTGGGATTCCGGAACAGCAACTTTTTTAATACTTGGAGACACATGCACAAGGAACTGCAAATACTGCAATGTCAATCATGGGACTCCAAAAGAGCTGGATGAAGAAGAGCCAAAGAAATTAGCAGAAACTGTTAAAAAACTAAACTTAAAATATGCTGTCATTACTTCTGTCACAAGAGATGATTTAGATGATGGAGGAGCATCTGTTTTTGTTGAATGTGTTGCTGAAATAAGAAAATTAACTCCTAACTGCAGGATTGAGATTTTGATTCCTGATTTCCGGTTCAATGAAAATTCTTTAAATTTAGTAATTAATTCAAAACCATTTGTCATTAACCACAATATTGAAGTTGTTGAGCTATTGTTTTCTGAGATAAGACCTGAAGGCAATTACAAAGAATCTTTAAAACTATTAAAGAAAATAAAACAGCTTAATAAAGAACAACTGACAAAATCAGGATTCATGATTGGCTTGGGAGAAACAGATGAAAATATAAAAAAAACACTAAACGATTTAAAAGAGCATGATGTTGATATTATTACAATCGGCCAATATTTACAGCCCTCTTTAAAGAATGCTGAAGTAAAAAAATATTATACTCCTGAAGAATTTAAAGAATTCAAAAAATATGCTCTTTCATTAGGTTTTAAGCATGTGGAATCTGCCCCTTTAGTCAGGAGCAGTTATCATGCCGGAAACACAGTAAAATAATTTATTTACTGTTTTTCTTTGGAAATCCTTCAAATGCCCTCAATACTTCTAAAGGAAGTGCAAATACTACTGTATTGCTTTGGTCAGAGCTTAAATCATTTATGCTTTGAAGTGTTCTCAGGTGCAGAGCGCCTTTTGACTTTGAAAGCATAGCCGCTGCTTTTGCCATGTTTTTTGCAGCTACTACTTCACCTTCTGCCTTTATTATTACAGCTCTTCTTTCACGCTCAGCTTCTGCAGCTTTTGCCATAGTCCTTACCATCTCTTTTGGAAGCTCAATATGCTTTAAATCCACGCTTTCCACTTTAATCCCCCACGGGTCAGTTGCCTTATCTACAATTGTCTGTATTTTATTAGAGACAGCATCTCTATTAGAAAGGAGTTCATCCAGTTCAACCTCTCCAACAACATCCCTCATTGTTGTCTGGGAGAGCTGCGAAACAGCATAATGATAATCCTCAATATTCAATATAGACTCTTTTGCTCCATGGATTTTATAATACAAAACCGCATTTACTTTTACAGAGACATTTTCTTTTGTCATGCAGTCCTGATCAGGCACATCAACAACTGTTGTCCTGATATCAACTTTCTGCCATGTCTGGATAACTGGCCAGACAAAATTCAGCCCCGGATTCATTAATCCGGAATATTTTCCGACTGTGAACTTGATGCCGCGCTCATACTGGTGTATTACTTTTAATCCTGCCAATAAAAAAACTCCAGCCCAGAATAAAACAAACCCTATGCCTAAAAAAGACATAATCATCACCTCCCACATTATAAACAGGAATAAAAAGAGTTTCCTATATAAATCTTTTTAACTATAGGGCTGTACTAAAAAAGACTGTAGTTAGCTAATATGTGTTTTTAATTAATCAATAAAATTTTTTAGACTTAGAGAAATAAAATACAAATTTAATTGAAATTTATTTTCAGGCTTGGAGAGATTGGATAATTGCTCCTTAACATTAAACTTGATGTTCCCCAAGCGCTCCTTGCGATTAAATAAGTGCAGGGAGCTATTGAGGGACGTTTACAATCACATCAAGAGCAACAAGCACTGTCCCTCAATTACTAAAAAATATAATAAATAAAAAAAGAAATTATTAAAAGAAAATCAATTAAAAAATAAATTCAATTACCTCATATGGCTTGACTTTGCTCTAAAAAAGCAATATTTAAATATAAACTGTTATCAACACCAGCAAAATCAAAAAAGTGGTTAAAATGCCAGAACTTAACACACTTAATCTGGTGTATATCGGCCTGGGAGTTAAAAAAGAGATTAAATCCGGGCTTAAGCTAGATATGAATACTAATGTAAATTCTATTCATATTGATAATAATAATTTTACTTTAAAGATAATAATCCCGGATATTGTTGACCTCGAAGAATTCAGCAGCCTGCTAAACAGGGATAAAAAAAGAATAGAGATTCTTTCGCATCTTACAAAAGACAATAAAAATTACAGGGGAAAACGCAAATTCCTGTGGAAAAATAACAAGATTGTGATGTCACAGGGAGGAATCAGGATGGAATTTGATGAAGACTCTGTTGAAAAACTAAAATCAATCACAGAGCTGATAAAAAGATCATATTCTAAATTCTAGATAAAAAATTAGTTAAGTTTTTCTGTATAAATAGAAGATTTTATAAACAATTTAAGTTTCTTTTTCATCATTTGTGCGTCAGTAGTCTTAGCGGCTTAAACTTTTTAAAAAAGTTTAATCAAAACATGTGCGACATGCGCTCAACTATCGTTTCGCTTAGTCCCACTTAACGCGTCGGTAGTCTAGTGGCTATGATCGGCCCCTGCCATTGAACAAGCAGATCGGGCCAGGCCCGGGTTCGACTCCCGGCCGACGCATTTTATTTTTATTGGATTAGTTCTTAAAAAAATCATGTGGTTTCAAAGCTTACCACTTATCTCTTCAATTCCCTTCCCCAACCTATCCAATCCAAGATTCCCAGTTCCTCCTATATGATTTCTTTTCTTCAAAACATCTACTAAATCCGGAACTTTAATCTTGTCAATTTCTTTTGCTGCTTTTTTATAAGCTTCCCTGAAGGGGATTCCTTTTTCAACAAGAGAATAAGCATAATCTGCTGCAAATAATTCAGGAGTGCATGCTTTTTTGCATATTTCTTCATTTACTTTTAGTGTTGAGATGCATAGATTCATCATCTTTACTGAATCAATTGTTAAATCAAGCGCTTTCATTGTATGCTCTTTTACAACCTGCGTTTCTTTATTATAGCCGGAAGGTAAATCCTTAATTGCGTTTTTTACTATAGTTTCATAGCCAAGCACAACATTTACATTTCCTTTTATTAATTCAGGAACATCAGGGTTTCTTTTTTGTGGCATAATAGAAGAGCCAGTTGAGACTTCATCTCCTAGCTTAAAATAGCCAAATTCCTGGGTTGAGAATAATATCAAATCAGCAGATATTCTTCCAAGAGTAATCATGACTTGTGATAATGCTGATAAAATAGCAGCTTCTATCTTGCCGCGGGAATTCTGGCAATATAATGAATTATTCTGCACTTTTTCAAAGCCAAGCAGTTTTGCAGTATACTCTCTATCAATGTTCTTAGGAACGCCATAAGATGCAGCGCTTCCTAAAGGGCATTGATCATTTAGTTTATAAGAGGTTTTCACTAATCTCAAATCATCAAGCAAGGATTCAATAAATGCACTGCTCCATAATCCAATAGAAGAGAGCATTGCTTTCTGCCTGTGAGTATATCCAGGCATAGCTGTGAATTCATGTTTTTTAGATAAATCTAATAATGATTTGCATAAGCAAACAACCTCATCCATTAATTCATTTAACTTATCTTTATTATATAATCTTGTATCAACCAATACCTGGTCATTTCTTGATCTGTAAGTATGGATCTTTTTTCCAGTATCTCCTAATTTCTCTGTCAGATAATTCTCAACCTTTGTATGAACATCTTCATCTGATTTCGTTAAAATAAATCTACCTTTTTTATCCAATTCAATAATTTCATTTAAGCATTTCACTAGTCTATCCAGTTCATTTTTATTTAAAATTCCAATCTTATCCAGCATTTTCGCATGTGCTATTGAAGCAATACATTCATACCTGACTAAAGCCTGGTCAAAACTGATATCACTAGCTAAATAATCCTCGACTTCTTTTAAAACATCTTTTCCCTTATACCAGAGCTTATTCATAATAATCCCTCTGTTTCATTAAAGTTAAACATAAGATTCATGTTCTGCACTGCCTGCCCTGCTGCTCCTTTAAGCAGATTGTCAATTACAGATATAACAACAAGTCTTTTATTTTTATCTGTTTTAAACCCGCCTAAAATGCAGTTGTTTGTATTTCTGACCTGTTTTATCTCAGGAATCTCTTTAGTGATTTTAACAAACTCACTGCTATTGAAAAAATCACTATATTTTTTAAGTATCTCATTTTCATTGATATTTTCTTTTAAAAAGATATGCGCTGTAACTAAAATGCCGCGAAAAAATGGCATTACCTGAGGGGTAAAGCCTGCCTGAACATCTAATTTATCTTCAATCTCCTTTTCATGCTTGTGCTCAACAATTGAATAAACCAGGATGTCATCTTTAAGATTTTTTAAATCATTTCTATAACATGGATTTTTTCCTGCACCGCTGTATCCTGACTTAGAGTCAAAAACAGCATGCTCAATTAATTCTTTAACAGGATAAGCTGATAATATTGCTGCAGTAGCATAGCATCCTGGATTTGCCACAAGCTGTGCTTTTTTTAATTTTTCTTTATTTATCTCAGGAAGTCCATATACCCAATCTGTATCAAACCTATGGTCATAGCTTAGATCAATTATTTTTGTTTCGCTTAGATCTAATTTATCTAATATTCCAAATGATGCTCCTGTAGGCAAAGCTAAAAAAATCAAATCAAGGTTCAATTTATTAATCTCTTCAATAGAATATCCGGTAAACTTTAGCTTGGATTGAAACTCAGGATATAATGATTTTACAGGTTTTCCTTTGTAAGTCTGTGAATTCAGCATAACTAATTCAACATGCTCATGTTTACTTAAAATCTTGATTAACTCAAATCCAGCATATCCTGATGCACCGATAATCCCGATTTTTTTTTTCATTTCAGCTCATCAAATATCTCTTTAAATACATCTACGGCAAAATCAACTTCTTTTTTTGAAATGATTAAAGAAGGCAGTAATCTAAGAGCAGTTGCAGTGACTTTATTTAATAAAATGCCATGTTCAATGCATTTGCTGAAAACTTTTTTTGCAGTTTCCTCATCATTAAACTCAATTGCAATCATTAATCCTTTTGACCTTATCTCTCTGATTAAATTGAATTCATTTAATCTCTCAGTAAAATAATCTCCTGTTTCAGCTGCATTTTTCATTAAGTTGTTTTCAAAAATAAATTCAATTGTTGCAAGAGCTGCACTGCATGCCAGACAATTTCCCCCGAATGTGCTTCCCTGGTCTCCAGGAACAAAGGCATCTGCAATTTTTTCAGCAGCAATCGTAACTGCAATCGGCACACCATTAGCCATGCCTTTAGCCAAAGTAACAATATCAGGAAGTATATCTTCATGCTGGTATGCAAAGAATTTACCAGTTCTGCCATTGCCGCTCTGCACTTCATCCAGAATCAATAATACCTTATTTTGAGAGCAAATCTTCCTTAATTCTTTTAAATAGCCTTTATCCGGAATAATAATCCCTGTTTCTCCCTGTACAGGCTCAACAATAAAAGCTGCAGTATGTTCATTAACAGCATTTTTCAAAGCACATGTATCATTAAAAGGAATGTGCTTAAATCCAGGAACTAAGGGCTCGCAGTATTTTTTATATTTCTCTTTATGTGTTGCACTTAAAGCACCCATTGTCCTCCCGTGAAAGCCTCCTGCTGAAGAAATAATCTCTTTTTTTCCTGTGAATTTTCTCGCAAGCTTAATTGCAGCTTCATTTGCCTCGCTTCCGGAGTTAGAAAAAAAGCATTTGTTTAATCCTGAAATCCGAGCTAATTTTTCTGCTAATAATACCTGGGGCTCAGTATAAAATAAATTGCTGGGATTAATCAATTTATCAGCAGCTTCACTAATTGCTTCATTTACTTTTTCATTGCAATGGCCGACAGTTGTGCACCCAATTCCTGAAATTAAATCAAGATATTTTTTCCCTTCACTATCAAAAACATAACAACCCTTTCCTTTTTCCAGAACAATTTCCCTTGAATAAGTATGCATTAAGTATTTTTTTTCTTTGTCAGTAATTTCATTCATGTTTATACCCCTTAAAAAAATGACTCTTCTCTGTTTAGAGCATAATCAACAGCTGAAACAGATTCATCTAAACCCAGGTTTATACAATAGACATGCCAGTTATCAAATTTAAACATAGATGTGCTTTTTTTTGCATACCAGTCATTTACTTCATTATTTGGTTTAGCCCTCCAGAATATCTTTTTATGTTTTTTATTGAGCAGCTGCCACAAATCACGGCCAATGCCTTCTCCCTGGAATTCTTTTATCACAGCAAACTTATCTAAATATATAACATCATTAACCCCTTTAATTACAATAACTCCTTTATAATTTTTTTCTAAAAAAATCTCTTTTGCATCTTCACTTAAATAAGAGTCTTTCAATTTTTTTGAAAATGCTTTTTCAAGAAGCTCTTTTAATTTATTTTTATCAATTTCATTAAAGCTTTTAAAGACATTAATTTCAGATCCTTTTTTAATATAGGTTCCTGAGCCTTTGATTGTGAATAGTTCCTTTATAAGGTTTTCAGGAGAAGTAATCTGGACTGAAAAGCCATTTCCTGTTATATCAAGAAGCTCTTTTATCTGCTGTATTTTCAACAGCATGCCTTCATTTATAACATTATTTTCCAGCAGTTCTTTGTATTCCTGCATGTTTATGTACGAAATTATCTTTTTGTCTTTATCAAGAATGCCTCCTGCTGAAGTAATAAGTATGAATTTTTTTGGATTTAAATCTGTAATAAGATGCTTTGCAGCGCAATCAGCATTTATATTATACTTCTGGCCATTTTTATCAACTCCGATTGGAGTAATAACAGGAATCTTTTTTTGGTTGATTGCATTGAGTATTAATTGTGTATTTACCTTTTTAATATCCCCGACAAAACCAAGCTCCGGGTGCTTTCTGTCTTCAACCTCAAATATGTCTTCAGTAAAAGAAATAGCCTCTCCATTGCATAAATTGATTTTATTGACTAATTTTATATTCATTTTTTTCATAACTGATAGAATCACAGGAAGCTCTTTTTCAGTTGTTATTCTCTGGCCGTTAATCTTTTTTGAGTTAATTCTGTTTTTAGAAAGCTCCTCTTCAATCTGGGGGCCGCCGCCATGTATTAAAACAGGATATAAGCCAAGTTGATATATATAGGCAATTGTCTCAGCAATCTTATCAATACTATTATGTAAGACAGCACCACCAATCTTAATGACTGCAAACTGGTGCTCTTTTGTCTTCTTATATAGAGTTAAATACATCAGGGCTTCTCTTTGCTCGCCTACTTTATTAAAAAAATCAAGTAAAAAATGGTATTGTTTCATTGTTTCAATAGCTTGTTTCTTTTTGCATTTGCCTGCATCCTCAATGCACTTAATCTTATAAAGCCGATGGCATCTGTCTGGTCATAGCCTCCAAGCTCATGCATTGATGCAATCTTATCATCATATAAGCTGCAATCGCTTTCCCTTCCCACAATCATTACATTTCCCTTGTATAATTTCAAATACACTTTACCTGTAACATTTTCCTGGCTTTTGTCAATCATTGTCATCATCAATTCCATTTCAGGAGCATACCAAAAACCAAAATAGATTATCTGCGAGAATCTTGGAGTAAGACTATCTCTGATTAACATCACCTCCCTGTCCATTGTCATCCCTTCAATATCCTTGTGCGCTTTTCTGAGTATTGTTCCGGCAGGTGTTTCGTATATGCCGCGGGATTTCATGCCTACAAATCTGTTCTCCACAAGATCATCCCTCCCAATGCCGTTTTCACCGCCGATCTTATTAAGATATTTAAACAGTTCAAGAGGCTTTTTCTTAATTATATTATTTGTCTTATCCTCTACTTTTACAGGAATGCCGTCTTTGAATTCTACCATTAGTTCTGTTTCTTTGTCCGGAGCTTCTTTTGGCGAGACAGTCATTAAATAGCCTTCTTCAGGAAGAGAGTATTTTGGATCTTCTAAAATGCCCGCTTCATAGCTTATGTGCATTATATTTTCATCAGTTGAATAAGGCGCTTTGGAAGTCTGCTTTACAGGAATCCCTTTTTCCTCAGCATATTTGAGCAGGTCATCCCTTCCCTTGAACTGAGCCAAAAATTCCCTGTTCTTCCACGGGCTGATTATTTTGACATCAGGCATTAATGTATAATAAGTCATCTCAAACCTTACCTGGTCATTGCCTTTTCCAGTTGCGCCGTGCGCAACTATTTTTGTACCTTCTTTTTTTGCAATCTCAATCTGCCTTTTTGCAATAATCGGCCTTGCTAAAGATGTTCCCAATAAATACTTTCCTTCATAAATCGCATTTGATTTTATTGCAGGAAAAATAAAATCTGTAATAAACTCTTTTTTTAAATCTTCAATATAGACTTTAGATGCACCTATCTTTAGTGCTTTTTCTTTTGCTGCATCAAAATCCTCTGGCTGACCAACATCTGCAATATATGCAACTACATCATATCCTTTGTCTATTAGCCACTTTAGTATTGTTGACGTGTCAAGTCCGCCGGAATATGCTAAAATTACCTTTTCTTTCTTCATTTTCTACCACCTTGTTCTATTTGTTTCAATGCATTTTTTTAGATGAAACACCGCCTTTTCAAAATGCATAATTGACTTAAAGTCAGCATGATCTATGTCAATTAATTCAATCAGTGTTATTGCCATGTCCTTGTCAGGTTTATTTTTTAAAATCATCTTAATCCTTCCTAAAAAAGAAAACCAATGAATATGCTAGCATCTCCTAAATCTAGAATAAGTCTGACCTGTTTTTATCGGAGATATTATCTGTTTCATTTGAATAAGTTTTAAATTACCTCAAATTAATATATAAATCTATCGTCTAATATTTGACAAAATTAAACAAAAATGTCCTAAATAAGACAAAATTTAAATATTAGTTTTATTTAAAAAATACAAAATGGAAACGCAAAAAACACTTTCAGATTATTTTGATATAGCAACACTGATTCTTTCAACAGAGATAATTAATATTCTGTCTAATCACAAATCCAGAAAAGCCTGAAATGAAACATACCATCCAAAAACAAACTGAAAAATATATCCGGGAGCATCCCAGTGTAAAGGACTGCCTGAAAAACGGTCTTGTAAATTACTCTGCTCTGACAAGAGAGATCTCTAAAGAACTTAAAATAAATAATTTTGATGCAATACTTGTTGCCTGCAGGAGATATAAAGAGAAAATCACCCAGGAAAAGACACTGCAAAAGGAGATTAAAAAAATCCTGAAAAACAGTAAACTGGAAATAAAAAATAAGATGATTATTGCAATAGTGGACAAGCCGAGATATTTTAACCAATTATTTGAACTGGAAAAAAAAATAAAGTCAAGAAAAGGAATATTTAATCTGATAGAGGGCACAAATACTGTAACAATAATAACAAATTCTGAATTTAAAGAACTGATTGAGGGAAAACTGAAAAACAATATCACCAGGATAAACCAAAACCTTGTGCAGATAAATATTATCTGCCCGCCGGAAATTGAAACAACTCCGGGAGTCATATCCTATATTTATTCTTTTTTTGCGGAAAACGGAATTAACATATTAGAGGAAATGAGCTGCTGGACAGATGTGATGATTATAATTGAAGAAAAGGATTTGGCAAGGACAATGGAATTCCTTAAATTCTGATCAACCAAAAACCATTTATTAAAACTATTATTTCTCCTGGTTATGAAATCACCAGAGCTTTTAGCACCTGCAGGAAGCTGGGAATGCCTTGTTACAGCAATTAAATCAGGAGCAGATGCAGTTTATGTTGGAGTTAAAGAGCTTAATATGAGGGCGACTGCAAAGAATTTTGAGTTAAGTGAATTAAAAAAAATAACGGAATATAGCCATAGTCATAAAGTCAAAGCTTATTTAACACTTAATTCAATTATTTATGAAGATGAGCTTGAAAAAGTTAAAACTATTTTAGAAGAAGCCAAAAACGCAAATATCGATGCAGTCATATGCTGGGATTTTTCAGTAATCAATTTATGCAAAGAATTACAGATTCCATTCCATGTTTCAACACAGGCATCTGTCTGCAATTCCAAATCTGCAGATTTTTTCAAAAAATTAGGCGCATCAAGAATTGTACTTGCAAGGGAATGTTCTTTAGAGCAGATAAAAGAGATTAAAAAAAATACAGATATTGAGATTGAAGTGTTTATTCATGGGGCAATGTGCGTCTCTGTCTCTGGAAGATGCTTTACTTCCCAGTTTGTTTTTAATAGATCTGCAAACAGAGGGGATTGCATCCAGCCCTGCAGAAGGTCATATATTGTAAAAGACAAAGAAGAAGGCTTTGAACTTGAATTGGATAATAATTATGTTATGAGCGCCAAAGACCTGTGCACAATAAAATTCATTGACAGATTAATTGAGTCAGGGATAGATGCTTTTAAAATAGAGGGCAGGACAAAAACAGCAGAATATGTTAAAATTGTTGTTGAATCATATAGACAGGCAATCGATGCGCATGAAATAAATAGATTAACTGATGAATTAAAAACAGCATTATATGAAAAACTAAAATCTGTATATAACAGGGGCTTTTCAGATGGCTTTTATCTTGGCAAACCCGATAAAAAAGATTTTGCTTCCCAGTATGGCGGCATACAGAATGAAGTCAAGGTTTATGTCGGCAAAGTCGTTAATTTTTATAAAAAAATCAGTGTGGCTGAGATTAAGATAGAAGATAATCCTGTTAAAGTTGGAGATAAGATTGTAATAATTGGTCCTACAACAGGATGTGTTATTCAGAAAATAGATTCTATAGAACTGGATAAAGATAAAAAAATTGAAAGCGCAGAAAAAGGAATGAGCATCGGAATAAAATTAATTAATTCAGTAAGAGAGAATGACAAAGTATATTTGTTAAAAGAGAGTAAGGCAGTTGTGCATTAAGATAATACCCCTGCAAGAGTTTCTCCAAACCAGCTTAGCAATAAAAAATTAAAAACAATATTTATTGCATTACCTGGCAGATCTGATAAAATTCTAAAGTCTTTCAATAATGCATTAAACAATATATATAATATATTAAGGGCAAGCACAGCCATTCTTCCTGCAGCTACAATGCCCGCTCCTTTAAACATTGCCATCATCAAGCAGACAATTGAATACACTCCTATTTTAATGAGGACCCAATAGCAGTACCTGTTTGCAACAACCGCAGCTATTAAAATCATGAATATTGCACATAATAGTGCAGTATAAGGATCTATTGCATACGCAATAACAATTGTAAAAAAGGTTTTTAACTCTAATCCCAGTGAAATAGGAATAAATCTCTTGTAAAATTTAGATATGCCTCCTAGAATAGTAAAGATAATAAGTAAAACATTCATTAAGCAAAAGAAAGATAATGATTTTATAAAGATTTAGAATGGAATTAAATAATAATCAGGCTTAGGAATAAGTGGGATTAGGTATTTATTTTTAATTTTCAGGCTTGGTGAGATTGGATATAGCTCTTCATGTTAAACTTGATGTTCCCCAAGCGCCCCTTGTAAATATTTATTCTAAGGGAGCTATTGAGGGACATCATGTTTTTACAGCAAGGGCAACAAGCGATATCCCTCGATTACTAATTTTCAAAAAAATTAAAACTAAAATATTATATAATCTCAAAAAATTAAAAAAGAAAGGATTAAAATTATGATGTGATAATCCCAATATCCACTATAACAACATCCTTCTTATATTTTTCAAGGCCGGGCTTAATGTCATGGAAAGTAATAATCAGATCAAACCTGCACATCTTGTCATGTATTTCACCTGTATCAGGGTTCAGCCCTGTAGGTATATCAACAGAAATCACTCTTGCCTTTGAATTATTAATCAAATCAATAACTGAAGAATATGGCTTTCTGATTCTGCCTGCAACGCCTGTGCCGAGCATTGCATCTATAATTATGTCGGAAGAGCTAATTATGTTTTCATATTTTTCTTCTTTGTAAAAAATCTCATTGCAGATTTCTCTTAATCTATAGTAATTAAACCCGGATTCTTTTTTTAACTTGTCTTCTTTGCCTAAAAACAAAACATTAACATCAAATCCCTCTCTATAAAGATACTTTGCAGCAACAAAGCCGTCTCCGCCATTGTTTCCAGAACCACAAATAACAAGTATTTTTTTGTTCTCCAGATCAAATCTTTTTTTCAGCTCAGCAAACAACCCCTGCCCTGCATTTTCCATCAGTTTTAGTTTTGAGACTCCATGTTTCTCAGAGAGGTCTTCCAACTTTTTCATTTCTTCTGTTGTAAGCATAAATTAATATAACACCTGGCTTCTTTTAAATCTATTCATTCCAGCACATAAATCTATTTAAACTACTAAAAAATAGTATAGATATATGATTCTTAAGTCTCTGAAACTGGAAAATATTCGGAGCTATGCTTTTGAAAAAATTGACTTTCCAGATGACTCTGTCCTGCTTAGCGGGGATATCGGCTCGGGAAAATCATCTATTCTTTTAGCTATAGAATTTGCATTATTCGGCATAAGAAGAGGAGAACTCTCAGGAAGCTCTCTGCTAAGGCACGGCAAACAAAGAGGCGAGGTTGAGCTTGAATTTGAGATTGACAATCAGAATATAATAATCAAGAGAATTCTTAAACGGTCCAAAGACAATGTTACCCAGGACTCAGGATACATGATAATCAACAACAGGAAGATTGAAGCCACGCCTGTTGAGCTGAAGTCAAAGATCCTTGCACTGCTTGGCTATCCAGAAGAGATCCTTACAAAGTCC
Source organism: Candidatus Woesearchaeota archaeon (assembly GCA_016935095.1). Taxonomy (GTDB): domain Archaea; phylum Nanobdellota; class Nanobdellia; order Woesearchaeales; family GW2011-AR15; genus WJJD01. Next base: position 13,041 of record JAFGRO010000071.1, read on the forward strand.
AAATCATTAATTTACAGATATACTGTATATACTCCCCAGGAAGGCATGAAACAGATTCTTCTGGAAGAAAAGGACATAAGATTAGATACATTAAGAAAAGTCTTCGGCATTGACAAGTATAAAACAATAAGGGAAAATATTGTAATATTTGTAAGAGAGATTAAAAGAAAGGCCTCTGAATTAAAAATAAAAACCCAGGATTTAAATGAAAAATTAAGTCAAAAACGCGAAAGAGAGCAGGATGTAAAAGAAATCAATATAAAAATCACTGAGCAGAACTCCCGATTAATAAAAACCAGGGAATTAATCTCTGAAAAAAAACAGGAGATTGAACAAGTCCAGGCGAAGATTAAGCAGATAAATGAACTAAAAAACAAACTGGATGTAAAAAACACTAAAATAACTGAAAAATCACTGTCAAAAATCAAGACTAATAAAAATATGGATGAAATTACAGCGCAGATAAATGAATATGAAAAAAAATTAGAGAAATTCAGGCATATAAATGAGCTCATTGATGAAAGAGGATTGGAAAAAGAGCTGAAAAAAAAAGAAGAAGAATATAATTTGCTCAACAACCAGGAATCTATTTTTTCTGAAAGGATTAATTCAACGGAAAAAATGATTACACAATTGAAAAAAGAGATCCAGGAATGTGCTGTTGAAAACAAAGAGCTCATTGTTAAAAAAGCCAGGATTAATGAGTTAGAGGAAAAAATCACTGAAAAAGAATCCCTGTTAAAAGAAAAAATTGAATTAAATAAAAAATTAGAGCTCGTAAAACTAAAAATCAATGAAAAAAACATACAGAAAAACAATTCTACTAAAATAAAACAGGATATTGAAAAATTAAGCAAGTGCCCATTGTGTTTACAGGAAGTAACATCAATGCACAAGCAAGGGGTAATAGAATCACAAAACAAGACAATCAAGCAGGTAAATGAATTCCTTTCAAGGCTATTAAGAATCCAGCCAAAATTAGAAAAAAAGATTTCTGAGCTGGAGTCAGGATTAGAAGACATACGCCAATTAGAAAGCAACATAATAAGATTTAAAGCTGAACTCCAGAGCTTAGAAAAATCATCTAATAAAATCGTTGAAAAGCAGAAATTACTGACCAAATTATCCAATGAAAAACAAACTTATGTTGAAAAATTAGATGAGATTAGACAAAAAAATCCAGATAAAATCAGGCAGGAAATCATTGAAGACAGGAAAAAATCCGAGGAGATAAGAAAAAATAATTACGGCTTTATAGAAAAACAGAACATAATAAAGTCAATAAATGATAAAAAGTCAAACCTTGAAAAACTTAATGATGAGCTTGCTAATATAAAAACAGAGATAAAAAAACTAAGCAGCGAGGTTTCCGGACTGAATATTGAATTAAAAAAATTCAAAAACACCGAAAAGGAGATGGCTTTAAAAACAGAACAGCTTGAAAATATCCACAGCAGAGAAAAAGAACTCGAAATAAAAATAGCCGAGCTTTTAAATGAAAAAAAATCCATTTCCCTCTTAATAAATAATATATTAAAAGAGATTGAGGAAAAAACAAAAGTCAGGGAAACAATCAATTACCTGAATCAGTTAAGAAACTGGCTCGAAGAGTATTTTCTGAATTTAATGGTAAATATAGAAAAACATGTCATGTATTATATATATAGTGAGTTCAATTCACTGTTAAAAGAATGGTTTTCAATATTGATAGAGGAGATTGATATCAGCCTTGATGAGGATTTCTCCCTGAAAATTATCCAGGACGGCTATGAAACTGAATTTGAGAATCTTTCAGGGGGGGAAAAAACCTCTGTAGCTCTGTCATATAGGCTGGCATTAAACAAAGTAATTAATGATTTGATTGGAAAGATCAAAACAAAGGATATCATTATACTGGATGAGCCCACTTACGGATTCTCTACTGAGCAGCTTGACAAAGTCAGGGAAGTTTTTGACAGGCTAGACATGAAGCAGGTCATAATTGTAAGCCATGAACAGAAAATGGAATCCTTTGTCAAAAATATAATAAGAATAAATAAAACAGACAATATAAGCAAGGTTATTTATTGAAATTATTAAATAATGGCCTCCTTCTCTCATAGCCGAAGCCTTCCCCTTTCTGGGTTTCATAGGCTGTGTCAAAAGAAAAATTAGTTCCATGTTCCTGCAGGTCAATCTCAGGCTTATGTTGTTTTAATGCATAATACGCACAAATCTTGAATTCAGGGCTTTCAGGATTAAGCATGTCTGTTTTTTCAAATATTAATTCTATTTTATTGTTTTTGTCATTATGCTTAAATGTGAGAGTGTTTTCGTTATTTTCTTCATCAATACAGAGAAGGTTCATCTCTGTTTTCATTATTTCTGTTAACTTATCCAGATATTCATTATTCTTGAACTCTATATTGGTATTATTAATCGCCCTTAATCCCTCTATATTACCGGCACTGTTTATAAAAAGTGATTTTAAATCAGGCTCATTTATCAGAATCCTGATTTTAAATTGGATCCCATTATCAAAATAATTGATTATTAAATCAGGATATTTTTGATTCCATTCTTCAATAAACCTTTTAAAATGAACAAGATCATGGATAAACTCTATTTTGGCATTTCCATACGCAATATCAATATTGTTAACGATATTGATTAATAAAAAAAGGTCTTTTTTAAATATACTAATATTGTCTAAAGGTATATCTTTTAATAATTCATTCATATTTTATATCCTAAGTATAGATACATGTTTTTAAATGTATTTATAAACGTCTACAATTTCAAATGTTTCTATTCTAAAGTTATAAACCTTTAAAATCAATAAATTTTTGACTTTTAGAGCTTATAACACTAGATGAATGAAAGTAAATTGAATTAATTGCGAAAACTTTATAAAGGAGTGAGCACATACTTGGACATAATTAGGTAAATTTATAGACCACAGAAATGACTTGGAATAGTAATTATTGAGCAACTTGGAAAAATGATAGCCTAAAAAACACGGAGGTGTTAAAAAACATGAAAGTGAAACAGGCGATTAAAAAAGTAATCGCACTAGCTGCTGGCGCAAGTATTGTTGGCGCAACTCTAGCAGGAGCTATGGCAGCAGACCTTAGTAACTACCCTGCTCCGTTTGTACAGGATGGGGTATGGTCAGACAGCGTGATTGTAGTTGGCGAAAAAGCAGCTACATCCGATGTAGTAGGTGCGATTGAAATTGCAGCAAGTCTGCAAGCAGAAGCCTTTTCGTTGGAACCTGTTGAATTAGATACAGTTACAGATCCAACTGTAAGCGAAGGCGTAAAAATTGAAAAAAGCGGAGACAAATTTAACTACAATGATGACATATATGATGTAGACAACAAATTAACAGACGATGATCTGCCAGATATTCTAGCAGATGGTACCTTCGAGGATACATCAGGAGACCACAAAGGAGATGAAGATTATAAGCAGTATCTTGAATTTCAGGATGGCACTGCAGCTGTTGTCTATGAAACAGACGAAGACTCTGAAGTTGTCGGAACATACATCAATTTTGACAAAGGCGAAGATGTCTATGTCTATAAAATTGACTTTGACAACTATGTTGAGTATGACAATTCAACAACTACAACTGCAACAACTGATTTTGAAGGACTTGTTCTTGAGATGCAGGGCAATACCTACACTATAACTGATGCAAAAGTCAGTTCAGGCGTGCTTGATGAGCTTAATATGCTTGCTGGTGAAACAGTAAAATGGCTTCAGCAGGACCAGCCATTAACAGTTGGAGATTCAACTATTATGGTTGTAAATGTTGATGAAAACGGAGACAGGTGCGGTATTGAAGTTGACGGAGAATACAAGTGGATTGATGTAAGCTCAACAGAAGAATTCGGTGATCTGTCAATAGGAGTACTAGACGCAATTCCAGTACACTCAAAAGACTATGACCAGGATACATGTAAAGTTAGCGTTGGCTCACAGGAAATTGTTTTAAAGCATGAAGATGAAGTCAATGTTAACAGCGGAGATGTAGACGGCTCATTAGCTCAATTCGGATTTAAATCAGGCAGGTCAGACAGGCTGGATTATATAAATGTATCATATGATCCTGACGACAATGAATGGCTTGGACCTGGCGATGAGTGGATTGATCCTGTATTCGGAAACTGGAAACTGGTTTTCGAGGGAATGAGCGCTGTTACCGAAGAAATCAAATTTACTGGTGGATCCTCATCAGGTAAGTTAGTATTTACCAACACAGAAGGAGACGAAGTTGAGATTCCTTTTGTAGATGATGACGACACTGCAGCTGGAGTAGTCCACATTGGTGATGAGCCTCTTAGTGATTTTACCGCAGCGAACTTCTATTCAGGTACAACCAAAATTAACAAGACACTGTTACTTGTAGATAACGAGTACTGTACAGGAGGCAGCAACGATCCTTCCAATTGTGAAGATATGTTAATCTTGGCAAGAGGAGCAGGAGGAGAAGCAAGGGTTCTCAGGCTGAAAGACATTGACACAACTGATCACGAGATAACAATGGAAGATTTAACCGGCGGCGGAGAATATACTGATGAATACACTTCAGGAACAACACTGACAATGGATGTAGGATTCATGAATATCCAGGTTAATGTAGATGAAGGCAATGGTAATGTGACCTTTGTTGAATTTACAACAACAACCTATGCTGAAACCAAAAAAGGCGGAAGATTAAGCTTTACAGCTGCTTCAGATGGTTCAGTCAGAGTTGACCTCTTAGAGAATGAAGGCAGTGACGGCGGAGTTTCAATAAACTTCACAGTATCTAGATCTTTCGGAGATGACAATGACGGAGTCGGATTCAGTTCAGTATCCCCATCAGGATCTGAATGTGAAGAGGATTCAGATGATTACTGTGCAGCTACCACTTATGGTACAACCTACATGTATGACGAAGAGAACGACGATGACATCCTGTATACATATCCAGAAGAACAGGCATATGCAAATGTATTTATTGCACCTGTCTCTGCAACAGTCAGTGCTGGTGAAGCAGGCTCTGTAAACAGAGAAAAAATAAATGTTATTCCTGTTGGAATGGCAGCTTTAGACAAAGACGCACAGGCTATGAACAAGAACATGATTGTTGTTGGCGGCCCATGCGGTAATACAATCGCTGCTGAATTGGCAGGACACCCAGCTAGCTGTGCTGAAGGATATGAAGCAGGTAAAGCTAAATTAAAGCTTTACGACAGAAACGGAAAAACAGCATTATTGGTTGCAGGTTACAGTGCTCAGGATACACTTGGTGCATCTTATGTAATAGCTGACTTCAACGATGCAAAATATTCTGCTGATTTATCAGGAGATGAAGTTGAAGTTGTTGTAGCAAGCTTGACAGATATCAGCTTGACAGCACCTAGCCCTGTAGTAGAAGAAGAACCAGCAGCTGAGGCTGAAGAATAAATAAAATATTTTTTTCTTTTTTTTTAATTTTTATTCAATAATTCTAAAATATTAACAAAAGATTTTTATAACAACAGGAAATAATCCAGGTTATGGATCGTCCTTTAAAAGATATTCATGACAAAATTTTCCTAATTATTCTAATTCTCTTTTTTTTTATCAAATTAACTGCTGCATTGCTTAAGCCGCATCAGCTATTGTGGGATGAGGCAGTATATATTGGCATGGGCAAATACCTTTTTTCAGGGGGCACAATTGGCTTATGGGAAAATATCAGGCCTGTTGCTCTTCCTTTTATACTCGGTCTTTTTTGGAAAACCGGAACCGATGTAATTCTATTGGGGGAAATTCTTGAGGCGGTTTTTGCATCCTGCTGCATAATCATGGTTTATCTGATAGGCTGTGAAACCTTCAATAAAAAAACCGCTCTGGGAGCAAGTATTCTCCTTGTATTTACACCTATATTCTTTTTTTATTCTTCATTTATCCTTACAGGAATACCTTCAACATTTTTTGCCTTACTGGCAATATTTTGCTTTATTAAAGAGAAAGAGTTTATAGCAGGGATTTTTACAGGAATCTCTTTTTTATTCAGGTTTACGCAGGGTCTTTTGATTTTATCTTTCCTGTGCTTTCTTGCATTTAATTCCTTTAAAACCAAGAAAGTTATCTTCTTGAAAAAAGCAATTAAAATAACTTCAGCTATGAGTCTCACAATATTGCCTTTACTTGTCTTCAATATGTACTTGTACCCAAATGAAAACATTTTAATTCCTCTTACAAAAGCAGCAGAACACCAGGATAGTATTGTGAATAAAGTTATTATTCCTGAGAATAAACTGTCCTATCTGTACAATTTAGTTTATTATCCTTTGGAATATGTAAAATCCAATTTTCTGTTCATATTTCTTATATCAGGGGTATTTTATTTTATCAAACAGGATTTCAATAAGAGAAATACTAGAATGGTCTTCACAGTAATGCTCATATACCTGTCTTATTTTACATACATTAGCCATAAGCAGCTTAGATTCGGCCTTGTGTTTTTACCGTATTTTTGTTTAATCAGCTCATATGGGTTTAATATGGCTTTTGCAAAAATCCAAAAACACAGCTTAAAACACAGTTTATTAAAGTTTTTATTATTGGTCATAGTCTTAATCGGATTTTTCAGCTCAGGTAAAATAATCCTTGAGCAGTATAACTTAAGAGCAGACAAAGAACCTCCTGTTTTTGAATTTTACAGGTATTTTGAATCACACAAAACCGAGGGGACAATACTGACAACAAATCCTGTTCCTGTTGCTTATTCAGATGTAAAAATGATTCCTTTTTATAATACTGTAGATGATGCACTGGAAATCTATGAAGAAAAAAAAGAACAAAGCCAGATTATTGTGTATACATCTGAATTCTATCCTTGTTTTAATGATTTGTGTTATAAAAAAAGGAACTTGTTGTTTGAGGATATAAATTCAAGCTTTAAAGAAATATTCCACAAGAGATTTGACCAGGATTATTTCATACTGGAAAGAGCAGAGGAAGCAGAGTTAAAATAAATCTGAATCTGCAAAACCAGGTATAATCATTCATTTAAGGGCTTTGCAATATAAATATTGTCTTTGTCGCGAATTATTCTGACCTTAATTTTCCTGTTCTTAAAACAGTTTATTACTGTCACAACACGGTTATCTGCAACACCTATTTTTGTATTTCTAATCCTGGCATTACTTAAAATATCTACTGAGATTATGTCTCTTTTCCTAAATGGCTTGGCTAAAGCTGTATCAGGTTTGATTTCTGGCTCATTTAAGCCGGTTAAATTGAGATTATATTTTTTTTCAAGGTATTTCAATTTCTGGAAAAAAAACTTCATGGAAATAGCATTTACAGGCTTTTTCCCGAACCTGTATTCAAGAAAATTCTGGATTAGTATAGGAGAGTCTATTTCTTTGCTGAACTTAATCAGTTCTTCTATGTCATTATCATTTATACTTGGAATATACACTGGCGCAATTACCAGATTCGAGTTTTCTGCTATGTATCTGCAGGAGTTAATTACTTTTTTAAGAGGATACTTTCTATCTGAAATATAATCCGCTCTCTTTACAGTCATTGAATTTAAGGATATATGGAAATGCGTTATTCCTGCCCTTATTAAAGAATCTATATTTGCTTTATTTAACAGAACACCGTTTGTTGCCATGGAAATATGCCTAATCTTTTTTATTTTTCTCAGGTCTTTTACTAAATTAAGCAGTTCAGAATACAGAGTCGGGTCTCCCTGGCCACCAATATGAATATTTACCCTGTTTTTTTTAAGTTCAACAATTTTTTTTAATTCATCAATGAGATACTCCTCTTCAACAACAATATCCAAAACACGCTTATTTCTGGCCACAGAGCAATATATGCAATCCAAATTGCAGAGTGTAATAGGCTTTAATTCAATCATATTTGTAGCACGGTCAACAATACCAAACTCATTACTCCCTATTAAAGGAATCCCCGAATTCTTATGTACATACAAACAGGGTTTATTATCAAAAATTGATTTAAGAGCTGTAAATTTCCTCTCTAATAAAAAAAAGAATTTCTTTTCAGCGGTTTTTTTTGCAGATATAAATTCAATATGACTCTTTTTAACCCTGAATCTGCCAATCTGCTCAAGTTCTTTTTTGGAAATATAAAAATTAAAATAATTCATAAAAATAACTCCGATCCCTGCATCTTCCTCAAAAAATTTAAGATTCCTGAATTTAAAAATAACCATTTTGTAATTAAAAACAAATGGTTTTTTATGTTTTTTTGTTAAGCTTTATAAATCAAGAATATTTTTTATTTAAGATATGGGGGAGAACTCGATTAGCTTAACTTATGAACTGCTTTATGAAATAGTCAGAAAAGAAAAAACAAATGCAGATTTACAGAAGCTAGACCAGGATATTTATGAAAAAATAATAAATTATATTAATGACAAGAAACAGGTATTTAAAACAACTATTAAGGATTCATCTGCTCCTGAGAATGAAAAAGAAAAGATAAAGACCCAGTTCAATAATATAAGGAGATTAATTAAAGAATTATTTGAAAGAAGAGAAAAAAAGTTAATTGTGCTGGCCATTAACAAAAGCAGGACAAATGCAGCCAATCTTGATTTAAGCGCATTAATTGAAGAGGAAAAGGTATTTTTTGATATTGCAGTCTCCATACTTAACAAGTTCAGAAAAGATGTCCTGCTGAACCTGATAAATGCCTCTATGCCAACTTATATTCCGGATAAGCAGAAACAACCGCAGGAGAACCCAGATCTAAAAAATGATTCAGAAAATAAAACTCAGGTCAAATTCATTGGTTCAATTCAGAAATTCTTTGGGCCGGAATTAGAAATTTATGGCCCTTTTAAGCCTGGAGATACAGCTGAATTACCCAATAAAATTGCAGATTTATTGGTAAGAAAAAACATGGTTTCCATACTAAAATAGAAACGTTTTTAAATTTGACATTTTTCTGCTAGAACTATGAAACTACCTAAGACCAGAAAAAAATACTGCCCTAGCTGCAAAAAGCACACGACCCATAAAATAATATTGGGTAAAAAAGGGCAATCCAGCTCGCTTACATATGGTTCTAAGACCAGGGCAAGAGCAAGAGGCAAAGCCAGAGGTTTCGGCAATCTGGGCAGGTATTCAAAGCCGGCAGTTACAAAATTCAAGCGTGCAGGCAAAAAACAGACTAAAAAAACTGATTTGAAATTCAAGTGCAGTGAATGCAAAAAGACAAATCTCCAGAGAAAAGGTTTTCGTGCTAAAAAAATCGAAATTGTTTAATTTTAATTATTACAACTCGTTTTCTAAGATTCTATAAAACTTGTCTTTAGCATATTTTTCTATCCAGGGTTTATGACCGCACTTTTTTAATAGGAAAAATTTTAAGTCTTTTATGATGGGCAACAATGGTCTAATAACCCCTTCAACCGGATGAGGGTCATAATCACCATGAATTATTATTACAGGACATTTAATTTTTTTACCTGACTTTAATAGTTGACCTGTTTTTCTGAGCTTATCAGCTTCGGGCCATACGCTCTGATAAATATCATATTGACATTTTATTAGGGTGTTCTTGTGTGGAATTGAACAATAAGTATCAGCTTCTGACAACAATTTTCCAAGCTGATTCATATATTTGTCTTTATTTCCGGATTCAGGATTGTTCAAAACAGCAATTAACTCATTCACTTTTATTGCCTTTTTATTTTCCAGTCTATTCAATCTTATCTTCATAATATTTTCAGCATACTTTGATTCAAAAGGACCACTTCCTACCAAAATTAATTTCTTAAGAAGCGAAGGATATTTTGCAGCTAAAATGAAACCTAACCACGCCCCCCATGAATAACCAATTAAAATTACTGGTAAACTGCCCTTTTTTCTAATTATAGAATTTAACTCTTCTGCTTGACTGTTGACAGTGTCTGCTGTTTGAAAAGGTTCTATTACCCCCTTTACTACTGAAAGTTGTTTTGCAACTGGTTCCATTTCCCCTGGTGCTCCAGGACCACCATGAACAACAACTATTTTTAAAGGGGGTTTCCCATAAATTCTGAAATTTTCCATCTGATTCTAAGATAAACTCAATGGATTGACTTTTTATATTTATCTGATTTAAAACAGAGGAATAATTACATCAAAATTTAAATATAAGCTTAATTATAGTGCGTCCAGAATGCCAAAAAAAAAAGTTTTTCATGCACATGCTTATGATGGAATTCCTTTAGAAGAGATCAGGGCCAGAGAAAAAAAAATTGAAGAAATAGTTGAGGTTAATGGAGGTGAAATAATAAGCAGAGAACGCGAGCAAATATCTTTGGATACTCTTAGCAAAGAGCATGCTCGTGCAGTTGCTGATTCAATGTTAAGTTTAGTTTCTCAGGCAGATATTCTATATGTTGATTTATCAATTCATGATAGAAATTATATTGGTTCTTTTTTTGAAATATATGAAGCCTGGAGTAAAGGAATTCTAATTATTGCATATGTCGGAAATACAGGTCTTGAAAATAATCCTTTTTTACAATATCACACAGGCAATATGCTATTTACAGGTTATCAGGATTCCATTGATTGTCTAGTCCAGGCATTAAACTCATGCTGTAAATTTGGATTTATACTAGAAAGAAAAAAAGACATATTATATGAAACAGAACATTTTTTTGTTATTCCCTCTATAGGCCAATTGGGTATTGAAGGTTATTTATTAATTTGCTCTAAACAACATTTTGAAGGATATGGGACAGTGCTTAAAGAATTTGATGCTGAATTTGAAACAGTACTTTTAAAAGTAAAAAAAGCCATAGAACAAGAATATAATGCAATACCCTCGGTTTTTGAGCATGGGCCAAAAGGAGGAACAAGCATGGACCATATGCACATGCATATTCTGCCTCTTCCAAAAGAAAAAGACATATCTGATTTTTTACAGGGTATTGAAAACCCCAGGATTATTTCAGGTTTTGATGATTTAAGAGAAATACTTGGCAAAGGAGCAACCTATGTATTTGCCCAGAATATGAAAGGCGAAAGAAAAATTGTTGAAGTTCACGGAGAATTGGAATCACAATATATGAGGAAACAGATTGAGCATTGGTTAGGCTATGAGGGATTGCTTGAAAGAACTGGATTGTGGAATTGGAAGACTCACCCAGATTATACAACTTATGAAAGAACAGTAGCCAGATTAAGAGGCAAAATATAAATCCCCTATCAAATTCATCCTGTTCCATAACTTTTATATATTCATGTAATTTCTTTAGATTAAAATTTTATGGAGGAACTAATCATGCAATCATCAGAACCGACTTCAAAATTCATTAAAGTAAGATGCCCAAAATGCAAAAACGAGCAAATTGTTTTTGGAAAGGCTGCTTCTGTAATCAAGTGCCTGGTCTGCGGCAGGGTATTAGCTGAGCCTACCGGAGGCAAAATAAAGGTTAAAGCAAGAATTTTAGAGGTCCTTGACTAAAAAAATGTTTTATAAAAAGACTGGGTTTCCAGAAGAATCAGAACTAGTTATGTGTACTGTAACAAAAATCCAGTATCATTCTGTTTTTGTCACAATAAATGACTATGGTTTAAGCGGCATGATACATATTTCTGAAATAGCTCCGGGAAGAATAAGGAATATAAGGGACTATGTAAAGGAAGGCAAGACAATTATATGTAAAGTCCTCAGGATAAACAGGGAAAGAGGCCATGTTGACCTTTCATTAAGAAGAGTAACAGACGCCCAGAAAAGGAACAAGGCAAACCAGATTAAGCATGAAAAAAAAGCTGAAAATATTATTGAGCATACAGCAAAAGAGCTCAAGCTTGAGCCTAAAAAATTATATGAAAAAATAAAAGAGCCTGTATTAAAGGGGCATGAGTTCTTTTTTGAATGCTTTGAAGATGTTGTTGAAAAAGATTTGAAATTAGCTTCTTTGGGAATAGATAAAAAAATCTCTGAAAAACTGGAACAGGTTATCAGGCTGAGAATCAAGCCTAAAGAAGTTGAAATCAGCGGAATATTGAGTCTGATTAGTTATGATGGAAACGGCGTTGAAATTGTCAAAAATGCCCTTATAGAAGCTGATAAAGTAGAAGGGGCTGAAATAAGATATATAGGGGGAGGAAAATATAAAATTATCGTTAAATCAAAAGAATACAAATCAGCTGAAAATAAGTTAGATGAAGCAACAAATGCTGCAATTAAGTATGTAAAAAAACATAAAGGAGAAAGCAAGTTTGTCCGTGAAAATAAATGAAACATATTCTGAAATGCTCCAAATGCAATAAATATACTCTTTCTGAAAAATGCGCCTGCAACGGAAAAGCAGTATCCCCCAAGCCTGCAAAGTATTCTCCTGAAGACAAGTACGGAGATTATAGAAGGAAAGTAAAGAGAAGTGAATGGGAAAAAAAAGGATTAATTTAAATTAAAAAACTAATCAATTTTAGTCAACAAACTCTATCCCCAGCTCTGACTCGATGTCTTTCTTTTTTTTCTGCTCCATCTTGCTGGTTCTTCCGAATATCTGGGTGCTTTTTACGCCTGTTATTATGAGGATTGTCCTGATTACACCCTCCAGATCTTCAGAAATCTGTGCTCCCCATATGATCCTTGCATCTTCATCCAGCTTCTGAGAGACAGTCTCAACAACCTGCCTTGCCTCATCAAGGGTCATGTCAGAGCCTCCTGCAACATTGATAAGAGCGCCGTTCGCACCGCTGATATCCACATCAAGCAAGGGGTTGGTGATAGCTTTTTCAACAGATTCCATAGCCCTGTTCTCAGTGTCAGATTCACCAACACCTATCAGGGCAACACCGCCTCCTCCCATAATTGCCCTTATATCCGCAAAATCAAGGTTAACAAGGCCTGCTTTTGTAACAAGCTCTGCAATGCCCTTAACTGCGTTAGTAAGTATTTCATCCGCAACCTTGAAGGCTGTGTGAAGAGGCAAATCAGGTGCTAATTCAAGTAATTTATCATTTGGGATTACAATTAAAGTATCAACATTTTTTTCAAGTTTTTCCAGGCCAAGGAGCGCATTCTCATACCTGCGGTTGCCTTCCATTGAAAAAGGCAATGTAACTATTCCGACAACTAACGCCCCTACTTTTTTTGCAATTTCTGCCAATACTGGAGCGCTTCCTGTTCCGGTACCGCCACCTAGGCCGCATGTGACAAAAACCATATCCGCCCCCTGGACAACATTTCTTATGTCATGCTCATTTTCACGGGCAGCTTCTTCGCCTATTTTAGGAATAGAGCCGGCACCAAGCCCTTTTGTCAAATCCCTACCAATCAGTATTTTTTTGTCTGCAGTCGAATACAGCAGGTCCTGGGCATCAGTATTCACAGCAATGCATTCCGCACCTTTAACACCCACTTCCATTATCCTCGTAATAGTATTTCCGCCTGCTCCCCCTGCACCAATAACCTTAATTGTAGCTTTTTGATTTGAAAGGATTTCTTCTAATTCTGCATCCAAAACATTATCTTTTTTCATTTGTCCTGAAACGCCTTTTGGTGAATATGAAATCTTTTCAGACATATGTTGAGTATATTCTTCCAAAATAAACACCTCCCACCGGTAATTTAATGTTAAAATCTCCCTCTTTTTTTCTCTATTTTAAAATGATGACTAGATATATAAATTTTTTCTTTTTAGAAAAAAAATTACTCTGAATTGCCTTCCAATTCCTTTAAAACGTCATCTGCAACAGCAGATTCCGGCTTTTTTTCCTTTTTAATCTCTTTTTTTTTGATTTGTTTTCCCTTATCTTCTCCTGCTTCTTCTTCAGGTTTTTTTTTTTCAGGCTTGATAAACTCTATCTCTTTGATTTCAGGAATTAAGCTGAGCAGCCTGGTTTTAATCTGATCTAATAACTCTTTCTGCAGGTCTATGTGAATTATTGCTTTCTTATCATTGATTTCAATATCCGCATCCTGCAGGTTCAGTTCCAGCCTTAAAACAGATGATAATTTTTTTTTTGTATCTGTAATTATTTTATTGATTTTTATATTGTATACTAAGTCCCTGCCTGCTAAAGGATGGTTAAAATCAACTATAACGCGGCCTCCGCTTACACTCCTGACTATGCCAAGCATGCCGTCAATATTAACCTCTAATCCAGGAAAAGGATTTATGTTCTGCTTCCTGAAAATTTTCATTGGTATAAGCCTTAATAATTTTGCGGATTTTTTTCCAAAAGCATCTTCAGGATTAAGCTCCACTTCGTATTTGTCAGGCTCTTTACCTATTATATAATTATCTAACCCAGGCAATAATTGCTTCTCTCCCAGGCAGATAACAGCAGGGCCGTATTTCATATTTTCATTGTAAACTTTATTTTCCTTGGCAGTTTTCTCGTCTGTTGTATCAAAGATAATATTGCCATCTTTAATCCTACCTGTATATTCAATTTCAATAAAGTCTCCTTTTTTCAAGCTCATAATACACGCCTCAATAAAATTTAGGATATAAGATTTAGATGAGATTTAAAAAGCTTTCTGAATGAGAAAATGATTTTTTATAAGAAATGATTAATTTTACTTAATCTGTTTAATATGATCCAGAATTTCATTAACAGTCCTGTTTATATTTAAATTAGTTGTATCTAAAACCAGGTCATAGTTATTTTTATCCATAAAATCAAAATTATAGTATTTTCTCCAGCGTTCCCTGTTCAGTTTTTCTTTTTTAAGGAGAGTTTTTTTGGTGTCGTTTACAGAGGAGTATTTTTTATCAGATTCGCGCTTATGGTCTATTCCTGCAATGTTTTTTCCTTTTTTCGTCTCTTCATATATCCTCTTAGCTCTTGTATCCAAATCACAATCTAAAAATATCTTAAATGAGCCGGGAATGAATTTAGCTCCAAGCCAACCATCAATTACAAAATCATCTTTTTTTTCTCCGAGTTCTTTTAAAATATTATCCCTTTCATTATCATACTTCGGGTCTTTTGATTCAATTTTAGAGAATTCAACTGTTGTCATGCCGTGCTTTTCTGCAAGCTTCCTCTGCAGATCACCCATTGAATAATGCTTATAGTTGAGTTTTTCAGCCAGCAAAACAGCTGTCGAGCTTTTTCCAGAGCCACTTACGCCAGAGATTGTAATTATCATAGAGATGAAGAGTTAATGAAAGTTTAAAAAGTTTGTTGAATATATCTTAATTTTACAGTATTGAATTTTCTTTGAAAAACATTTTTTATAAAATTAATTTTTAGGCTTGAAAATAATATAAATTAAATCATTAGAAAAAATAATTTTTTTATAATAAATTAGGCTTGAGGAGATGCACTGGTTGCTCTTGATAAATAAGCAGGTGCTCCTCAAGGGCTCCTCTTAATTATAATATGTACAGGGAGCTAATGAGGGACATCATGTTTTTGCAGCGAGGGCATGAAGCTGTTCTCCCTCATTTATGAAAAATATTAAAAAGATAATAAAAAAAATTAAATTCAACTCTCTCTCAATTATAAAAAATCAAAAATAAAAAAAGGTATAATGCTAAAAAACTAAATAAAAATATCAAAACATATATATACTTAGAATTTATTAAAATATTCAATCATGCCAACCAAATCAGTTGATACGCCTTTGTCTGAAATCACTTTAAGGAGATATGAAAAGCCCTATGGTCTTTCTAAAAGGGAATTAGCAAGAAAACTATGCCTAAGCCTGGGGTTGCTGCAGCCTGGTGACTCTAGAGATATAATTGTCGATATTCTTTATGTATTGTTAGAGGCTAAAAAGAATAATAAAAAGCTTTCTTCTGAAGAGATAAGAGATGAAGTGATTGAATTCAGGAACGCTGAGAAATTAGACTTGAATGGCACGGCCGCCTCTAATATAAGAAGGCAGTTAAAGCGCTTAAGGAATTTGATTATTGTTGAAAAGATAAAGAATGATTACAGGATAACTGAATTTATTAATTTAGCAGAAACATTTGAATCAAAAATCGAGAGGTTTTTAATACCCAGCATAATAGAAAGGATAAAGGAATACATTAATGAAATTGATAATGCTTTTTCTAATCAGGAACAAGAAAACTAGATTACTATTTTTGTATGGTGGATTTTTTTATAGGTCATATATAGCCCACCGAGAACAGAACCAATTGCTGAGGTCCATTCAAGAATCTCAAAAGGAATATTATCTAATAAAGAATGTAAATTAAGCAGTTTTGCAATCAAAAGACCTCCTCCAAGAATAAGCAAAAAAGGTATTAATAAAGAGCCATCATGCTTAGCCTGCTCTTTGATGATGTCCTCCATCCTTTTATTGCTCATAAAAAATCTAATATAATAAGGGTATAAAAAGTTTTCGAAATAAATATATACTCCCTGAATTTTATAAAAAATATATTATATAGGGGGTTGGTTATGAATGGCTGAGTTTAACAAACAGGAATATGACAATTTTTTAATGGAAAATAATGTTGTGGGGTTTTTTGATAAGCCTATTACATTGAAATCAGGCAGAATCTCAAACTGGTATGCAAACTGCAGGGATTTGCAGAATTTCTTAAAGCCAATAGAAAAATTAACTGATTTTATTCTTGCTTATATTCGGGAAAAAAACATTGAGTTTGATTATTTTTATGCTGTGCCAGATGGAGTTACAAAACTTGGCGCAATACTGAATTATAAAAAAGGCAAATCAGATAATAATGAAAAAATGCCTATTGTCATCGGAAGAAAAACTCCAAAAGAGCATGGCGCTCCAAAAGATAAATATTTTATCGGCCCGGTAAATGATGGCGATAAAGTGATTGTCTTAGAGGATGTGACAACTACAGGCGGCTCACTCCTGACATCGATTGCCCAGCTTAAGGAAGCAGGAGTAAATATAGTTGCTGCTCTTGGATTAGTGAACAGGATGGAGAAAAGAGATGACGGAAAATCTGTTAAAGAAAAGGTTGAAGAAAACGGGTTTCCGTATTATAATTTAAGTGATGCATTTAGTTTATTGCCTAAAGCAGCTGAAAAAGCAAATATCAGCGAAGAAGTAAAAAAAGATGTTGAATCTTATTTTGATAAATACGGAGTTGAGAAATTTAAATTTTAGTTTAAAGGTGCAATAAATGAATTTTATTGAAAAACTTAAAGAAAAAGCAAAAGAGAATAATTCAATAGTGTGCATGGGAATGGATCCCTTGCTTAAGAGGATTCCTTTGCAGGGAAATCCAGAAGAAGTAATAACAAAATTTTATTTTGATATTCTGGAAAGAATGATTAAAGAAAATATAAAGCCTGCAATAGTCAAGCCGAATATTGCATTTTATGAGCAGTATGGCTTTGAAGGGTTAAGAGCTTTAAAAACTTTAATTCAAAAATACCAGGAAGCGGGAATTCCTGTGCTTTTGGATGCAAAAAGAGGAGATATCGGCAAGACATCAATGGCTTATGCAAAATCACTTTTTGAATTTTGGGGAGCAGATGCAATTACAATTGCCCCTTACATGGGTTCTGATTCAATAGACCCTTTTACAGATTGGTGTGAGCAGGGAAAAGGTGTTTATGTGCTTGTAAAAACATCTAATAAAGGAGCTGTTGACCTGCAGAATCTCAAAGTTGAAAATACTCCGATTTACATGAAAACAGCTGAGAAACTAGCAGGAGAATGGCATAAAACAGGAATTGGTTCTGTGATTGGCGCAACATATCCCCAGGAATTAGAAGAGATATCAAGATTCTTTGTTGATTCTGGAAAACAAATCCCAATGCTTATCCCGGGAGTAGGTGCGCAGGGCGGCACTGCACAGGATGTTGTAAATGTTTTAAAGAAGACAAATAATCCTCTGGCTATTCACAGGATAAACAGCTCATCCGGAATAAATTATGCCTATGAAAAAGAAAATTCTAGTGATTATGCTGGTGCTGCTGTAAGGGCAATAGAAAAATTAAATAAAGAAATTAATTTTCAAGGTTAATTAAAAATGGCAGACCTATCAACAGAATTATGCGGAATAAAACTAAATAATCCCTTAATCCTGGCTTCCGGAATAATGGGCGTAACAGCTAGTTCTTTAGCCAATGTTGTTAAGAATGGAGCTGGTGCTGTAACTATTAAAAGCATTGGCCCTGAAGAAAGAAAAGGCCATCCCTGTCCTGTTATCACAACCTGGGAAGCAGGAATGATGAATGCTGTCGGTTTAAGTAATGCTGGAATTGACAGGGGCATTGAGGAAATTAAAAAATTTAAAGAAATGTGTGATGCGCCAATTATTGGCAGTGTATTTGCATTTAAGCAATCATTATTCGGAGAACTCACTGAAAAAATATCTACTGTAAATCCGGATTTAATTGAAATAAACATAAGCTGCCCTAATGTTGAATCAGAAGCAGGAACACCTTTTGCTCTTGATGCAAAAGCAGCTTATTCTGTTACAAAACATGTTAAAGAAAAAACAAAGATTCCTGTTATTGTCAAATTAAGCCCTAACTCGCTTAATATAAAAGAAATAGCAAAAGAATGCGAAAAAGCAGGCGCAGACGCAATCAACATGGGAAACACGCTTGGCCCGGGTTTATTGATAAATATTGAAACAGCAAAGCCAATCCTGGCAAATAAATTTGGCGGCATATCTGGACCTGCAATTAAGCCGATTGCATTAAAACGGGTCTGGGATGTTTATGAAGCTGTAAAAATCCCTATAATTGGCACAGGCGGCGTAACTAATGGAAGAGACGCTGTTGAGATGCTCATGGCAGGAGCAACTGCTGTCGGCCTTGGCACAGCTGTTTATTCCCGCGGCATTGATGTTTTTAATAAGATAAATGATGAAATAAAAGGATTCATGAAAAAGAATAACTATAAGTCAATTAAAGAGATGATAGGTAAGGCACATGTGTGATGATCATAAAACAGAGCAACCAACAATTGTAGAAATCCTTAATATAAAAGACGAAGCTAAAGACATTAAGACATTTTATTTTAAGTATAATTTGGATGCTAAGCCCGGGCAGTTTTTTATTTTATGGCTTCCCGGGATTAATGAAAAGCCGTTTGGTGTTTCTTACCAGGATGAAGATAAGTTTGGAGCTACAATTTGCAAAGTAGGACCGTTTACAGATGAATTGTTTAAATTAAAAAAAGGAGATAAAATAGGAATAAGAGGTCCTTATGGAACATCATTTGAATTAAAAGGGAAAAATATTGCCTTGGTTGCAGGAGGCTATGGTGTTGCTCCTTTAAGCTTTTTAGCTGATGAAGCAATAAAAAAAGGAATCATTGTGCATTTTATTTATGGTGCTAAAACCAAAAAAGTATTGGTTAATTGTGATAAAAAATCTAAAAAATGCAAAGTACATTATACTACTGATGACGGCACTTACGGCCTGAAGGGATTTACAACAGAGAAATTAAAAGAGATTCTTGAAAAAGAAAAAATCGACTGCATCTATACAGTAGGTCCTGAAGTAATGATGAAAAGGGTTGTTGAGTTGAGCGATGAATTTAAAGTAGACTGCCAGTTGTCTTTAGAAAGATATATCAAGTGCGGCTTTGGAATCTGCGGACAGTGTGTTGTTGATGACATCGGCATAAGGATGTGCAAAGAAGGCCCCTGCATTGATAAAAAACTAGTAAAAAAGATTTCTGAATTCGGCAAGTATAAGAGAGATGCTTCCGGGAAAAAGGTTGAGTTTTGAATTATAGGCAATTATTCTTCTAAAAAATAGAAAATTTTATATACTTTTCACATATGTGTAAAATATATTAAAAATAATCTTTGTTTTCAAATATGTGAAAATGAAAAAAGAACAGCACAAGATTGCAGCCAAAAAGCATTTTTCAATAGCTAAAGAAATTGACAAAGATATAATTTCTGAAACAGATGAAGATATAAAACTAGCTTTGATAACAGTTTCAGCCCAAAATTATTTTTATGCTGCAATAAATGCTGTTGAATATGTTTTTGCAGGACTAAAAGACCCTGTTCATTCTAATGACCATAAAAGCAGAACATCTAATCTATATTCTAACACTCAATTTTTTAAAAATAAGGAGATATATTTTGATTATAAAACAATAAATATTGAGACTAGAAGACAAGTAGCTTATAGGGCTGCAAATGGTAAAAAATACAAAAAACTAAAGCAATTTGCAGAAAAATGCATGGAGGAGTTAAATGAACAAATATGATTTTGTAATTAACAATATAAAAAAAAAATATAAAAATGATGAGCGCATATTAAAAATTTTAATCTATGGGTCAGTTGCAAGAGGTGATTTTTCTGAAAGGCACTCTGATTTGGATTTATTCATTGTCCTTAATAATGAAGAGCCTAATAAAAAAATAACAAAAAAATTGATTTTTGAATTAGAAAAAATCGCAATTAAATATTCTGTTAAAATACATGCAGAATTCCAGGGAAAATCTACAACTACTGAGGACCATACTCTTCTTCAGAAATTGCTTATTGAGGGAAAAATAATTGTTGATAATTACAATAAGCTAATATTTAATACAAATGCTTTTGGCTTAAAGCCTTATTATGTCTTTGAATACAATGCATATAAATCAAAAAAAAGAACTTTGTTTTCCAAGCTGTTGCATGGAAAAAAAGTGAATTATCTAAAAAATGGAAAAAAACTAATAATAAACTATAAAGGGATAGCTGACAATAAAAATATAATTATTCTGGGAAGAAATGTTTTGATGATTATTGCAGGATTTGAAGCTGAAATAAGAAGAATATTTAAGAATTTTGATGTTGAGTATAATTTTAAAGGGATTGTTTTTAAGTAGATTAATTAGGATTAGTCCATTTCTACCCTATACTTTATTCTTATCTGATAAGTTTTGTTTGAATCTGTTTTTGAAAACTGCGCCGTAAAAATGCCTTTTTCTGGGGTTGAAAGGTCTTCAAATCCCCATTCATGCTGAAGAACAACATCATATAATTCATTTTGTTTTTTCATATGTTTTCTGACGAATTGTTGTTGGGATCCATAATACCTAACATCACTAAGATGTAATTGAACAGTATCATCTTCCACAATGATATCTTCAATCGAAAGGACATTCTGTGTTCGTTTCGGGCAGTAACCGTTTGCTTGTTCTGCAACGCCTTCATCTAAAAGAAACCTTCTTAAATCATCTGATAATAAATGATAGTTATCTCTATGACCATATAATTCAATCAATCTATCTATTTCCTTTACTTGTTGTCTGCTCATTTGTTTTTATTGAACACAAATCATTATATAAACTTTTCTATTTTTACTACTTAAATGTAGTAATCCATTTAGCCCCTATAAAAAACATAAACTTTATAAATAAAAACC
>JAFGRO010000072.1 GCA_016935095.1 Candidatus Woesearchaeota archaeon
ATAATTAAGGGAATTAAAATTTTATTTTTTAATAATTAATTTTCTTTTACTTTTAATTTATTTTAGTAATTGAGAGAGAACACACGTTGCCCCTAATATGATTGAAGACCTCCCTCAATCAGCTGAGATTTTTAAAAAAAATCTCGTAAAAACAAGTGCGACATGCGCTCCTTCGGAGCTTAGTCCCACAATGCAAGGGGCGCTTGGGGAACCGCTTGTTTAACATTCAGGAGCAACCAGCAGCTTTCTCCAAGCCTAAATAACTAATTTAAATTTAAAAAAATCTAATTTAAGTTATTTCCATTTGCTTTCTTCTAAAATCTATCATTTGCAGGGCTTCAATTACTTCTCTGTTCAAATCATTTTCAATCTTGTTCACAATATCAAAGTTCATTCTCATCTTTTTCACCTCCTTACAAAGAACCTTTTCCTGACACAGAGCCTTCTTACCTGATCAAAAAATAATCTCTCGATATATGTATGGTTTGTATGCATCTGAATCACCTCTAAATTATTTACTTAACTTAGTCATTTAAATACCCTGTGTGAGAATGTCCAGTGCTAGTGAGTTAAAAATTTGAAGAAGCTAGTAAATAAAGTTTTGTAAGTAAAGGATGAGCCTATCTAGATTTAAAACAAAGAGCTAAGATCTTGAAAATGTCAATAAAATTATGAGTTGCAACTACGTAAATAGAAGGGGCTTTGATTATATATCTCCAATCACTTGAATTCAACATCTTTTAAAGACGGTAGAAAAACTTTATCTAATTCTGATATCATATACTGTCTCATTTCAGCAAGTGTTTCTTTATCTAAATCTACATGCTCGAACGCATATGCAGCTTCATTCTCTCCTTGTAGCATATAGTAATCTTTCCAATTCTCTGAAAGCCAGGTTATGCCATATTTCTCAGGATGGATAAAAGGATCTGTTCCAGGTAACGGAATAAAGTTAAATAGATTATAAGAATCAATATCCATCTCCTTTAGTTCATCAACAGATTCCCTTACTGTTTCCCAGGTCTCCCCTGGAAACCCAACAATTAATCCTGCTCTTATTTTAATACCTGCTTTACTGGCTAATCTAACTCCTTCTTTCATTTTTTCAACATATTTTTTTGTATTCATTAGTTCATGCATTTTCTGACTACCAGATTCAATACCACAGCCTATCATAACACATCCAGAATCAGCAAGTAAATCAACTATTTCTTCAGTTAAATCTTGTGCTCTACCATATACACGATATGGTTTTCCTAAATTTTTTAGCATTGGAGTTATTCCTCTTAAAAACGTTTTATTCATTAGGAAATTATCATCAATAAACCTTATCGCATCAATACCATATTCCTCATCTAACTTATATAACTCTCCCATAACGTGTTCTGGAGATCTCATTCTCACTTTTATTTCAAGTGCAGCTGTGTAGCAATATTTACATTTCCATGGACAACCCCTTCCTGACAGTATTGAAACTGCAATTTCACCTGATACAACTCTATTATAAGATCCAAGATCAACCAATGAATAATCATTGAAAGCAAGTTCATCTAAATTTAAAGGTGCTTTTGCCTCAATTATTCTTTCTTCTAAAGAACCTTTAACCATAGGTTCAATTAAAAGAGGTAAAGTATGTTCAGACTCACCAATAAAAACATAATCAAAATCTTTTGATGTTGCAACAGGGAGTGCCTGTGCATGTGGTCCTCCAACAATAATAGGTGCTTCAGACATATCTCTAATCCTATCTCTGATTTCTAATGTGTTTGTATAAGAAGTTGTAAACAATGTAAAACCGTATATGTCAGCATCAGCAGGAATCTCAGGATTTTCTCCTCCTGCGAAATCTAAAATTTCAACGTGATATCCGTGTTCTTTTAAAGAAGTACCTAAATACAGTAATCCAATTGGAGGATCTATTCTATCATTAAGCAATTCTGGTGAAGGAGGCCTTAATAAACATACATTCATTTTAACCAACTTATTTATTTTTAAAGAGATTCTATGTTATTTATAAATAATGCTATAATTTCAAGATTTATTGTTATGATGGATCTTTAGTTCTTTGATTTTATTAATTATCCCTTTGATTAAATTAATAATAAATTTTTTATTAATCTTTCTAAGCAGTGAATTTTAGCTTGTTCATAAGAGTTTATATTAATTATGCATCAGTAATCTTTTTATACTTGAGCTCATGCTTTTAAAAATTAGAAGAGGTAATTAAAATCAAAAAACTATTTGAAAATCTGAGAAGCAAGATCATCCATGCAAAGATATTCTCGCAAAGGGCAATGAGCTATGTAAGCATTATAAACAGCGGCATGATTCTATTCATGGTGTTAAGCAACTTGGAAAAATACGGGATAGACATAGATATTGCCAGGTGGTTTTTCCCTATTTTATTCCTGGGTATTCTCGGCCTGGTATTTTTAGGGTTTATTGAAGATAGACTTGGCTTTTACAGGACTGAGATAAAAACCTCTCAAAAAAGAAACCCGCAGATGAATGAGATTCTCAGGAGATTAGACAGAATTGAAAAGAAGATAAAATAATCTAATCACCTTCAAATTCAACAAGTGTATGTACATCATAGTCTTTTAATAGTTCTTTCCCCCCAAGATCAGGAAGGTCCACCACAAACAGTATTGAGGCTACTTTTCCTCCCATTTTTTCAACTAAATCCACTGCTGCTTTCATAGTGCCTCCTGTTGCAATTAAATCATCCACAAGCAAGACATTCTGGTTTTGAGAAATCGCGTCCTTATGTATTTCAATAATATCAGGACCGTATTCTTTAATATATTCCTGTTTTATTGTCTCTCCTGGCAATTTTCCTTTTTTTCTTACAAGAACAAAGCCAACACCGAGCTTTAATGCTAAAGGAGCACCGAAAACAAATCCCCTGCTCTCGATGCCTGCAACAGCATCAATCTTTTTATCTTTCACAATATTATACATCTGCTCAACAGCTTCATTAAATGCCTCATAATCCTTAATCAGTGTTGTAACATCCCTGAACATAATTCCCGGCTTTGGAAAATCAGGAATTGTTCTTATTGTTTTTTTTAAGTCCATATAAATCACCCCAAATAAATCTGATTAATAAAAGGTATATTAAATTTTCTAAATTTAATATATAATGTAGAAAAAATAAGAAAAAGAAAATAACAAGTAACATATAATCAAATTCGCAAAATATAAAAACTTCTGCAATAAAAAGATTTATATAATGATTAAGCAGATTATAGATGTATTCAGGTTGGTTTTCGGACAGGTGAGATCAATGAGCGATATTCCGGGAGTAGTCTGGTGTTTTGTAGGTATCCTAGTTTCAGCAGTATCTTTTTTTACTGCTTTTATAAGGAAAGCTGAAAAACCGTTTATGTTCTATTTGACTCTTGCAATTGGCGTTGGCATGTTTATTTATGGTATTGTAAAAACCAAAAGGATGAGGAAAAAGACAGATGAGGAACTTGATAAAAAAATAGAGCAAAGCAATCTCCGCAGAGAGAACTTCAATATCGAAACAGAGGCCCAGCATCCTAAAAGCACAGGAGCTTTTGCCAGGGCAACACAAGGTCCAGCCCAGCATTATTCCCGTCCTGCACAACATGCAGCCCATCATAAAACCAGTACTCATCATACGCAGCAAAGACTGCAGGCAACACATTCAAAAAGATTCTGCCATAATTGCGGAGCCCCTATAACCGGGCACCATAGATTCTGCTCTAATTGCGGAAGCAGATTATAAAAATTAATTAATAAGTATTATTCATCAGGCAAAGCGCCTGTGCACCTCCAGTTTATCTCCGCTGTTTCTGTTTTTTCATCTACAACGCAGGCAGGACTGCAGATTTCTTTTTCAAATTCAGGTTTCATCTTCATGTCAAACCACCATGTACTTGTATAAGGGTTATACACATAATTTCCTAAGAGTTCACCCTTTTCCGCGCATTCACTGTCCTGTGCTATTTGTAATGCATGTTCATTAGTGATTTTTTTCATTTGGTTTACATTTGAGCATCTGCCTTCATAACATATGCAGTCTTCGGGGTTATAAGCTGCATCATACCTGTATTCCATTGTACAGATTTCTGGCTTTTTGTAATTAGATTCAAATTCTTTATTTATACATGTCATCGGATGGCATTCTGATGGCAAAGGAATACAAGCAGAGTCATCAATACATGCATACAGCTCAATTTTATCTTCTTGATCAGTGCCGTCTGATATTTTCCAGTCTGCAAGATTTATTGTAAATTGGTTCTGGTTATCATTTCTCTGCAGATGGACAATAAAACACCCGGGGCACTTTAAAACTTCAACCTCTAGAACAGTCACCCGGTAGCTTAAAAATGAAACAGCTGTTTTTACAGCCTCTCGCTGATTATCATCTAATTCCCATCCCCTTATGCATGCGCCAACATCTTCATTCCAAGAATAGCCTGCAGGACCCAAGCAGCCATACTCGTCTCTTTCACCGCCAATAGGCTCTTGTTTTTTACAGGCCGCAATTAAGATTAATAATAAAAGTGCTATAATTATTTTTTTCATAGTTTCACCTCAAATATAGGTAATGTTAATTATAAAATAAATGTTTTATTTAAATATAGCTAAAGGTTTAATCTGGATTGAAGTTATTAATTATCAATACTGTTAATAAATTAGGTATTTCTATCTTTTTGTAAAAAGATGTTTAAGAATATATTGTATATGGTTCTTTGAATCATCGGGATGTAATTTCTGGTACCATAAAATCAAATCATCTCCGTCAGCCCAGTAATCTTTTATTTTAAATTTCCCTTTAAATCCAAGCTCTTCATACAGTCTATTTGCCTTTTTAAAAGAAGCAAGCGAGCCTCCTTTAATGCATAATACTTTACATCCCTGCTCCTGGGCTTTACCCATAGCGAATTTTAAAAGCAATTTGCCGTATCCTTTTCCCTGTAATCTCCTTTTTACAGCAATCCAAGATATAAATCCAACATCTTGTATTGTATGCTCAAGACCAACAAATCCAACAAAAGAATCTTTTGAATTTCCAATCCAATATTTATTTCCATCATTAATACCGAATTCTTTGCTTTTGAAATGATATTTTAGGGTTGTTTTAGCATTAAGTTTATCATATTTATTAAATAAGCCGTTTATAGTGGAAAATACTTTGGGGAGATCTTGTTTTTTCATAATGCTTATGGTAAAACCGTTTTCCATGAGAGTAGCTGGTTATAAACAGTTATTATATAAAGCTTTCTTTCTGGGTCAGATAATAATATATAATTAATTCTTGCAAGAGGCCGACTGCACACCTATTTTTAGATATAACTATAAAGATAAGTTGATTCCAGGCTCTGATTTAAAAGCTAAGGTAGGAGATAGCTTCCAATCATAAAAGAAAAATATAATGTAAGGAGGACACTTCCTTCCAACCTTGAAAGTCTTGGCTTACTTTTCATGAGAAAAAAGCAAAAAGAGGATATAAACAGCATAAAGGGTATTGTATAAATTAATGCATTTTTAACAACAATTAATGGATGAATTAAAGAGGAGAGCCCTATAATAAAAGTAATGTTGAATATATTGCTGCCAATAAGGTTGCCGACTGCCATGCTCTTCAATCCTCTTTTTAATGCCATAAATGATACTGTCAGTTCAGGCAAGGTAGTTCCGAGTGCAACAAGGGTAAAGGCAATCACATTCTGAGAAACATTAAATGCACTTGCTAGCCAGATTGTCTTGTCAATAACAAGCCTTGAGCCCTGTACAATAATAATCATACTCACTCCAATAACTAACAAGTCAACTAAAATGTCCTCAATTTGGCAACTGTAAGTTTTTAGATGAAGATCAATATATTTTTTTTTCTTTGGCCGGAAAAGTTCAAATAATGTATTCAAAAACCCGAGTGTAAAAAGATATTTCAAAAAATCTATAAATCTGTATTCCTTGAATACTTTATGGGGCTTGAAAAGGTACATAATATAGGAAAAATAAACTAAAAGCAGTAATATGCTCTCTATTCTGGATATTTTTCCATTGAGGGCAAAAACAAAAAATAAGTAAAAAACAAAAATCATAATCACAGCGTCCCTGCTGACTGTATCCCTTTCTATTTTTATAACCCCTATAAAAGCCATTAGACCAAGCACTATGCTCAGGTTGACTGTGTTGCTTCCGATAATATTTCCGAGAATGATTTCATTAAAACCATTCACAGAAGAGATAAGTGAGTTTGATAATTCAGGAATTGAAGTGGCAAATGCCACTAAGGTAAGACCTATTATAAAATCAGATATCCCTAATTTTTTTGCAATCCTTGAGGCTGAGCCTACAAAAATGCTTGAGCCTTTTACTAAAAGTACAAGACCCAGTGCAAACAGCAGTATTTGGGTCAGCATTAAGCCTCACCTATTTTCCTCGGGCATATTCCACCCCCGTTAAGTATTATAAATAATAAACTAATATAGAAAATAGTATACCAATATATAAATCTTTTTATTTTGAATAGTACAATAAGAGAGTACAAAACCATCCTTTTTTAAGAAGAAATTTTGAACATCTGCCCTATGGGTCATGTATTCAAGGCTCACTATATGAAGCTGAAGATGACTCATTAGAATTTAAAATTGCAGGCACTTATAAAGTACCTACAATAACAATTGAGGCTCCGTTTAATTCTAGACTAAAATTTAGAAGGGATTATATTAGCTGCGTTGTTGAATCAGCTTTATTTGTTAATAATATGATTCCTTCCTACTTATTGAATCAATTGTCCCCTCATTAAATAATCTATAATATATGCTGATTCCCAAAAATTATTTATACTAGTTTAACTATATTATTACCGGGGGCTTGATGAGACAGATTATAATCTCAGATACACACACTAATGATAATATAGAGTTTATTCTGAGCTATATAAAAAAGCTTATTCTCAGGGTCAAAATTGACAATATTGTAATTAACGGAGATATTCTCGGCATAAACGAGATAAAAAAAGACTATGGATATAAATTTAATAAAAACGAGTTTTATGACTCATTAAATAAGGAAGCGCTCCTAAAAAAAATTGCACCCGGCTCTTCAGAAAAGATCATTGAAATCATCTCACATTATAAAAGAGGAGAATTGATTGATGACTCGAAAAGGGAAGAACTTGGCAGGGCAATCTGCAATTATATTGAAGAGCGTTATAATTATATCATTGAAATCCTGAAAAGATTTTCTTCGGTAAAAAAAACATTTTTCAATCTTGGGAATTACGAATCGCCTTTGCATTACCTTGTTTTAAAAGAGCTGTCTTTTCTATTAGATGTGGGCACAGACATGATAAGGAAATCAATACTATATACGCCTTACAGGGACATATACAAGAGTTTCAAAGAAAAACTAAAATCATTAGAGGGAAAAAATTTCAAATATATAGGAGGCATGGCTGTCATGGAAAAAGGGTTTATTTTTGCAGGGATCCCGGGATTAAACCCAAGTTCAGTTCCCACTGAAAGCGCCTCAGAGCTTCAGGAAAAAATAACCAAAGAATTGACTAATTCAATAAAAAGACATTTCAGTTATTCCAATAAATTAATAATTTATAATCATGCTGAAGGCAGGATTACAAAAGAGCCGTTTACATTCAGGCCGGGCAGTGCTTCTGTTAGGTCATTCATCCAGGAAACAAAAGGAAAGCTCAGGCAAAAGATATTTGTGCAGTCGCATTATCACTGGGTCACAACCCATTTTTATACAAGGGATGACTTTTATTACTTACTGAATAATGCAGGTGTCAATAACTGCCTGTTCAATATCATTGATATATCAAACAAGATCAGGTGTTTTGATGTTGACCCTAGTATCAATAAAATAAGAGAGCTAAAACTATATGATTCCTATATTGCTGATTATTCCAATGCAGAAGAAAGGCTTGCTTTAAATTACAACAAGCCAAAAGAGATTACTGAGCAGAGAAATCTGAAGGGATGCTATTATATGTGAAAGAATTATTCATGATGATACTAAAGAGTTGAAGATTCCCATTCCTTTATTTCAGTCTGGATTATTGTTTCCTGAATTTCAACATAGACTAGCAATGAAGAAGCCATTAATAAAACAGTACAAATTTCAGGTATTGTGAGTGCGATTGTATGGAACACTTTTTCTCCAATGCTTGTATAAATTACAATTAAAGTCAAAAATGCAGACAACAAAAATGTAACATTAAGTGAACTATTTGCAAATGGTTTTGAGTCAAATATAGATCTCTTAAATGCTTTTGCATTAAAAACATGGAAAAGCTCAAAAAATATTATGGTTGCTAAAGCAACTGTTCTTGCTTTTTCAAGAGTCTGATGCTTAAATGCAAGTTCCCAAGTAAATAATGTGACTGTCCCAAGTACAATTAGAGGAATCAGCTGGGCTATTTTCAACATAAGATAATCATCCAGGATAAATTCTTTTTTATCGCGCGGCTTTTGCTCCATAATGCTGTCAAAAGCTGGTTCTGTACTCAAACCGAGTGCAGGCAGCTCGCTAGTTACAAGATTCACAAACAGGATCATTAACCCTGTAAGAGGAAGATTCATACCAAGCACTAATGAAACAAAAATCAATATTACTTCTGAAAGGTTTCCTGTAAGCAAGTAATACACAAATTTTTTAATATTCTCAAAAATGGTCCTTCCATGTTTAACAGCATCTACAATAGTGGCAAAGTGATCATCCAGGAGTATCATATCCGCAGATTCTTTTGCCACATCTGTTCCCCCTATTCCCATGGCAATCCCTATATCTGCTTTTTTTAATGCAGGCGCGTCATTGACACCATCACCTGTCATTGCAACAACATGCCCTTTCTCCTGCAATGCCTTTACAATTCTAATCTTATGCTCAGGGCTGACTCTTGCATAAACAGTAACATGTTCAACCAAATGGCTGAAACGATACTCACTTAATTTATTGAGCTCATTTCCTGTAAGTATGTGGTGATGCTCCTTGTATATTCCAATTTCCTTTGCTACTGTTCTAGCTGTAATTTCATGGTCTCCTGTTATCATTACAACTTTTATTCCTGCTTTCTCACAAAGGGCAATAGCCTCCTTTACGCCCTCTCTTAGAGGGTCCCTCATTCCAACAATACCTACAAAGACAAGGTCCCTTTCAATATCCTGTTGCCTATAGTATTTTGTGCCTTTTATAGGTTTGTAAGACAATGCGAGAATCCTCAATGCCCTATCTGCCAGCATATGGCTTGTTCTAATTAGCTGCTTTTTTTCAGAGTCTGACAACTTTTTCACTTTGCCATTCTGCATAATGAATTTGCATTGCTCAATAATCACCTCAGGAGCACCCTTAACATAAGCAACCTGTGCATTATCATGTTTATGAATTGTGCTCATACATTTTCTCATGGAATCAAAAGGAAATTCCTTTAATTTAGGGTATTTTTTTTCTATACTGTGTTTTATAAATCCTGTTTTATGCCCCAAAACAATAAGACTTCCTTCAGTAGGATCACCATTTAATGTCCATTTTCCGTCTTCTTCAGAAAGAGAAGCGTTATTACATAGTACACCTATATTAATTAATGTCGAAACCTCCTTGCTTCTTTTTGGATCAACAACTTTATTATTGTGAATTAGTCTCCCTACAGGTATATAACCCCTGCCTGTGACTTCAAAAAGCTTGTCATTTGCATATATAACCTCAATTGACATTTCATTTTTTGTCAATGTTCCTGTCTTATCAGTGCAAATTACAGATGTGCATCCAAGAGTTTCTACTGCGTACATTTTCTTGACAACAGCATTATCCTTAGCCATTTTTTTGATTCCGTTGGCAAGTGTAACAGTAACAACAGCAGGCAGGCTTTCTGGGATTCCAGAGACCGCAACTGCTGCAATAGTAATAAGCAACGCAAAAATAGGCTTTTTCTGCAGATAGCCAATTACAAACATAATTGCGCATAACATTATTACAAATATCCCTATTTTTTTGCTTAATCTGTCAAATTTTTCCTGCAAAGGGCTCTTGTCATGCTTTATATCCTGAATAAGTTTCGCAATGTGGCCAATCTCTGTATTCATCCCTGTTTCAACAACAACTGCTTTTGCATTGCCCTTTGTCACAAAAGTGCCTGTAAAAACCATGTTCTTTTTGTCAGTCAATGCAACATCTTTACTGAGTGTTTTTGCCAGCTTATAAATTGGGATTGACTCACCTGACAAAGAGGACTCATCAACCTGAAAATCATTTGTTTCAACTAATCTGGCGTCAGCAGGTATATGATCCCCTTCCTCAAGAAAAAGTATATCCCCCGGGACAACTTCAAAAGCAGATATTTCTATTTCCTTTCCTTCTCTTATTACTTTGGCTTTTTTAGATGTCAAGTGCTTAAGCGCTTCCATCGCTTTTTCCGCTCTAAACTCCTGGACAAAGCCAAGGGCAGCAATAAAAAACACAATTACTGATATAACAATAAACTCAATTCTCTCCCCAACAAAATATGAGATCACACCGGCAAAGAGCAAAATATAAATCATAAAATTCCGAAATTGTCTAAGAAAAATCTGGAAGACACTTATTTTATTCTTCTCCACTAACTGGTTCAGGCCATATTTTTTTAGTCTTTGCTGTGCCTCGATCTGGGATAATCCATTTATATCTGTAAGAAGAATTTTAAAAACTTCATCAATTTCTTTTGTGCACCAATTTGAATTATTAGATTTGGCTTCCATTTGAGTTGTTTGTCAAGATTTTCAGTATATCATAAAAATCGTCGGCTATCCTCATCATAAAGTATGTGGTTTGAACCAGACGATTTTTAGGATGCCAAAAGACGAGGCCGTATCCAGCAATTGAAATTGCTGGTTTTATCCTCGTCTTTTCAGCATAACCTAAACGTATTATTCAGAGACAACTATTCCCGCAACAGCAAAGGTTAACTTGAGACATCAACATATTTTTATCAGCTTTAATTACATTAAAATGATTTTTTCGTAATATCTCATATCTCCGTGAAAATGTTTAACTGATTCCCATATACCCTTGCCTTAGGGTTTACAATGATAATATCTAAATTTATGAAACAGTATAGCCAGCCCAATACATATAAATATAAAAGGCCATAAAGAGATTTTTAATGAGATATAACCTACGTCATCCATAAGCCATATAAGCCCTATAAGAATGAACACTATGCCTGAAAAGCCCCTGCAGCACATAGTATGATCTTTTTTCATAGTTGTTATTTTTTTGTGAATCATTCCTGCACCTCTTTCAAAAATAAATGAATCTCGGAGTATATAAATTTACTTATTTCTTCCTAGAAGTCTTTACTGCAATCCATATTATAAGAACGATTTCCCCTAAAAGGACAAACGGCTTTACATAACGGCCCATATCCCTGAAATAAGAAACAGTTCCAAAAAATACTGATAAAATACCTCCTATCAACAATCCGGAAAAAAGCCATTCAATAACATCTTTTTTTGAGGTTGCATACATCCCAATTATTATTGCCAGAACTCCCATGATGCTTGTCACAATGAATCCAATTAATCTATATTGTCTGCCTGCTTCTTCATGTTCTTTATGGCATGTTTCGCATTCATAAGTTACTGGGCAGCCTTCTTCATTGTAATTATATGATATCTCTCCCCCTCTTTTTCTGCAGTCTTCCATCTCGGCTTCTGAGGGCTCTTTTGCATAAGAGCAATTTAATTTCTCTGCTAAAGGCCTAACATAGCCATATTTGGGTTCGCAAAAATCATTATAATCCGGCTCTTCAACAATAACATCAACCACGCTGAAGCAGAATAATGTAAACAGGATTGCAATTATTATAATTATACTGTATTTTTTTACTTTTGAAAGCATGTTGGAAAGTTAAATCAATGTTCTTAATAAATTTTTTCTAAACCTTTTTATAATACTTTTGTTTTCATTTAGTTTATGAATCTAGATGTAGAAATCAGAAAATACGCTCTGCAGAATGCAATTAAATTCAGCGGCAGAGCAAATCCTGGCGCAGTTATCGGAAAACTCCTTTCAACAAACCCTGAATTAAAGACTAAAATAAAGGATATTGCAAAACAGGTTAATAAAATTATAAAAGAGATTTCTAAGCTATCATTAGAAGAGCAAACTTCTCAATTGCAGGAATTAGCTCCTGAGCTTCTTGAAAAAAAGAAAAAAGAATCTAAAAAAGAGCTTCCAAAGCTAAAGAACGCTGAAAACGGAAAGGTCATTACAAGAATTCCTCCCGAGCCTTCAAAATATGCCCATATCGGCCATGCAATGAGTTTTCTTATAAATTATCTTTATGCAAAGAAGTACAATGGCAAGTGCTTATTGAAATTTGAAGACACTAACCCGGAAAAATGCACAAAGGAGTTTGCAGATGCTATGGAAGAGGATATTATTGGATATCTGGGGATAAAGCCTGATAAGATTATTTACATCAGTGATGACATGGATTACATGATCCAGAAAGCCGAAGAGCTCATTAAAAAAAATAAAGCTTATGTATGTTTTTGCGACAGGGAAAAAATGCAGGACCTGCGCCATAAAGGCAAAGAATGCGAGTGCAGAGCCCATTCCGCTGAAAAAAATACTGAAGAATGGGATAATATGAAAAACAGGAAACACAAGGAAGGCAAAGCTGTCCTTAGATTAAAAGGCAATATGGAATCAGATAACCATGTAATGCGCGACCCTGTATTATTCAGGATAAATTACACAGGACATTTCAGGCAAAAAAACAAGTATTGTGTTTGGCCTATGTATGACTTTGAGAATCCAGTAGAGGACTGCAAATATGAAGTCACGCATATAATGAGGAGCAGCGAATTCGGCAAGATGAGGAATGAGCTGCAGAATTTTATAAAAGAGCTGTTCGGATGGGAAAAGCAGACAATAACCCATTACGGAAGAATAAATATTAATGGCTCAATAAGCTCAGGAAGGGAAATAAGAAAACTAATTGAGGAGGGCAAGGTTTCAGGCTGGGATGACCCTAGCTTAGTAACATTAAAAGCTCTCAAAAGAAGGGGCATTGTAAAAGAAGCATTATATGAGCTTGTCCATCAAGTGGGCATGTCATTAGCCCCTACTAACATTGACTGGACTGTTTTATCAACAATAAACAGGCATATACTTGATCCTGAAGTAAACAGAT
Source organism: Candidatus Woesearchaeota archaeon (assembly GCA_016935095.1). Taxonomy (GTDB): domain Archaea; phylum Nanobdellota; class Nanobdellia; order Woesearchaeales; family GW2011-AR15; genus WJJD01. Next base: position 13,175 of record JAFGRO010000072.1, read on the forward strand.
ATTTTTTTATACAGGAACCTATAAAAATTCAGATAAAAAATTCTCCGGAACAAAAATTAAAACTGAAGCAGCACCCTGATTTTCCGGAAAGAGGCACCCGTATTTTTAAAACCCATGACAGATTCTATATTGAAAAAAAAGATTATAATGATTTTAAAGATAATTCATTAAACAGGTTAATGGACTGCCTGAATTTCACAAAGGAGAAAAAGGGATTTGCATTTCACAGCACAGAATATGGAAAATTCAAAGATAAAGGAAAAAAGATAATACACTGGTTGCCTGTTTCTGACAATTTAACCAATGTTGAAATCAGGATGCCAGATAATGAGATAATCAAGGGCCTTGGCGAAAGTAACCTGAATGATTTAAAACAAGGTGAAATCATCCAGTTTCAAAGATTTGGTTTTTGCAGGCTTGATAAAAAAAATAAAGATAAGCTTGAGTTCTGGTTCACTCATAAGTAAAATTTTAAATACTAATAAACAATCATTTTTATTATGTCACTGGTAAACCATTCAGAACTAAAGAGAATAACAGGAGACATTAAAATAGCAAATGAATTTTTTCCTGCTTTGGAAGATAAAGTTGAAAAAATCATTAAAGACGCAATAAAACGCGCCAAAGCCAACCAGAGAACAACCTTAATGGAGAGAGATGTCTAATTTTTTCTCCAAAGATTTGATTTTTTCCCTGATTTTATCCAGCTTTTTTTTAGAATATTTTTTTGATTTTCTGAGCTTAGCATACTGCTTTTTAATATTTTTAAGGTGAGTTTTAATCGGATTTAGTTTTTCTCCTTCCAGCTTATTCCTGATCTTCTGTTCTAATTCCTGCATCCGTTCTGTATTTTCTGTTATTGGTATTTTTTTAGTTTTTTCAAGTTCATGCTTTAATTTCAATTTTTCACCGATTTTTTTTTCAAGTTCCTTTATTTTAGACTCCCTGTCCATAATATCATGGGTAATTTCACTTGTAAATGCCTGTTCTGCTTTTTTTTCATTAACCTGGTTTAGTCTCCTTGAAAGATCAATAACCTTTTTAGTAAGCTCAATGTTTCTCTGCTCCAGGGAATTCATCCTTGAATTATTGTAATTTAATTTTGCAGTTTCCTGTCTTTTTTGATTATAATTTCTGCCCTGTTTAACAGTAGCCAGGCATAAATATTTCAAAAACTGCTTGGCTTTTGTTTTATCGAACCGGTACATTGAAAGAACATCAGTCATTTTTCTAGAACTTTAATTTAAAAAACGGTTTTTTTTCTTCTTTCTCTTGAGGAGCAGGCATGCTTGGCAATGGTTTTGGCTGTGCTTCAGGATATCTTGGAGGCATTGGTGAAGGAGCTCTTGGCTGCGGCGGATTATATTGTGCCTGTGTAAATCTGTTATATGAGGGCGCGGGCTGGGATGACGGGCTTCCTCTTGGCCTGGACTGCATATCCTCGATCATGTCTGCAATTGCAACTATGCCTCTGGCTATTTTTTCATTCTGCTCAAGAACCTTGTCAATTTTTTCAATCAAAGGTGTAATTTTATCTGCAAGCATCACTGAATCATGCTCATCAAGTTTCATTTCATCTGCTGCCTGCCTAAATAGTCCAAGCAAAGAATTCATTGACTGGCTTAAAGAGTCCATTGAATTTACAAGTGCAGCAGAATCCGGGCCGGGAGATTTTTTAAGACGTTCTATTTCATGCTTTAACCTGTCAATCTCTTCATGAGGAAGTAATTCATAATCATCATCTTTCATTCATAATCACCCCTTATTTAAACTGAATAGAAATTATTAGTATAAATATTTTTTGTTTTGGAAAATGGATTTTAAATTGATTTTGATTGCTTTTAGTTAATTACTTCAGAAACTGCCCCGTAAACCAAATTATCAATATCAACCATGCTTTCCTGGTATTCAACTTTATCAAGTTCAGACCTTGTTTTCGGATGTTCCGGCACAAAAGGGCATTTTGTTTTATCACTGATAGAGATATCATATGTTCCTATTGATTGGGCTTTTTTTATGATATCAAGCTTATCATAAGTCAACAAAGGTCTAAGAACAGCTGTTTCTACTGCTCTGTCTAAAACATAAATGTTCTCAAGAGTCTGCGAAGCTACCTGCCCCAGATTCTCTCCTGTCAATAAAAAATCATATTTGTTTTTCAGAGCAATTTTCTCCGCAATCCTGTACATCATCCTTTTGCACAACAGGCACTGGTATCTCTTGTTGCAGCATTTATCAAATGCTTCCTGTATGTTTTTGTAATTTACAACAAACAATTTAATTTTCCTTTTAGTTTTTTTTTCTAACTGACTGATTAATTTTTTTACAGTCTCTAATGAATTCCTGTTTTTTGAATTAAAATTATCAAAGTGAATACAGTCCACATGCAAGCCCTGGGAAAGCATAACATAAGCTGCAACAGGGCTGTCAATTCCTGATGAAAGCAGGCAAAGTGCTTTTTTGTTCATATTAAAAAGGTAATATTGTTTATTTATTAAGTTAGTGAAAAAATAGTGTAATTTAATTATTAAAATTCTTTATTAAAACTTTATTTTACTAAATCATAATTGAGGGAAAACAGCTCTATGCCCTTACTGTAAAAACATATGTCCCTCAATCAGCTGAGATTTTTAAGAAACACTGAAAAACCTGAAAAGGTTTTTGGTGCCCCAAAAAAGCATAGCTTTTTTTAG
>JAFGRO010000073.1 GCA_016935095.1 Candidatus Woesearchaeota archaeon
AAAAGAAAGTTTTTATTTAAAATTAATGAAAAATTTATAAAATAAACAAAAAGTAAGCACTAAAGACAAAAAAGAAAGTAAAAAGATAAACAACCAATATAGTTTTGGCTTTTTGTTTTTCATTATAACAAATCTCCATGCCCGGAATGAATCAATATATCCTTTTTTTAATCCTTTAATAACCTTATGGATACAGAACAAATCAATTAGAATTACTGCTATTATTACAAAGTCCATAAAAGTAGGGAAATTAATTGAATATTTATTATTTATTATAATTTGGAAAAATCAATTTTTCTATGGTTTAGCATTATGAAAAATTAAAATAATAATTAATTAAAAAACAAATCCATTTTCTTTACATAACATGGCAATATCTAAAAACAAACCTCAAACCAATCAAAAAACTTATATATGTCAAAAATCTCTAAATTTTTGACCGCACCAAAAATTCATTTTGTGAATTTTTTAGTGTTATTTAATAAACAAATCCATTATGAAGGGGGTGGAATAAATGAATATACTAGTCATAGGCTCTGGAGGAAGAGAGCATGCTCTTTGCTGGAAACTGTCTCAAAGTCCATTAGTTAAAAAAATATATTGTGCTACAGGCAACGGGGGCACTTCACAGGTTGCAGAGAATGTTGACATTGACATTTTGGATAATAATGCTTTAGCTGAGTTTGCAAAAAATGCAAAAATAGATTTAACAGTAATCGGGCCTGAGGCACCTCTTGTAAACGGGATTGTAGATGAATTTGAAAAAAACAATCTTCCAATTTTCGGGCCCAGAAAATATGCTGCAATGCTTGAAGGCAGCAAGGTATTTTCAAAAAAAATTCTTCTTAAAAACAATATTCCAACAGGCAGGGCAGAAATCTTTGACAATGCTGAAAAAGCAATTGAATTTGCAAAAAATAATTCATGGTGTAGAGTTGTTAAAGCAGACGGACTTGCTGCAGGCAAAGGAGTATATGTCTGTGATAGTGAAGAAGAAACAATAGGTGCAATAAAAGAAATTATGATGGATAAAAGATTCGGCGACGCAGGAAATAAGATCCTTTTAGAGGAAAAACTTGTTGGAGAGGAAGCATCTTTCCTTGTTTTTTCTGATGGCAAAACAGTCAGGCCAATGCTATCCACACAGGACCATAAGCCGGTTTATGACAATGACAAAGGGCCTAATACAGGAGGTATGGGTGCGTACGGGCCAGCTCCAGTTGTAACAAAAGAGATTCATGAGAAAGCAATGAATAAAATCATGATTCCTGTAATTGAAGCTATGGCAAAAGAAGGAACGCCTTACAAAGGAGTCCTGTATGGCGGCCTGATGATTGTGGATAATGAGCCTTATGTTATTGAATTTAACTGCAGGTTCGGAGATCCTGAAGCTCAACCTATTTTAATGATGCTTAAGTCAGATTTGCTGCCAATAATACAGAGCTGCATCAATGGAACACTTGAAGAGCAGGAGATTGAATTTTATAAAGGCGCGTCATGCTGTGTTGTCCTTGCTTCAGGAGGCTATCCTGTAAAATATGAAAAAGGGAAATTAATTGAAGGCTTGGATAAAGCATCTGATGCAGAAAATGTTGTTGTATTCCAGGCCGGCACAAAAAAGCAAGACAATGCAGTCTATACTAACGGCGGAAGAGTCCTTGGTGTAACAGGAAGGGGAGATTCAATAAAGCAGGCGATTGATAATGCATATGAAGTTGTTAAGCTGATTAATTTTGAAAAGATGTATTACAGGAAAGATATTGGCGCAAAAGCTTTGAGCCGTGATTAAAATGAAAAAAAAATTAAGAAAAGAATACCTTCAGTTAAGAAGAGGCTATAAAAAAGAAAACCTTGATAAAAAAAACAAGGCTGTTAAGGAAAACCTTGAAAGTCTTGAAGAAGTCATAAAATCAAAAAATATCTTATTTTACATCTCATTTGAAAATGAAGTTGAAACGCATGATTTAATCAAGGATGCATTAAAGCAAAATAAAAAAGTAATAGTTCCTTATATTGAAAAAAAAGAGATTTATTTATCTGATTTAAAAGATTTTAATGAGCTTGAAAAAGGAAAGTTCGGGATTCTGGAGCCTAAAAAAAAATTTATAAGAAAAGCAGATATTCATAAGGTTGATTTGATTATTGTGCCGGGAGTTGCTTTTGATAAAAAAGGCCACAGGATTGGATTTGGGGCGGCATATTATGATAAATTACTTAAAAAATCAAAAGCAATAAAAATCGGCTTGGCTTACGAGTTCCAGATTGTGGACGAAATACCTAAAGAAGCGCATGATGTGGCTGTAGATATTATTATAAGCGAGAAACAGATTCTACGGTTTAAAAAATGATAATCAACGGAAAGGAAATAGCAGAAAAAATCAGGCAGGAAATTAAGGCAAAGGCTGATAAGCTTAAAAAAAAGCCTGGGCTTGCTGTGATTTTAGTGGGAGATGACCCTGCTTCACAGGTGTATGTAAGGGGCAAGGAAAAAACATGTAATGAACTTGGTTTTTATTCTGAGATACATAGATTAGACCAGAATATCTCTGAAGATGAATTACTTAATTTAGTTAAAGGATTAAATAATAATGATAAGATTCACGGAATACTTGTGCAGTTGCCTTTGCCTAAGCATATTGATAAAAATAAAGTTATCTCTTTAATAAAGCCAATAAAAGATGTAGATGGCCTGCACCCTTTAAATATTGGCAATTTATTTACAGGGCATAAGGCAATTATTCCCTGCACTCCAAAAGGCATTGTAAAATTGATTGAATCAACCGGAGAAGAAATCCAGGGCAGGAATGCTGTTGTTGTAGGAAGAAGCAATCTTGTAGGCAAGCCTGTTTCTGTCTTATTATTGAATAGGAATGCGACTGTAACAATATGCCATTCAAGAACTCAGGACTTAAAAAAACATACACAACAGGCAGACATCCTTGTTGCAGCTGTCGGCAAACCTGAATTTATTACAGCAGATATGATAAAACAAGGAGCGATTGTGATTGATGTCGGCATTAACAGGATAGATGGAAAATTAATAGGTGATGTTGATTTTGAAAATGTGAAAGACAAATGCTCTTTTATAACTCCTGTGCCTGGAGGAGTAGGACCGATGACAATCGCAATGCTGATGGAGAATACAATTGAATGTTATGAGATGATTGAAAAATAGCATAAATTGGTTTTTCCTATAATTATTATATCTCCTCTATAAAATCAGACCAAAAATTTATATACAACGCAGTTATTTTTTTTAATATGGTTGATAGAAACAGGCTGAAATTAATACCTAAATGGGCTGTTTTCTTTATTATTTTTTATTTTGTTTTAATTTTTTTTGGAAATATACCTAAATTTCTTAATCCGTTGGTTGGTAAATCTTATTTCATGATATATATACTTATCACACTGGTGTTTATTTTTATTTATTATCTGCTTTTTTTTCTTCCGCAAAAATTAAAAATAAAAAACCTTAATACAGTGACTGAAGAGCTTGCATCAAAATTAAATCTTAAAATAGAATTTGAAGATGAGAGTAACACTAAAATCAAAAAAGCCTATGGTATTTTTGTAGGAAAGGAAATTATTGTTTTACCAATAATTTTTTCAGACTATTTTACACCATTTGCTGGTGCAACAAGACCTATAAAATATGTAATTCTCGGAAACAAGTCTTTGCATATAATAATAAAAAATCCAAATAAGATTGAAAAAGATTTTTTTACATTTAAAGATTGGAGAGGAAAATTAATGCTTAAACATAAAATTGGAGGAATGAATATAATTAGTGATAAAACACTCATTCAAAAAATTAGGCAATGGGAAAATCAAATTTTAAGTATGAAAAAAAGTGTCTTTTATTTTAGCCCAAAAACATCTGAGCTTTTAACAAAAGAAGATGATTCTGACAAAATTATAGAATATCTTAAATTATTATTAAAAGTTTCTGAAAGTTTAAATTAATAAACAAAACTGGCTGATTTTTTGCTGTTCTCCAAAAAATTATTATACTCAATATAATTCTATTATCTTTAGGGGTGATTACATGAAAAATAAAAAATCAAAAGACAAAGATGTTTCCGGGTTGTTTATTCCTGCAGGATTGTTTATAGGAATGGGGATTGGATTTATAACGAATAAATTAGTTGGAGGGATGTTTATTGGTCTTGGCTGTGGATTTTTAGCAATGGTCCTTTCAATGATGTTTGCAAGATTAAAAAATAAATAGGGGAGATATTATGTCAAACAACATCGCTATTTTAGCTTCTACAAAAGGCACGGATATGCAGGCAGTAATTGAAGCTATTGAAAATAATGAGCTGGATGCAGAAATCAGGTTTGTATTATCAAATAAGCCTGATAATTATGCTCTTGAAAGGGCCCGCAATCATAATCTTAAAGCAATTTTTTTAGACCCTAAAGGAAAAACAAGGGAAGAATTTGACAGGGAAGTTTCCAGACTTATAGAAGAACATGATGTTTCTTTAATACTTTTAATAGGATACATGAAACTTATGAGCAACTGGTTTGTTGACAAATACAGGAATAAGGTGATGAATATACATCCTTCTTTATTGCCGATGTTTGCAGGTGGCATGGATCTGAATGTGCATGAAGAAGTCCTTAAGAGAGGATGCAAGGTTTCAGGCTGCTCTCTGATATTCATAGATGAAGGAGCAGATACAGGGCCTATTATTCTTCAGAAAACAGTACCAATAGAATCCAATGAAACAGTTGATTCTTTAAAAGAAAAAGTGCAGAAAGCAGAGCAGGATATCTTGATAGAAGGCATTAAATTGTATTTTGACGGGAAGATTAAAGTGGAAGGGAATAAAGTGAAAATTCTTGACTAGCACTCATACGTCCTTTCTTTTATCCCGTTTTTGAAATTCTTTTTGGCTTTTTCATATAATTTACAGCCCCATTCAGTAGGATAATCTCCATTGAGGCAGGCCATGCATAAATCGCATTTCGGCAGGCCGATTGATTTGGGGATGTTTTCCATTTTCTGGTAGACTAGAGAGTCAGCTCCCTGTTCTTTTGCGATATCTTCACATGCTTTCTCACTAATATCTTCACCTGTCTCTTTAAAATATTTTGGAGCGATTAATTCTCCTATTGTAGACATATCAATGCCGTAGAAACATGGCGAAAGGATAGGAGGGCATGATATTCTGAGATGTACTTCTTTGGCCTGGCCTTTCTCTTTTATGAAATTGACAATCTTTTTGCTTGTGTTTCCCCTTACAATAGAATCATCCATCAGCAGAACCTTTTTTCCTTTGGTTATGTGCTTTAGGACTGTAAATTTATCTTCAACCTTGTTGCTCCTGTCACAGCCTTCAATAAATGTCCTTCCTACATACCTGTTCCTTACAAGGCCTTCTTTTGAAGGAAGGCCTACCTCAAATGCATATGAATCCCCGAATGGCTTTGAAGAATCCGGCACAGGTATTACAACAAAATCATCATTTAATTCAAGAGGTTCTGATTTTGCCATTTCCTTGCCAAGATTGGTTCTTGCCAGATAAACGGATTTCTCATCAAGGATAGAGCTGACATTTGCAAAATAAACCCATTCAAACATGCAGTGTGCTTTTTTTTCGCATTTAGCATATCTCTCAACTTTGGTTTCATCTTTATCATTTATTAAAATTTCGCCTGGCTGTAAAAATTTAAAATGATTCATATTGCAATGAGTTAAGGCAACGGATTCAGAGGCAAAGAGGCTTTTTTCATTGTCAGTTGAATAACATAATGGCTTAAACCCTAAGGGGTCACGTACAGCCATTACCTTTCCTTTTGCATCTATCATGCCTATATTATAGGCTCCATCCATCTTTTCACTTAATTTAGAAAAAATATCAACTGGATCAGGGGCCTTGTTTGTATCTTCTGAAAGAGTATTTATGGTTCTTGAAATGTTGTGCATTATTATTTCTGTATCATTATTATGGACCATGTGGTAATCTCTCTTATCCAGCAAATGTTTTCTTAATTCAGAATAGTTTGCAATATTTCCGTTAAAGCACAAAGAAAACCATTTATATTTTCTGCCGTGCATCCTTTCAAATGGCTGCGCTTCTTCTTTTCGTGCAAAGCCGGAAGTAGCGTATCTTGTGTGCGCAATTCCCCTGTCTCCGGAATATTTTTCAAATATCTTGTTTGTTTTTCCGGGGCATTGTATCTTGAAAACATCATTTACAGCTCCCAGTTCTTTGTAAGTTGAGATTAATAAGCTGCGCTCTTTATTATATGTGGATAAGCCGCAGGAAAGCTGGCCGCGGTTTTGCAGATTCAGGATTAGCTTGTACAAATAAGGGACAATATTTTCATTTTTGTTAAAAACAGCACCGCCTGCAATTCCGCACTCTTCTTTGATATTGTCTAAGATTTTTTACCACCTTTCTAATGTTTAAAATGCCGCATCCCTGTAAAAACCAGGTTAATATCATATTTTTTAGCGGTTTCAATGACTTCATTATCTTTAATAGAGCCGCCCGGCTCTACAATGTTTTTTATATTGAATTTATTTGCTAAATGTATATTATCATCAAAAGGGAAAAATGCATCTGAAATCAAAACCAGGTCTTTTATTTTGTCTTTATAATTTTCATTGAACTCTTCTTTTAAATTATTAATGGATTTTTCAATGCATAATTTCACTGCATCAACCCTGTTAGGCTGGCCTATGCCCGCACCGATCTGCTCATAATATCCAGGCTTATGTTCCCTTACCATGTTTATAGAATTTGATTTGATGTTTTTAATGCTTAATATTCCGAATTCAATTAATTCGTTTATTTTATTTATATCAAGATTACCGCTTTTTAGTTCAAGCTTTTCATAGAGTTTATTATCTCTTGATTGTGCAATTAATCCAAAATCAAGGAATTCATAATCTAAGCTTGGAATCTTTTTAAATAATTCAAAATCATCTATCCTGATTAATCGTAAATTCTTTTTTTGATTTAGAATTGATAAGGCATCTTCTTCAAAACCAGGCGCTATTATAAGCTCCGTGAATTTAGAAACAATAAACTCAGCTGTTTTTTTATCTATGATTGCATTAGTTCCGATAACGCTTCCGAATGCAGAAACCTTATCGCAGTTCCATGCTCTTGTAAAAGCCTCATATAAATTATCAGAAGTGGCTATGCCGCACGGGTTTATGTGCTTGCTTATAATGACAACTTTGTCTTCTTTGTTTTTTTCATCAAAATAACTGATAAAATCTTTTAATATCCTTACAACCCCGTTTAAGTCATTGTAATTATTATATGAAATCTCTTTGCCCTGCAATTGTTTTAATTTTATCTCTTTTTCCAGGTTATGGAATTTATAGAAAAAAGCCTGCTGGTGAGGATTTTCGCCGTATCTTAATTTTTGGGTTTTGTCAAAATTCAAAACCAGCTTATCAGGGAACTCGTTTTTATCTAAATAAGAAGAGATCATAGAATCATACTCAGCTGTATGCCTGAATGCTTTTTTCGCAAGCTCATACTTTAAATCATCTAAAATCTCACAATCATTTGCCTCTATTTCTTTGCATATTATTTCGTAATCTTCAGGAGAGGTTGCAATTGTAACGTATTTATGGTTTTTTGCAGCTGCCCTTATCATGGCCACACCGCCAATATCAATATTTGCAACAGCATCTTTTATTGTTGTGTCTTGTTTTTTAACGGTTTTTTCAAAAGGATATAAATTGCAGATAACTAAATCAATAGGCTTGATTTTTTCTTTTTCCAGTCTTTTCATGTGTTCTGGATTGTTCCTGTCAAATAAAATCGCAAAATGGATTCTCGGATGCAATGTCTTAACTAATCCTGAAGGGTATTCATCAACACCGGTTATCTGAGAAATCTCTGTTACATCATAGCCGAGCTCTTTTATTTTAGCAGCGGAGCCTCCTGTAGAAATGATTTCAATTTCATGTTTTTTTAAGCAGGGCAGCAGGCTTTCTAAATCTGATTTGTCTGAAACACTGATTAAAGCTGTCTTGATTTTCATTTGATGTCATTACATAGTTCTTTCTTTTCTGTGGATTGACTTAATATGTTGCTAAGAGCAAGATAAGCTCCACAACCAAACATTTCTTCAGCAAGTTCTTTTTTGGATAGTTCTTTTAATTCTTTTTTTCTATCTTTCCAAAGTTTTGGAAATACTTCTTCCACCATTGAATTTACAATCAGTTCATGGAATGAATCTAGTTCTGCGTCTATATGAACTTTTGAAAGACCTTCAACTTGCTTTAAAATAGTTGGATTTAAAAAACATTCTGAGCAAACATGCTTCTGAGAATCAATCATATTTTCAGGACAATTCATTTCCCTGTTACAAAAACTACAATTTACTTTAATTAATTTTTTATCGTCTTTCATAAATTCAACTCTTTCTTCCAGTAATCGCAGACTTTCTCTGTTTTCTTTGCAGCAATTCCAGTATAATTTCCAGGATTCTCAAGAATCTTTATCTGTTCTTTTGTGAATTTCTCAAGGTATTTTTTAACTGAGCTGTCTGAAGACAAAAGCTCATTTAATTTTGTGCCTGTTTTTCCTGATTCAAGTGTTTTCTCCCTTATATATTCATGTGCATCAGGATGGCCATGAGCTGCAAGCAGAATATATGCTGGCTCTGCTGCTATCATGTTCTTGTTTTTTTCAAAGTTTTTATTTAATGAATCCTTGTCAACAACAAGCTTTGACATTATCTTATTTAACCTGTTGACAGATAAAACAAAAGCAGCAATAATCTCTGGAATAAATCTTGATGAGGCAGAGTTTGTTAAATCCCTCTGATGGTCTGAAATCTGATCAAGATATCTTGTTATAATTCTGGGCATAAACTCCTTGTACATTGATTTTACATTCTCAAAATTAATCGGGTTTCTCTTATGGGGCATAGTAGATGATCCTACTTGTTTTTTGCCGAAGATTTCTGCAACTTCATTTATCTCTGATCTTTGCAGGTTGCGCATATCATCTGCAATATTAGCTAACACAGAATAACCTGAGATAATTGAATGAATAAAATCAGTTATATGCTCAGGCTCAGCAATCTGCGAGCTTTGCAAGCACGGCTTTAAATCAAGCTCTTTTAAAACTGCTTTTTCAAACTCTTCCGGGTCTTTAAAAAATAATCCTGAAGCATTATAGCATCCGACTGCTCCTGAAAACTTGCCTCTTAAATTATCAGTAGAAGCTTTAATTGATTTAATCCTGTTGCCTAATCTTGAAACATAGCCTGAGATAGTAAATCCGAATGTAATCGGCTCTGCATGCTGGCCGTGCGTCCTTCCAATCTGCAAAGTGTTTTTTTCCCTTACTGCGAGTTCAATTAATGTTTTTTCTAATTCCAGTAAATCAGGGATAACGACATTCTCTGCAACATCTTTATATCTTAATGAATTTGCATTCTCAACAATATCATAGCTTGTTGCAGTGAAATGGATAAAAGGCTTTGCCTTATCAGAGATATTTTTTCTTATGCAGTTCACTAAAGCGCGGATATTATGGTGAATCCTGTCCTCTTCTTTGTAAACTTCTTCTGCAGAAACCTTATCAATTGCTTTTTTAGTTTCAGTATAGACTGATTTATCACAGATGCCTTTTTCACTTAGAACTTTAACTAAAGCAAGCTCAACTTTTAACTGGTAAGAAATAAATGCTTTTTCAGAAAGGTATTTGTTCAGTTTTTCAAATGCAGAGGTATTTCTTCCGTAATAGCGAAAATCAATAGGATTAATGTTGTCAAATAGTTCCATGTAAACCCCCGATACTTCCTGAAAAACTTTTTAAAGTATTTAAGGGTTTTGATTTGGTTAAAATGTTGGTTTTGTTATTTAATAGTGGTTATAAACAAAAAATTTAAATATATGACTACACTAACTATTATCAATATGAAAAAACCATCTAATCAATCACAATCTGGCCAATCTACAAAAAAAATTCCTAAAGATCGCCAAGAGTTCGTCAAGTCTGAAAGACTTGATGGTGAATTGGCGTAGAAAAACCGATAGGTTTTTCTCAAAGAA
>JAFGRO010000074.1 GCA_016935095.1 Candidatus Woesearchaeota archaeon
TGGGATTTAAGCTTATTGAATGACGGCGATTCATACCAAGTCAGGGCATATGCAAATGACACATTAGGCAATACAGGATTGAATTACACAGTCTATAATATTACATTAGATAAACAAGGTCCAGTAACAACAATCCTTGCTCCAGTTAATTTCACAAACATAACCTCAAATTCATACGTGCTTAATGCCACGTCAACAGATACTCTGTCAGAAGTAGACACTGTTATTTTCTTATACAGGGAGAACGATACAGAGTCCTGGTCATTTGCATGTTCTGATGATACAGAGCCATACAACTGCACCTGGAATTTGACTTTATTAAATGATGGCGATTCATACCAGATCAGAGCGTATGCCAATGATACCTATGGAACTATCGGAGCAAATTATACAGTTTACAATATTACATTAGACAGGCAAGGTCCAATAACAACAATCCTTGATCCAGTTAATTTCACAAATATAACTGTTAATACATATTTTTTAAGTGCAGCAATCTCAGATGCATTCAGTGAAGCAGACATAGTTACATTTCTTTATAGGGAAAATGATACTGAGTCCTGGAGTTTCGCATGTTCTGATGCAACTGGACCATACACTTGTCTATGGAATCTGATATTGCTTTCAGACGGAGATTCATATCAGGTCAGAGCCTATGCCAATGATTCTTTGGGTAATATCGGCGCAAATTACACAGTATATAATATTACAGTTACAAGATTAGATATAAACATTACATTGGTATTGCCACTGAACAAATCAGGAGACAATGACGCTAATCTGATTTTTGAGTATAATGTGACTTCATTGCTTAGCATTGCAAACTGCAGCCTTTTATTGAACAATGAGATAAACCAGACAAACGGGACTGTTACAAGGAATGAGCCGCAGTATTTCTATGTAAACGGGTTAGGAGTTGCAAGGCACAACTGGAGCATTATCTGTTATAACACGCAGGGCGCATACAGCACTTCTAAGGTAAGAGTATTTGACATAATCCTTGCAACAGACTTTAGAGGGGAGACAACAGACTTTTCAGATGAAGACACAAGCAGCATAGTCAATCTTACATTGGATATTCCGGATACAGGCAAAATAATCTATAATGAGGACATTAATTTAAGCTTTGGCGCGGACCTGAATGCATTAGTGGATATATTAAACAATAATATCACAGTAGATGTAGTTACAGATCCGCGACTTAATAAATCAGCGATGCTCTACCTTTACAATTTAACCTATGAATTCACTCCTGTGATATTAAAAGACAATATAATCTGTGACTCTTCAACTTGTACATTAATAATTTATTCTGATTATAACCTTAGCTTTAATGCAACACACATGGCTTCATACACAACAATTGAAAATTCACTATTAGAGATATGGGATGAGACTGATCCAAGAGGAGGTTCGCAAATCAGGATGCAGAGGCAGCAGGTAGAGTTTTACGCAAACTATACAAACAGGACTTCAGGTGAGATTATAAACGGGACAGGTGTTCACTGTAATATTACATTTTCAGATATTGAAAGTGCAGGCATGGAATTTAATGCAACCTCTCAATTATATGTCCATAACAGGAGCTTTGCAAATTACGGGTTAATTCCTTATAATATAACATGCAATGGCTCTGTTCTTGGATTTGAAATGATAACAGAAAATGATATAGTAAATATTATCCAGGATACAATAACCCCTAATATAACTCTCGGCAATCCATTAAATGAGACATGGAGCAGTTCAGGTAATTTTACATTTTATTACAACACATCGGATAATATAGGCGTGGCAAACTGCAGTTTAATATTAAACAATGAAATTAATCTTACAAACACAACAATCTATGAAACCCAGTGGAATAATTTTACAGTATATAATCTGCCTGAAAATAAATATTTCTGGACAATAAACTGTACAGATGTAAATGGAAATATTGGCGCGGCCGCAACTCAGAAAATAGTATATGTTGATAATACAGAGCCTGCAATACAGTTAATAAGCCCTTTCCCAGAAGAGAACTTGCAGCAGACATTTAATTTTGTTTTTAAGGCAACTGATAATCTGGATGAGCATTTTTACTGCAATATCAGTGTTAACGGGGAAGTCAATGAATCCTATGTTGAGGTTTATAACAATACACAGAAGACTGTTCCGAAAACATTGCCTGACGGAATATATTTATGGAATGTAACATGCTGGGATAATCTTTCTTATACAAATACAAGCATAACCTGGAACTTTACAATAAGCACCCAGCCGCCGCTAATATCAAATATTAAAACAGAGCCGAATATTACTGGATACGGCAAACAGATTAATATAAGCGCGGATGTAGTTGACAGTGATGGAGTCTCATGGGTCAGGGTTAATGTAAGTTACCCTGTTTCAGAAACTTTTGAAATCTTTAATATAGGCGGCAATACTTACTCAGGATTCTTTAATAATACATGGGCCCTTGCAGAGTATAATTTCACGGTTTATGCTGAAGATGATAAAGAGAACAGAGAGATCTCTGCAATTAATCATTTTACAATTAATATAACTGCAGATATAAGCCTGGAGACAGAAAAGGATATATATGGAGATAGCGAGGATGTAGATTTAAATGCTTCATTTATTAACAGTACTGGCAATACAGATTTCTCCGGTTACCTGATCATGCAGATGTATGCAAATATATCTGATTCATGGGTATTGGATGATACTATTATAAATGATAGCGAAACAGGAAAAATAAGGAATATCTCATCATTGAATCAATTTAATCTTTCGCCGATATGGAACGGCCCAGGAGAGGGCTCCGGCTGGAACACTTATTTTGCTGAGAATACTACTCACATGGTTTATGTAGCTTTGGTTGATCCAAATGGAGATATACTTGAAGACGGTCTTGGAGGTTATTTAAATGCAACATATGTTTTCTTTGCAAATGTCACTCCCCCCATATGGATGATTGATAATATAAATGCATTGCCGAATTATACAGGCATTGGCCAGGAAATCTTGATAAGCGCAGAATTAAGTTATCCTGCAGGATTCTCCTGGGTCAGGGCAAATATAACAAAGCCGGACGGCAATGAGCTTGTAGATATGAGCCTTATTTCAGGAAAATATCTTGGTATTTTTACAAACTCATGGGCTAATGGAGTATATAATTTCACAATAATATCAAGGACAACAACAGGGCAATTAAATGAATCACAGATGTATAATTTCACAATAAACTCATCTGCAAATATCCAGGTAATGTCCCAGTATGACTATTATTTCGGCAACCAGATTGTAAACTTAACAGAAGATGTTGTTTCCCAGTTAAATAATACAGGCAATACAAATATTTCAGGATATTTAATAATGGGCATTGAAAATAATAACACAGGCAGCTGGCTTAATATAGCCACAATAATTGATGATACCTCTTCCAATAAAAGAAGAAATATTACAAATAATTTATCATTGGCAGGGATATGGAACGGCCCTGGAGAGGGCTCTGGCTGGGATACAAATAATTATGCAGCAGGATATTACAGGGTTAAAGCAGAATTAGCAGATAACAATGGTAATGTTCTTGAAGACGGTCTCGGCGGTTATTTAAATGCAACATATATATTTTATCTGAATGTAAGTCCTCCTGTCTGGACAATAATAAATGCAAATGACTCAAATCCAATGCCTTTAGAGTATGTTGAATTCTATGCAAACTGGACAGATGATGTCGGCTTGAAAAGATGGGAATTTTACTGGGATCCCAGCGGAGGATTTGTACTTGGAGGAGAAGGCAATTTTTCAGGATTTGAAAACCAGAGCAGCATTATACTTGAGATCCCGGCAATAGCAGAAGCCTCACAGCTTAATTTTTATTTCAGGGCATATGATTTAAATGATACTTATGCAGATACAAACCAGTCAAATATTTCAGTGCAGGATGTGACACCGCCAGTAATATCAAATGAAAGGACTATTCCGGTTATAATCTATAATAATGAGACAGCTGTTATTGCAGCAGCAGTCACAGATGTAACATCAGTTGACAGTGTATGGGCAAATATAACTATTCCTGATTCAACAATAATTAATGTTTCAATGATTCCTGCAGCAGGGGAATACCGGGCAAATTATACTCCGAACATAAGCGGGATCCATAATATAACAATTTATGCAAATGACACAAATGCTAATCTGCAGAACTCTTCTTTAGTTCAGCTCTATGTTTATAATTACAGCAATGTGAGCTTTGTGTATCCTCTGGGAGGAAATTACAGGATTTATTCGGAGCTTGATATGATCTGCGAGGTAGTTGATGCTGAATCCGGTGATGCTTTAGAAAATTATAATGTAAGCTTCTATGTAAATGAGGTCCTGCTGGGAACTAACAGCACAAATTCATCTGGCCATGCAAAACTGACTGTTAATCTTACAGACGAAACATATACTGAATTCAAATGCAATATCACAACTTATGCAGAGCAGTTCTACGGCCCGATGAAAAAAGAGGACACCACAATAATATCTATATTAGTGCCGAATGTCACTCTTGATAATGTAATCCATGAAAACCTGTTTAATTATAATATTAATGAATTCGAGACTTATGATCTAATTGATTTTGTAAATATCACTGTTAATAATACAGGAGGGGCAGATGCCTCATCTGTAAATATAACATTAAATGTTCTCCAGCCAAATAACCAGGTGGCGCCATGGTTCACCACTTCAACAAATGACTGCGGAAATATTAACGAAAGTTCTGTTTGCATATCAGAATTTGATAATTCAGGTCCAGGCTATAATATTTCAACCAGTACAGCAGGAACTTATAACTGGAATGTAACTTCTTTCTGGCAGGGTGGAGGAAACCCTCCTGGAATTTCCCAGCAGGCATTTACAATACACCATATGCCTGATAATTATGAAGGCTCATTAAACCATACAACCATGATTCCAGGCCAGAACACGACATACATATTTAATATTACAAACCCCTGGTCCGGAAATTTATCAGGATTTAATATAACAATTAACTGCCCTGTTGCCGAAGGATTAAACTGCACTTGTTATAATTATTCCAGTCTCACATGTAATTACGGTGAAATTGAAGCACTGGCATTTGCACAGGTTATTTTCAATGTTACAACAACAAACTCAACGCCGTTAGGCGATTATGGAATTAATGTTTCTTTAACTTATATTAACCCCGGCAATGAAAAACACACATGGTCCAATCAAGAAATTTCAATCCTGCATCTGGGCGTGCTCAATTCTGTTATTGTTGATTATCCTCATAATATCACCCGTGGAGATAAATTCAATTTAACAGGCTATGCAGATAATATAGGGATAAATACATTGCAGAACCTTACCCTTAATTGGTCTCTTCCAAGTGCATGGACAAATATCACAGGAGGCCTTGAACTTAATAAATCCGCATTATTGTCAAATGAATTGTTCTGGAATAACATTACTGTAAATACCTCTATTGCAGCATCAAGAGGACCGCAGCAGATTATCCTTAGAACAGCTGCTTTCCAGACTCCTTTAGATACAGATTCTCAGATAGTTATTGTTTATGCAAATACAAGCATTACAGGGCTTAATGCATCACCAGAGCCTGCATACAGGGGAGATACAGTCCAGCTTACTGCAAGATTAAAATGGGATGATAATACAGATATTCAGTCACAGACTATCTTGTTCCAGGATACAGTGCCGGGAACAACCAATGTCAACGGGATTGCAACTGTCTCATACCAGATACCGTCAGATGCGCCTCTTGGTTTGAATAATTTTACAATCAATGCCTCATTTTCTGAATCTAATGCAATATATGCAAGAGCCTCATTTGCAGGTATAAATATCACTGTGCTTGACAGGATCATTATAAATGCATCTTCAGAACCATTAAAAGACGGATACGGCCAAATAATAACAATATATGCTAACCTCACTACAGGTGTTTCAATAAATACAATATATGCAAATATTACTTATCCAAACGGCTCAAATACAATACTGGATTTAAATCCATTAGGAGGGAATCTTTTCAGTGCAGGCTTTAATGAGACATGGCAGCTCGGAATATATAATTTCACTGTTTTTGCCAATAACACACAGGGATACTTTAATGAAAGCGAAGAAAACAGCTTTAACATAACTGTGTCAGATATTTTATTCAGTGTTGTTACTGATGAAGATGAATACGGCTCTAACCAGAATGTGAATTTATCAAGGGTAGACCAGAGCTGGTGGAACCCTGCCTATATTTACAGGACAAGGCTGAATATATCTAATCCTTCATCATCCTCAATAGATGAATCCTATGCAGTAAACCTGACTTTAAATACAACAGGACCAAAATTCCTGAGCAGCGGAGATGACATCAGGATTGTTTATTACAACGGCTCTTCACATTTTGAGCTTCCGAGAGATATTTTGGAGCCGGACTCAAATATGACTCAGATATGGTTCTATTTAAATTCAACAATCAGCTCAGGAGACAGCGATAATAATTATTTCATATATTATAACAACCCTTCTGCAGCTCCAGCACCCAAAGCAGGCATTGTGATAAATTTCTCCCAGCATAATATCTCTGTTTATGACACATCCCAGGGATGTTCTGGCTCAAGAACAATTGAAGATGACGGCTATACGCTGAGAATACAGGGCAACTGCTGGTCAAAGATAAATAAATCAATGGATATCCAGGAGAATACTGCATTTGATTTTATATTTAAGAATGATGGTGCAGAAGCAGAGATACATGGTATTGGAGCGGATAATGATAATATCGCTTCATCTAATTTGCATTACCAGGTATGGGGAACCCAGAACTGGGCAGACACAACTTATAAGGATTACAGCAGCTATAATCCAAATCCTCACAGCTATACTATCGAGCCATCATGGACAGGAAGTTTTGATTATTTAACTTTTTCAAATGATGATGATAACCCTCCGCGGAACTCTAATGTGATTTTCAAGTATGTCAAGGTCATTGAATATATCACGCCATTGCCGAATATCAGCTTTTATGAAGAAGAGCATTATATTAATTATACCAGGCTGATCAACAACGGCGATACAAATCTCTCTGGATATCTTTTAATGAATGTTGAATATAATAATTCTGTTGAATGGGAGAATATTAAAACAGTTGTTGATGACAGCTCTTCATCTAAAAAAAGGACACTTAATTTTAATGAGATTCTTGACTTAGTTCCGATATGGAACAGCCCCGGAGAAGGCTCCGGCTGGAATACAGGCAATAATATTACAGGCATTTACAGGGTGATTGCTTATCTTACAGACCCTTACGGTAAAATACTTACAGATAACTCAGGAATTAATATTTCTGGTTATTATGTTTTCAATATCGAGACAGAAGGGCCTGATATTAATTTGACCACTCCTGAGAATTTAACCTGGACAAAAAATTCAACAGTTGAATTCAGGTATATTGTGAATGACTCATATACAATTACCAATTGCAGCCTATATCTTAATCTAACAGGCCCTGATTTTGAATTAAACCAGACACAGTATAATTTAACTCCTCTTGCAGAGCATGGTTTTACTCCTATTAATTTAACTGACGGTTTCTATAAATGGAGAGTACTGTGCTATGATTCTCTTGACAATCACAGGTGGTCCGGGATATATTATGTAACAGTTGATACGACCCCTCCAAATATTACTTTGAATTACCCTGTGAATTATGATAATGTGAGCCATGATTTTTCCATTAATTTTAACTGGACAGCCAATGATTCTTTGGCAGGTACACTTAACTGCTCATTAATAATAGATGATTCAGTTAACCGGACAAATATTTCTGTGATTTCAGGAATAAGTGCAAATTACAGTATAGCTGTGATTGATTCCGGCTACCATAACTGGACTGTTAACTGCAGTGATCCCGCAGGGAATTTTTTTACAGCGTTAGAGAATAATTTTACTGTTATTCAGGCCTCGGAATTATTGGATATCAGGATAAGTTCAGATAATTCAAGCATCATATTGAACTGGTCTTTTGTGCAATTGGCAGATTCATACAATGTGTATATCACAACTAATTTATCAGAGGGATTTGATGAGACTGCAAATGCAACAGGCATAACTGATTTAAATTATACAGATCCTGATGCAAACACCTCTTACAGGAGATATTATAAGATTGGAGCGGTTAAAGGGACTGCAGTATCCAAAACAGAAAAAACAGCTGCAAAACATCAGTTTGACCTTTATACAACATGGAATCTTGTAAGCATAGCTGTAAACAAGTCCAACTGGCTCTTATATAATGGCACGAATAACGGTGAAGATATATTTACCAAGCCTGCTGAATGCATTGGTGCGATATGGCGTTATAATAATGCCACAGACAGCTTTGAAAAAACAGATTACCTTGCAGGAAGGTGGATTCCTGCTACAGGCTCAGAAAACTTTACAGGATTAGATCCCTCTAGAGGTTATTGGTTCGAAGTTAATGAAACATGCAATGCCACATTTGTAGGATTAATTCCTGTGAGTAATTTAACTATCGCATTAGATGATGAATGGAATGTAATGGGATGGCATTCTGTTTACAGCCCGGAATTATTCAATACCTCCGGAATCAATCCTGTTGAAGCTTATCCTGAAGATTCATTTAAATCAATATTAAGGTATAATCCTATCGAGAGAGAGTTTGAAGTTACAGTGTATATGGCTCCGTTTAAGTTTTTTATACCTGCATTTACAAACCTTGATTTCATGACAATGGATCCTGATAAAGGCTATTATTTTGATTTATTAAACCAGGTAAACTGGACACATGACCCTAACAAAGGAAGATGAAATATAAACCAATAATCAATATTGTGCTCTTTTTACTAGTTTTAGAAGTCATAACAGCGCAGCCTTTCCCGCTTGGCATAGACGGGTTTGTTTATTTCAGGGATGGTATGACACCTGTTTCAAATGATGTTAATTTCAGTGTTAACAACACAAACAATGGTTTCTATATACAGGGCGCTGCAGGAAAAATTATTCCAGGGAGATATTCAGTTGCAATAAGAGGAGAGCAGGGAGATTTAATCGAGATAAGGGCATGGAACAACATTACAGCTGCTTCACAGTTCATTACGGTTGAGGGCTCCCTGCATGATATTAATCTTATATTAGATATGGATATCCCTAATTATGCGCCTGAAATAATATCAGAGCCTGTTTTAACAGCTTACGAGGACCAGCTCTATGAATATAATGTGGTTGCAGATGACAATAATAATGATCCTCTGTCATATGAGCTTATGGCTTATCCGGAGAATATGAGCATCAATGAATACGGATTGATTACATGGATTCCAAGTGATGCACAAGTAGGAACACATTTTATAAAAATAAATGTAAGTGATGGAGAGCTCTCTGCTTTGCAGGAATATTACCTTGGGGTTATTAATGTTAATGATGCTCCTGAGATTATTTCTATACCAGTAATGACAGCAGATATAGGATTTTTATATAGTTATGATGTTGATGCTCTTGACATTGATTCAGGAAATTTAACCTATGAGTTGATTAAAAAGCCTGAGTCAATGACTATTAACTCATTAAACGGCATGATAAGCTGGATACCTGGAATTAGCGAGGTAGGGGAAAATGAAGTTGTAGTAAGGGTTTCAGATGATTTCTTGTCTGATGAACAGAATTTCACTATTATAGTCAATTCCCCACAAAATCAAGACCCGAAAATAACTTCATCCCCAATTACCTCTGTTAATGAAGGCTCTTCTTATGAATATGATGTCCAGGCATATGACCCTGAGAATGATACATTGACATATTCACTTGTATATATGCCTGAAGGAATGCAGATCAATAATGAGACCGGCTTGATTACATGGATGCCCGGAAATGATGATATCGGGGAGCATTATGTCCTTATTAGTGTAGCAGATCAAAGAGGAGGCACTGCAGTGCAGGATTTTGAGCTTGAAGTCCTGAATATTAATAATCCTCCTGAAATAATCTCTAAGCCAGTTACTTTTGGATTTGTTTTTATACCTTACTTCTATAGGGTAAAGGCAAAAGATGAAGACGGTGATAAGTTAAGGTTTTCATTAATAGAATCTCCTGAAAAAATGAGAATCTCCTCAAGAACAGGCTGGATCATATGGATCCCGAGAATACCCGGGAAATATGATGTCATTGTTGAAGTAACTGATGGAGAATTGTCTGATCTGCAGTATTTCAGCATTAATATAAGCTCTTTATGGAATATAAGGCACAGGCTGCAGAACGCTTATTTTTTCGGTCAGCCGGAAACAGGAATAAATGAGCAGGTTTTAACAGTAACAAATATAGATTCACCTGTAACAGAGATTATCTTTGATAATGATGAAGAGATTCCTGAAATATATATTGAGTCAATGCAGAGCCTTCCTGTAAAATATACAGGCAAGATACAGAGCTTTGTCTATTCTTATGTTAATATTACAGAGATTAATGAAAAAAATATCAGGCTCAGATTCAAAATTGAGAAATCATGGCTTGATAAATACATGATATTTGAGAATACAATTGTATTAAAAAAGTTTGAAAATAATAAATGGACTGACCAGGAAACAGGGTTTGTAAAACAGGATAAGGACTATTCTTATTTTGAATCAGCATCATCAGGGCTGGGATTG
Organism: Candidatus Woesearchaeota archaeon; assembly: GCA_016935095.1. Taxonomy (GTDB): domain Archaea; phylum Nanobdellota; class Nanobdellia; order Woesearchaeales; family GW2011-AR15; genus WJJD01. Next base: position 10,674 of record JAFGRO010000074.1, read on the forward strand.
TTTGCAGTCTCAACCAGCATGGACCCTGTTGATATACAGTCAAGATTAAATGCAATGCCATTAGAAGAGGATAAGATCCTTAAAAAGCCCTTTTTTATATACGGCAATATTTATTTTTCAGACGGCTCATTAGTACCGGAAGAGTTTGATGTACAGGTTGAAGAGCATGATATAAACATCAAGACAGGCATGCTCTCAGTATCGGGAGCATATTCAATGGTTGTCAACAGCAAAAAAAATGACGAGATAACTTTAAGCATCGGAAAAGATAATTTCAGGCAGAATTTTTTTATTACGCTTGTAGATTCAGAGATACAAAGAGATATTACATTAGACCTTACTAAAGAGCAGTTTAATTCAATCCTGTACAGGAAAAGTCTCTTTAAAATAGTAACTAAAATATTTATAGTTTTACTTATAATATCTGCAACAGGGGTGCTCCTGTTATTTTTTAAAAATAAGATAAGATATAAAAAAGCAAAACATAAAAAACCAAAAAAATGAAAAAGAGGTTTATTTTAATTGCAACTGTACTGTTTATATTAAATATATTATTGATAAATGCGCCGCCTCCTGTTCCTCATCCGGTTACAGGAATTGTATACTATATAGATGAAATTACCCAGGTTCCTTCCGGTATTCCTGTGAGGATCACTGATTTAAATAACTCCAATATTGTAAATACGCAGACCTGGGGACCTATCCCTCCTTTATCAGGCATATATTCTTCAAATATTCCTGGAAATACAGGCGACACTATAAGGATAAGGGCATGGGACTCCACGCATTACGGAGAGACAATTACACTATTGCTTTCAACAACAACATATGCTGATGTTATCCTGAATATGAGCAGGGATAGCGAAACCATGGTCGAGATTATCTATCCTGTAAACCATTCTGTTTTTGAAACCGGCGATAAAGTAAATGTGACAGCAAATATCACAATATTGGGCAATAACGGGATTGACTGTAATGCTACACTGGATTTATCACTGCCTAATATCTTCTTAACCCAGGAGCAGATGACTCTGGATATAGGCGATATTAACTTAGGAGAGTCAATGATTGTTATATGGAACCTTACTGCAAACACAACCGGAACAGTAACTATTACGGTTTATGCAAACTGCTCTTCTGACGGGCTGAATCTTGAGCATAAAAGCTCTGATACTGTTGTAAATATATCTGCAACAGATTCTAATCCTCCTAATATTACAATAATCTCTCCTGAAAATAATTCAAGAGTGAATAACCCTGCATGGTTCTTTTATATTGTCAATGACGGCTCAGGCATAGAGAACTGCTCTCTGATTATTAATGATGTCATACATGACACGGCCTATTCTCCTGAAAAGAATGCAACACTTAATTTTTCATTTATCTTAACTGAAAAACATAACTGGTGGTCAATCAACTGCACAGATGACTCGCCTTCAAAAAGACAAGGAACCTCAGGTATTTATAATCTGACTTTGAACGGCATACCCAGCATAATATTATTATCTGTGGAAAACCCTGTTGACCTGGTTGCAGCTTCTGTTAAGAGTGTTTCCTGCAACGGCACAATAACTGATAATGACGGCTATAATGATATCCTGAATGTAAATGCAACCCTGTTCAGCCCGGATTACGGCCAGGATGAGGAAAGCCCGGACAATAACAGCATTCATTACACTAATACGAGCTGCGTGTTATTTAACCAGGCAGGGAATAACAGTGATTTTAACTGCAGCTTTGACATGCAGTATTATTCATTAAACAGCACATGGCAGTGCAATATAACAGTGATTGATGTATTGAATGCGACAAATTCCTCTAAGATCAATACAACTGTGAATGAGCTGCTTGCAATAGACATATCTCCTTCTGTGCTTGATTACGGTGATCTCGGCATTAATGAAATATCCGGCACAGATATCCTTGCAAATGTGACTAATTTCGGCAATGTTAAAATTGACCTTGAATTATGGGGGTATGCCCTTGTGCAGACAGACAACCTTTCAATGGACTGTACAACAGGAAATATCTCGATAGGCTACCAGAGGTTTAACCTTACGCAGTTTGAATCATGGGATGACATGACTCCATTACAGGGAATGCAGAATAAAACCACACTTGGTTTTGACTTAGAGCCGGGAACTGAAGCAGGTGAATCTTTTAAAGAGACATACTGGAAATTAAAAATCCCTCAATTTACAAGCGGGACATGCAACGGCAAGATTGTCTTTACTGCACTGAACGGATAGACTAGTTATTTCTTGGAAATTTAGAAAATAACAACAATAATGTCAGCAACAGTTTTTTTTAAGTTTTGAAAAATAAAAATAATAATGACACAGACGGTCATTTTCTTTAAAACACAGAAAATGCCCTATTCCATTTTTCTTCGAAAAATAAAGTTTGCTTTCTGCAAACTTTAATTTGCTAAAGCAAATTAAATCTGGTCATTATTTTTATTTTTCTTTATATAATTCATCAAGAGGGTTTTTTATTTCTTCTATATCCACTTTTGAGTTTTTTACATAACCCATTGTGGTTTGCACATGGCTATGCCCTAATAATCTCTGAACAGTAAAAATATTGACTTTATTTTCAATTAAATGCGTAGCAAAGCTTCTCCTGAAAGTATGCGGAGTAATATTTTTTTTAATCTCAGCTAATCTTGAATATCTTTTAACAATTGATTCAGCAGCTCTTCTTGTAATATGGCTCCCTTTTGTATCAAAAAGATATATAGAATCTGATTTTCTATGAGCGAGGTATTCATTTATATCTTTTAACAATAATCCACTTAAAATAAAAAGCCTGTCTTTTTTTCCTTTGCCCTGTTTTGCATAACCTATGCATCTGTTTAAATCAAAATCATCTATCTTTAATTTAATGCATTCAGAAACCCTTAAGCCAGTTGAATACAGGGCTTCAACAAGGATTTTGTGTTTTGGATTCTTGATTTTTGAAAGAATTAATTTTATCTCTTCCCGGGATAAAACAGGAAAAAGCTTATGGTCTTTTTTCAGTCTTTTGATGTTGAATCTTCTTTTATATAATGTCCTGAAATAAAAAAGAATAGCGCTTATTGCAAGATTAATAGAGTTTTTGTCTAGTTTTTTGATTATTAGATATTCAATGTAATTTTTAATATCACTTGCCCTTACAAGCCTGGGGCTTTTGTTTATATAACTTAAAAAATTCTTATTATGATATACATAAGTTTCAATTGTCTCATTGCTGTATCCTCTTAATCTTAGCTCTGTTTTTAATGTCTCAGCTGGATTTTTATAATAATCATATATTGGCTCTTTCACTACCAGAACCTCTTTTTTTCCTGCCATTATAAATATGTTTTAATCCAAACTCATATATAAATGCTGTGCAGGAATGTCCAGTGACCTATGCTTTTATTTTTGTTAAGTTCAAATACCTCAAATTTTCAAGTTAGAAGGGTAGTTCATTCATTATAATTTTCCATTAAAATGAAAAAGCATATGAGAACTCTTAATAATAATTAAAGTAAAAAATTTGAGGTGATTTAAATGAACAAACAAAAAATAAACAAATCAATAGTCGATATGGAACATATTTTCTACAATTATACTAATATGATGAAATGGCTCTTAAACCAAAAATTCAGCAGAAAAAAGAAGATGACAATATTTAATTCAATAACAGAACAACACTGGAAAATGATCTATTCAGTTTCTGAAAAATTCCCTCAAAACACCAAAAACCCACTGGACACATTATATGATGATTGCGAGGAATATATGTTATGAGTACAGAGTAGTTACATATTTATATACGATAAAGAGGCACTATGGAAGCAAAAACACTTCGCTTAATCTGGAAGATTAAACGGTTGGCACCCAAATATTTTTAATGCTTATTGAATTATAAATGAGACGATAAAAAGATTTATATATAAAAATAAATACTTAAATTAAAGGGGGTACTATAAGTTCAGTAAAGAATTGATTATTGAAAACATGGAAGAAGACTTTAAAGACCATGAGGGTCCTTTTTTCTTTGGTTTATTATTGAGAGGTATATTTATTGAAAAACAATCTAAACAAAAGGCAAAACTATACCATGAAGAAAGTATTCATAATGCTTTAAGAGAAGAATATTCTAGTAAAGGATGGTATTTTCACAAGCAGCAAAAGAATACAATTCTTATGCGTAAAGATAAAAAAGTCAGTGAACAATTAGAAGATAATGTATGGATGTTATTTAAAAAAATGGAGTTCTTAGAGTTAAACAAAGATAATCATTTCTCTATTAAAACAGGGTCTTCAACAAAACAAATTGATGTTTTTGCCAAAGATGAGCATAATGTATTTGTTATATTCTGTACGTCTCAGGAAAATATGGGTCCTCCCTCAAATCCTTTAAAACCAAAAATTAGAGAAGTATCTGATTTAAAAAGAGATATTTGTCAAAACATTTACAATCAATATGGGAAGAAACTTAGAATTAGCTTTATATTTGTAACTAAAAATATTTTGTGGGATCCTTCAGATGAAGTGGAAGCAAAAGATAAAAATATTATTGTATGGAAAGAGGAGGAATTGGAGGCCTATCATCACTTAGTAGAACAATTAGGGTCTTGTGCAAAGTATCAAATGTATGCTGTAATATTTGCAGGCAAAGAAGCTTTTGAAGTAAGTGATATAAAAGTCCCTGCACTTAGGGGAGGAATCGGAAAGAAAAAATACTATTGCTTTGTTATTAGTCCTGAAAAGTTATTTCAAGTTGCATATGTACATCGAAGAGAAAAAACAAATATTCAAGATGTTAAAAACTCTTATCAAAGAATGGTTTCAAAACATAGGTTAGACAAAATTAAGGACTTTGTTGAGAAAGGAAATTCTTTTTATAATAATATAATTCTGAGTTTTAAATATACTAAAAAGAAAAAAATTGATTTTAAACCTCATTCTAAAAAAGAAGACATTGAAAATATTACTTATGGCATTTTAACTTTTCCACCCTATTATGGGTGTGCGTGGATTATTGATGGACAACATAGGTTATATGGTTATTCTAAAAGTGATAAAGCTAAAGAACATACAATTCCCGTCGTTGCTTTTGAAAACTTGAGTACTGGAGATCAAGCAAATCTTTTTGTTGATATCAACAAAGAACAATCTTCAGTGAGTACAGCTTTACTGTGGGATTTATATCCTGATATTTATGATACCTCAGAAATACCAGAACATCAAAAACTTAGAACAATTTCCTTAATTTCTAAATCCCTAAATACTGACAAAAGTTCTTTGTTTTTTCAACGCATTAAAATCCCAAGTGTAATTTATCAAGATAAAAAACAAACCAATCTGACTTTAACTAATTTATGTGATGGCATAAAAGATAATCGGATAATAGAAGAAGATGAAGGACTTTTGTTTAATGAAAGTTATGAAAATACTGTCAATTATTCCGTTAAGAGAATTAATGCATTTTTTGAGACTGTTAATGAATCTCTTCCCGGTGACTGGGAGAAAGGTGATAGAGGACTTATAAGAACTAATGTTGGACTTAGAATCTTTTTTAAAATATTTAGAATGCTTCTAAAGTATCTTGAACATGCAGGTGACAGTAGACTTTACAAGAAAAATGATTTACAAGATTTTAAAATTAAGTCTAAGGACATCTTGCAACCAGTTTTTTCAAAAATAAAAAAAATGGATGGTCAAGAAATCGATACAATAAGATCAGCCAGTAATCAAAGCATGGTATTAAAGAATAGTCAAATGTTATTGTGGGATTTATATGATAGTTGTCAATTTGGGGCTGAGTTGTGGAAAGATGGTAGAGGATACGCTCCACCTATTCCTGGAGAAGAAGATGATGAGAATATTAAAAGCATGGTGAAAGAAACAGAAATAGAAATGAAAAACTTCATTCTTAAAAAATTAAATAGTTTTCATAAAGACCAGTGGTGGGCACAAGGAATACCTGAGGGTGTTAAACAAAATATAGTAAGAAACATTGAAAATTCATTAAGCAAAGTACCCTATAAACGACGTGAAGTACTGGCGTATCCTAATGAAAAAAAATTTTTACTTTATTCTTCTACTTCTGATTTGAAAGAAGTTATCAAATATTCTATTAATTGGAAACAATTTGCTCACTTATTTGGAGATGTTGATTTTATCTCAGCGAGGCTAAAATCTCTTGAAGAACTTCGTAATGCTTTTATTGGACATGAGGAACGGAAAGAAGAGATAGATGAAATTCAAAAGAATCTAGGGTATTGGGAAACTAAATGGATTAGAAGATGTATTGGACTTGACCCCCAGAAAACTTGCAATACTTAATGAATAATTAAATTATGCTTTTTTATTATCTCGACTGTTTGGTTATATCTTTCCCTGGTTACATGTCTCTTTTTGAGAAATTCTATGAAATTTAACTTTTTAAAAAGCCCTGGTTGATTACACCATGCTGCAAGGTCAGTATAAAAAGGTTTATTTTCTGAAGAATAACAATTGCTATGTCTCATTACATAAGGGAGGCATTTATTTTTTTTTAAGAAATAGATTCTGTCTAAGTCTTGTTCTAAGGAAGTATCAAAACCTACAAGAACAAAAAATTTTGTTTTCCAGTCTTTTACTAAAGGTGTCCAAATTTCTAATTTTTTTTCAATAATTGGTTTGTCACTCATTCTATCAAATGCAAAAATGTATTCTCCATCGTAATCTAAATCCGCTAAGAGTTTTGCTTTTTCCTTTGTTAATAGCCTAAAATCTAATCCTTGTTTGAAAGTAATTTTTTTGCCTGTTTTTTTTAATTTTTTAAGTAGTTTAATGCAATTCCTGCAAGCTAGAAAATTATTATCTAATAGCATAATTTTTGGTAAATTTGGATTATAGAACTCATCAAGAGGACTATGCTCTTTTAATCTTCCTTCTTTTTTAGGTATAAAGCAATATTTACAATTATTTGGACACCCCCTTGTAAGAAAACCAAGACTATAATTATTATTTTTATATAATGTGTAATCTGGATAAATATGTTCTATTTCCCAAGGTAACCACTGAGGATTCGATCCATAGTAACCTGTCCCCCCTTTAATAACTTTGATACAATCATTAACGACAACAGTATTTTTATTTAAAGTAAAAATTGCACTTATAAACACCTTATCATATTGTGACCCATCAATAATTGTTATTTCTCTTTTCGAGTGGTCGTAACCTTTGTAGTTTAATTTTTTAAGATCAACATAGAATCCATTTTTTTTAAAAAAAGAAGAAATTTTCATTAATGCTAAATTGGGGATTGTGCTGTCAACATCTATTAGACATACTGCCTTTTTTTGACATTGTTCTAAATTTAACATTATAATTCAATTACTAATTTCAATTATATAAATATTTATGATCTTTAGAATATAAATTTTTCCTTGATAACAAGTCAACTACTCTTTTATTTTTTAAATTTTAAAAAGGGGCACATCCCCTTTTGAACCCTTTTTTTGGTGCCTCTTTGTCTATAAAGGTTCTATTGCCATTTCATTAAACTTCATGGCTTTTTATTAGTGGCTACTCAAATATTACTCACTTCGCTTCGCTACGTTGCGTCATACCTCGATGGCTCACAGAGTGAAAATTTTACAGCTGAAAAATTTTCCTCGTTCGCCTTCGAGCCCTCCTCCATTTCATTTTGTCGGGTTCGGTGAACAAGTGTTAAGCGGAAACTTGGAGCCTCAGCACTCCAAGATTTCCCAAATTGTAAATTTTTTTAGGATGCAAGCCGTAATAAAATTTCCAACTTCGCTTAACACTTATGTTAATTTCAATATTACTCACGATTTTTCTGGAAGGTGCTATTTTTAGTAGTATTTAGCAACAACAATAATGGCAGTGACGGTCTTGAAAAGGAAAAAATTTCAAGCCCTATTCCATTTTTCTTCGAAAAATTCCATCGCGCCATTGTTGTTGCTTTTTTTAAA
>JAFGRO010000075.1 GCA_016935095.1 Candidatus Woesearchaeota archaeon
CTTGCTCTTTTTTTGCATTGTTCTTTCACTTTTTCAACCTCAGAACAATGCACGCCCGTGTAAACACGGGCTAGTTGACTTTGCCTATAAATCCAAAACTTTATTAACTAAAAAATATTTCAGTATTCCGGGGTGGTTAAAATAGATTTTCTTAATAAATTGTTCAAAAAAAAACCTCAAGAAATTAATATTCCTGCTATTGAACTCAAGGAATGGCTTGATAATTTTTCAAAAGAAAAATTTGAGAGACTAAATGAAAACATCCAGGATAATCTTGCAAAATTTGAAGAGCAGGCTTCAAAAACCAGGGAATTACTATCTGAACTGGACAACGCTGAATTACTAAATAAGAAAATTTCCCAGAGGGAATTACATTTAATGAACGGAAACAGGAGCACATATATTAAAAAAGTAACTGGTTTCCTAGATTCACTTGATATCAAAGGAAGTTCTGATAAAAATCATAAAGAGATAATTGAATTCTGTGAAGAGTTTGAGGATAAACTAGATGAATTAAACAATAGCTCAAGAAGAAGTTATTACATATTAAAAGAGTTCTTTGAAAGTGAAATGGTAAAAATTGCGTATAGCATAAAAACACTTGAATCCACTCTTGTAAAAATTAAGGAGCTTCTGAATTCAAAAGAGATAAAGGAGATAAATTCATTATACAGTAAAATTCATAATTTAAATGAAGATATTATTAAAAACGAGACTATAAATAACGAGTTATCTGAATTAAAAAATCAACTAAACCAGACTAAAGAAAAAAAAGCAATTACCCAGGACAAGTTAAACGGGCTTAAATTAAGCAAGGAATTTAAGGATTTTAATGATCTTAAACAACAGCATGAATCAATTATTCTTAAAATCAAAGAACATGAAAGCGAAATCAAAACTATTTTTTTGAATATAGACAGAGCTTTAAGAAAATATAAAAGGAGCTCTTTACATGAAAAACTTATTGACAAATACATGGAAAATGCATCTGCTGCTTTGCTCATTGATAAAGACCTTGAAATTATTAATGTGCTTGAAAAACTAAAAGATTCAGTTGAAAAAGAGCATGTTGAATTGAAAAACAAGGAAAAGACAGTTAAAAACCTGAATAAAATCACAAGTGAATTTTTAATAAATAAAAGAGACGAAATAAACAGGATTAATGAACTTAAAAAGGACCTGAACTCAAAAATAGAAAAAATAAGCGTATCAATGGATTTTAAAGAAGCAGAATACCAGTTAGAGCACTTTGAAAACAAGATCAGTAATTTTGAAAATGAGATTGACTCAGCTGTTAAAAAACAAAATTCACTGAACATTGAGCTGAAAAAAGAACAGCTGCAGAACCAGTTGTACAATATAACTGAGACTAAGATTATAATAAACAGTTAATTATTTAAATTCTTTAAAATAACTCTGCTTTTATAGCCCCGTAGTGTAGCGGCCAAATATCTAAAATTTAGATAGGCAAGTCATGTGACCCTCTGGAGGTTGCGACCCAGGTTCGAACTTTTCAAAAAACGAAAGTCCTGGCGGGGCTATTAATTATTAAAATCAAAATATTTAATAACTACTTCTCCATTAAGATTATCATGCCGACTAAATGCCCAAAATGCGGATGTGAATGTATTGAGAATGAGGTAGCAGTCATCTGCCCGAACTGTGATTTCATTTCTATGAAAAAAACAGAGTGGAAAGGAGAGCATGTTAAATGCCCAAAATGCAAGTCCAAAGCGCGTGTTTTCAAGAATAAACTTCTCGGGAAATCTTTTGTTTGCGATAAGTGCAATACTATTGGAAGATTCTTTGATGAAAATAAATTACAGTCTACAGTGATCAGAAAAGACTCAGAAATCGGCAAAAAGCTCTCGTGGCTGTTTGAAGTGCCCTGCAAAGACTGGAAAAGAAAAGAAGAAATTAAGGATACAATATGTAAAAAATGTGATTTAAAGGAAGTATGTGATGCACACTTAAATGAGATTGAGAAATTCTGCAATAAAAAAGATGTTGAAGTTTACATGCACAATGATTTTATTGAGGTTGTGCATAAATAAGATTGAAAAGTTAACAATAGGAATATTTTAATTTTTATTTATTAATTCTTTTTTTTAGTTATTAAGGGAGAGCGCTTCCTGCCCTTGCTGTAAATACATGATGTCCCTCGATAGCCCCCTGCAATAGAAGAGTGGAGGGGGCGCTTGGGGAACTTCTGCTTTAAGATTCAGGAGCAATTATCCAATTTCATCAAGCCTACAAATAAATTTTAATTGATAAATTTTTAAAAGAATACTTAAATCACAGAAAACTTAAATTTGCATTAAAACCGCTTTATTTATAAATAACCTTTATTTTCTTAACTAAATTCAAGGGATAAGTTTGTTGCAAAACATTCTTATACTGGAGAATTGGCATTTGACTTATTCTCCTCGGTGTGAAAATGGCACGTATGCACTCTAGAAAAAAAGGAAAATCAGGCTCTAAAAGACCTGATAAAAGCATAGTACACAGCTGGGTAAGATATAAACCAAAAGAGATCGAGCTATTAATTGTAAAACTTGCAAAGCAGGGCAAAAAACCTTCACAGATCGGATTGCATTTAAGGGACACTTATGGTATTCCTGATGTCAAAATAATTACAAAGAAAAAGATTACTGATCTTCTTGAAAAAAAGAATATTTCTCCTAAGATTCCAGAAGACCTTATGTTCCTGTTAAAAAGAGTAGTCTCATTACAGAAACATATTGAAACTAATAAAAAAGACAGAGTTGCAAAGCGCGGACTGCTTTTAACAGAATCTAAAATAAGAAGACTTGTTAAATATTACAAGAAATCAGGGAAACTACCAGCATCATGGAAATATAACCCAAAACAGGTTACCTTATTGATAGAATAAATTTTTTTAATTTTTTTTGTGATTGAAATTGGGATATGATGAATTTAAAAAGGATATAATTGAATCTGTTAAAAAATTTAAATCAACAGACATTAAAGAACCAATAAGAATCATAGGCCATTATGACTGTGACGGAATATGTGCGACTTCCATCCTTGTAAATTCAATGACCCTTGAAAACAGGAATTACACTGTATCGATTATTCCGCAGGTTACTGAAGACGAAATTTTAAATTTTTCCCATGAAACTTTTAATATTTATTTTTTTGTTGATTTAGGCTCAGGCCAATTGGATTTAATTAATAAATACTTCAAAGAGAAAACTGTTTTCATTTTGGACCATCATTCTTTTGAGCAAACAGATTTTGGAGATAATATAATCCATATTAATCCTCATAAAGAAGGAGTAGACGGCTCTTCTGAGATTTCAGGAAGCGGCGTGGTCTTTATGTTCTCAAAAGCATTAAACAAAAAGAATGAGACATTTGCCCATCTTGCTGTAATCGGAGCAATTGGAGATATGCAGGAAAAAAAAGGATTCAAAGGATTAAATAGGAAAATCCTTGAAATTGCAGTCAAAATGAAAAAAATAGAAGTGAGAAAAGGCCTGAGGTTCTTTGGCATTGAAACTAAGCCGTTGTTCAAGATTCTTGCTTACAGCACTGACCCGTATATTCCCGGAGTTACCGGTTCTGAATCTCACTCTATTCAGTTTTTAAAGCAAATAAATATAGAGCCTAAAATCAACAGCACCTGGAAAAAACTGGAGCATTTAACCAATGAAGAAAAACAAAGATTAATTTCATCTTTAATAATAAAAAGAAATAATGAAAAAAACCCGGAAGATGTTCTTGGCAACAGATATATCCTTATTGAGGAAAAGACGTCTGGCCCTACACGAGATGCAAAAGAATTTTCAACTTTGCTCAATGCCTGCGGAAGAATGGGAAAAGCATCCCTCGGCATAGGTGCATGCTTAAACAATAAAAAGATTAAATCAAAGGCAATCAGGTGTTTAGATGAATATAAAAAAGAGATAATGAAAGCACTAAGATGGTATGAGGATAACATAGAAACTGAGAATGTAATAACCAATGATAAGTTTATTTTGATTAATACAAAGAACAATATACTATACACTATTATCGGGACTTTGGCATCAATTGTTTCTAATTCAAATAATATTGAAAAAGGAACTTATGTCATGTCCTTGGGATATACACCTAAAAATCTAATAAAAGTCTCGCTCAGGATTTCCGGAAGAGACAATGATATTGATTTAAGGGAAATTATTAAAAAGATAATGAATAGCATTGATGAAAACCAGGTAGGTGGCCATAAAAATGCTGCCGGGGCATATATCCCCAAAGAAAAAGAGAATTTATTTATTAGGAAAGCACAAAAAATTTTATCAGGTAATTAGCTTTTGAGAGTTGTCCTTATCCTGTCTATATATTCAGCGACATTTTCCCCTTTTTTAGTTAATTTCAATAATTTTAATCTTCCCTGTTTGTCAAATTCAACTAACTCTGCTTTTTGCATTTCCTGGAGAATCTTGACAACATGGGAATAAGTGCAGTCAATCATCTTTGCCAGAGAGGAAGCATACATCTCATTTTTGGAATTTCTTAGATTGACAAGCATCATGGCAGGCTTCTCTCTGAAAAAAACATTGAATATTTTTTTTTGTGACATTTTAATTAAAAATCCTAACCCCCTACTTAAGTTCTAATTATATTTTTCTTTATATATTTTATGGTTTTAGTATTTTCTCAGCTATATAAGCTTCACTAATTCCTGTGTTGCATGACTTAGACGAGAAAGATTTATAATTCTAAAAGAACCAGTTCAGAGGTATAAAATTTTTCAGGTGATACCTCA
>JAFGRO010000076.1 GCA_016935095.1 Candidatus Woesearchaeota archaeon
GATTGTCAAATTGGCAGTACAACTGCCAATAATTATTAAGAATTCTAAGAATTAATGTGTTTCCTCACTTAACTTGACTTTGCCGTAAAAACCAAAGCTTAATATATATCTTTTATTTTTCTTAAACAGGGGGGATTATGCAATGATTAAAATTCCTAAAGAGATGATTATAGAAAAAATTAAGGAGAAGACTAATTTAACGGAATCTGAAATCAATACTAAAATCAAAGAAAAGCTAAATCAGCTTTCAGGGTTGATTAGTGAAGAGGGTGCTGCTCATATTGTGGCAAACCAGCTTGGTGTAAAGCTTCTTGAAGAAACAGGAAGACTACAGATTAAAAATGTTCTTCCCGGAATGAGAAAGGTTGATATCCTCGGAAGGGTTGTAAGGGTTTATGATGTCAAGGAGTTTGAAACTGAGAAAAGAAAGGGCAAGCTTGGCTCATTTTTAATAGGGGATGATACCGGGATTATAAGAGTAGTATGCTGGAATGATAAAGCAGACCTCATCTCCAAATTAAAAGAGAATATGCTGATACAAATTGAATCTGCATATGCCCGTGAAAATAGAAATGGCAAACGGGAAATTCATATTGCAGACAGGGGAAACATTATATTTAATCCAAAAGGGGGGGAAGATATAAAAGAAGTTAAATCACAGGCAAAAAGAAAGAAAATTTCTGATTTAACTGAAAAAGAGGACAATGTAGAAATTCTTGGCACAATTGTACAGGTTTTTGATCCGCGGTTTTTTGAAATCTGCCCTGAATGCGGCAAACGCGCAAGAGGGAAAGAAGACGGTTTTTATTGTGATGTGCATTCTAAAATCAACCCTAATTATGCATATGTCCTTAATTTATTTGTTGATGACGGCACAGAAAATATAAGGGTTGTGCTTTGGAAGAACCAGGTACAGAAATTATTGAGTGAAACACATGAAAACTTAGTTCAGATGAGAGACACACCATTTGATGAAATAAAAAATGAACTTCTTGGCAGTGTTGTTAAATTTGTTGGAAGGACAACAAAGAACGAGATGTTTGACAGGATAGAATTCATTGCCCAGCTTGTTTTTCCGGATGTTGACCCTGATAAAGAAATTGAAAGAATAAATAATGAAATAAAGGACAAGGAGGAAGTTCCTGCTGAAGATGCATCTGGTGAAGAAGTTGAAGATATTCAAATAGAATCAAAGCAGGATAATATTGAGCAGGAAGAGATAATGGAACCGGCAGATGAAGTGAAAGAAATTGAAGAACCGGCAGCAGAACTTCTAGCTGAAAAATCTTCTAAAACAACTCAGGAAATCAGAGCAGAAGAAAATTTTTCAGAGGATACAGAAGATAATATCCAAGAAAAACCGAATGACCCAGTCTATGAGAAAACAACAGAAACAGCTGAAGTAACACCGGGCGAATCACAAGATAGTGAAATCTCAATAAGCTCTGAAGAAGAACAAGATATTCCTGAAAACCAGGATGATGAAGAGATTATCTCTTTAGATGATTTAGATTCTTTGTAAACATATCACTGGACACGGCTTTTCAGAGGACAACTATCACTGGACGCACTGGACATTCTCACACAGCATTTATATACTGGTTTGAATTTATTACAATTAATCCTGTCATTTACAGGGCAGGAGGTCTTTTACCAAAAACTCCAGCACCTGGGACCTTAGCAGTCTATAATTAAGGGTGCTTTGAAATAAAAACCGAAAAGGAAAGGAGGTTGGTAAACATGAATAAAATAAACCAAATAGAAAAACAAGGTTTTTCTGAGAAATCTGTAAAACCGAATATACCTGAAAGAAAATTCAGGGCTGGTTCTGTAACAGCTACCATTTGGAAAAATGTAGTTGAAAAAGAAAATACGCCTGTAGAATATAGAACAATAAGCTTTGAAAGACATTACAAAGACAAGAATGGCGAATGGCAGTCTTCCAACACACTTAGGATTAATGATTTACCTAAAGCCATGTTGGTAATAGATAAAGCCTATGAATATCTTGTTCTAAAAGAGCCTGAAACAGGCTTTGGAGAAGATATTTAATTTTTATTTTTTTATAAACTGAACAGGTGATAATTATGATTAATAAGACTGAAATAAAAAAACAGGAAGAAACAGAAAAAGAGATTACAATCATTGATCTGCCGGGAGTAGGAGCTGCAACTGCTGAAAAATTAGAAGCAGCAGGCTATAATAACCTCATGGGTCTTGCAGTTGCTTCTCCTGGTGAAATTGTTGAAGCATCAGGTGTCGGTGAATCCACAGCAAGAAAAATAATACAGGCTGCACGCGCATCACTGAGCATGGGGTTTGAATCTGGTGAAGATATACTTAAAAAAAGAGCAAATATTATGAAAATTAAGACCAACTCTTCTAATTTAAATACTCTTTTAGGCGGGGGCTTTGAAACAGGAGCAATTACAGAATGCTTCGGGGAGTATGGCTCTGGGAAAACCCAAATTGCACATGTTCTTACAGTAATGCTGCAGAAGCAGGATCCGGATGCAATAGCTGTTTTTATAGATACTGAAAATACATTCAGGCCGGAGAGGATTATTGAGCTTGCAAAAGGGGCAGGTCTTGACCCTCATAAAGTTCTGAGGAATATCAGGGTTGCACGCGCATATAATTCGGATCACCAAATGCTTCTTGCAGAAAAAGCAACTGACCTAATAACAAAAAACAAGTTGAATGTCAAACTTGTAGTAATTGATTCATTAACTGCACATTTCAGAGCTGAATTCATAGGAAGGGGCACCCTTGCAGAAAGGCAGCAGAAACTGAACAAGCATATGCATACCTTATTGAGATTAGCTGATTCAAATAATCTTTGCGTGTATGTGACAAACCAGGTAATGGCCAGACCTGATGTGTTTTTTGGCGATCCAACAGAAGCTATTGGCGGCCATATAGTAGCGCATTCATCTACATTCAGGATTTATTTGAGAAAAGGCAAAAAAGGGAGCAGAGTTGCAAAACTTGTAGACAGCCCCAATCTGCCAGATGCAGCATGTGCCTTTACTGTGACAACAGACGGACTAATAGATTTTTAATTTTTTATTATTTTTTTTGGAAAAATATTTATACATATTCTAATTAAGCTTAGTCATGTTTAAAAAGTCTCAATTGACTATTGTTCTGATTGTAGGAATTTTGTTGCTGGTTACACTAGGTTTCTTTGTATTTTCATCAACAAATAAACAGAAGAACATTATAAGAATTGAAACATCTGAAATGAACTATCAGTCAAATAAGGATGCTATCCATTTTTTTTTAGAAAGCTGCCTGAAAGAGACAGTACTCAAAGCCAGCGAGGAAATTGGAATTGATGAGTCTAAAAGAGATGATTTTAAAAAATATATAGAGGACAACCTTGTCTTAAACTGTGTAAACAGCAACCTTGTAACATTGGATGAGAATGGAATTAATCTTCAGGTAGAGGGAGATGAAATTGATACTAATGTGGAAATTTCTCCGGAGAAAACAATTGTTGTTGATTTGACTCTTCCTGTTTCATTTCAGGATTCAGATAACACTAAAATTAGTTTAGATAAATTCAAGTTTTATTTTGCATTAGAGGAAAGTGCAATTATTCCTACAGATACAGAGGGCGTCGTGGAAACACCTTTTAGTGTTATAAGTGAAGATGAAAAATTTGAAGTATATTTTCCGAAAGGAGCTAGGTTTGTTGATTCTTTAGGAAATCCAGTTACTGATCCGGAAATAACATTGAACCTCAACCCGATTTATGATCCTAATGTTCTTGGTCAGGTTATATATGAACTTTCACCAGATGATATTAAGATTGAGGGAGGGGCTGCAATAATATTCAGGCCGGGGGATTCTGATGACGGAAGCAGTGAAGATAATACGATAGTGTATTTAAATGGAGGCGTGTTCAGAGCAGTTCCTACATACTGTAATCCCAGCGGCGAATGTATTGCAACAACAGATCATTTTAGCAGCTGGACTTTGCATGGAACTTGCGGCAGAGGTGATGATGAATTATATCTGGTTTTTGATGGGTCAAAAGGTCCTTTCATGTTTAATATAAACAACCCTGCAGGAATAAGCTGCATTCAGGAAGCCAGTGTTGAATATTTATATCTTCCCGCAGATAAAAACACACTAAAAAATTCATTGGTAGGTACAGACCAATATAAGGAATCAGAGGAAATTGAAGGGTACGGAGATTGTTTTTTTCCAGATGGCGGAGAGGATTATCCTTCCAGATTACGCATAATACAAGAGTCAAAACAAAAAATCGAAGATTTTTTAGATAAGCCAGATGCGCTTGGCACAGACTTGACAGAAGAAGGAACAGGGATTTTAAAAACAGGATATTCAATTCATGGACTTGAAGGTCATACAGATATTGTTTTTGTTCTTAAACTTACAGGAACAGACTTATCTTGCTTGGATGAAGATATCAGCACAATTGTTCCGGACGGAGCAACACCATCAGGAGATCCGGTAATAACATGGCAGAAAGATGCTGGTATATCCTGCAAATCAAATTTTTCTCTGGATGATTATCTTGAACTAGTCCCTGAGGAAAATGCAAATCTGCAGGCGCATCCAAATGAAAAAGGAGGCTCAAATTATTGCTATTGCAGTTTCCGGGACAGGCAAACATTAAAACAGGAGAACCGTGAATTTCCTCCGGGAATTGTATGTGAAGATGCAGGGACTGAAGAGGAACTTGAACAGTATGAATCATCAGAATGTTTTAAGAATTATATCCATGCAGACTGGGAAAAAACACAGGGTTTAGAAGGAGATTATACAAACCATATTGATGCATGCCATTCTCCTGTTGCTTGCGGATATATTTGCGAGGGAGGCATATGCAAAGTAAAAGAAAAACAGGAAGACGGTTCTGTAATTTATAGATGTTATAATGATAAAAATGAGGAAGTAGGTGATTGTACTTTTGGCAATGAGCCAAGCTTAAGATCTGATATTGAAAGACCGGAAGGACTGAGTTCAAGAGAACATATTAATGCTGGGGATGCTTATTGTTATGATAAGGCATATTACAGGACTGTAACAGGAGAAACAATGTGCTGTCCTGTATCAAATCCTGGTTCAGATGAATTAGGATTATATGACCGGGCATCAGGAGAGCCAATAAACCCAGGATATGAAGAAGAAGAACCAGAACAAATAGAATATATTTTCAACACATTTGAAACAGATGATAAATGTACATGGTTCAGGTCTTATTTCTGTAGTCCTTTCTATAGTGATGATTTTGATGATATTAATCAGGAGTTTTGTTTTTTGACAGATACAGATTTAAATTGGATTACTGGAAAAAGATACTGTGTTGAATTAGAGGGAAAATATTATCTGGCAGAATGCACAGACCAATATTCAGACAATATAGATGTATGTGAAGCAGAAGATAAAAAGATGCCTCATAACGAGGCTACACAGGACCATAATGAAGACATTTACTGGTTTAAGTCACCAGAAGACTTAGGGATATGCGCTTCAGAAGGCGCTGACGGCATGACTGAAATTATTTTAAGAGAATGCACAAAAGCAGAAGAAGGATGTACTTTTAATCCTGAAGGCAATACTGATTGTGGTATTGAAGAATTAACAGATTCAATTATAAAATATAAACACCTTTGCTCAGTAACGGAAAATAACAATATGAGATTATATGTCTGGGGCGCAGATAAAAATTGCTGGATCTGTAAACAAAGCGGATCGGATTGGGTTTGGGAAATCCATAGTGATTGTACAGATGCACCAAAAGAGGTCTGCTCTGAAATGGGAGCGCAAACTGAAATTCCAGATAAATCAATATGGTCCTGTGTTCAGGCTTCAAACGTTAATGCATGGCTTGAAATTGAAAAATTACCAACGTCAATGTTTACATGTTTTGCTCCAATACAAGGCAAGGTTTATGGTTTTAATGTAGGTGAATCAATTTGCTTTAATGATTTTAATAGTGATGGAGATGTATATGAATGCCAGGCAGACAGAACGTGGTTGGGTGTTACACGTGGATTTACAATAGGACAAGGCCACTGTGGGGATAATTATAACCTTGTTATGCAGCAAAATCAAAATTGCTGCTGTAAAGATTCAGACCATTGCTATCCTAACAAGGATATGAACTGTGATGCCGGAGGTTATACACCTAGCTTATGCAGTAATTCATGGGACGAAAGTAAAATTATAAAAAATTTTGAATATGACTGTGCGGCTTTTAATACGAATTATTTGCTTTTTTATGGATTCTACGAAGGGGAACATGTTTGTGCATATAAAGCAGGCATAGGAGTATATGTTCCCCGTGTTTTTAAATGTAAAAACTCTGAGTGGGTTGAATTAAGCGGTAGTCCTGCTTGTCAGGAGGAGGAGGTTGGTATGATTTCAAGCAATCCCTCCTTGAAATGCTGTTGCAATCCAGGCACTTACCCTGCTGACCCGAAGAGATGTTATCCTGTCTCACATATTGATTCAAATAAATGTGTAAAAGAAGAAGGTGTTAGATGGGTTGTTGCAGATTGCCCCGAACAGATATTGCAATGGCCAAACAGGCTGATTACTTAATCTTTTTTTAAAATTGAAAAAAATATAATATTTAGACCTTTTTTCCAATAAATTTAAAAACATTTATGTTTTTTAAGAGAAATGAATCCTTTTAGATATCTTTTTCTAAGATTTCTAATGTCGGATTTTAAAAATATATAGGTGTAAATAAACATGTATGGAAATAGATTTCGAAGATTTTCCCCTGTTAAAGAAGGGGATGAAATAGATGTAAAAATAGAAGCAATTGGAGAAAAAGGGGACGGCATTGCAAAGAAAGACGGGTTTGTGCTTATAGTACCAAACACAAGCCAGGGAGATGAAGTCCGAGTTAGAATAACAAAAGTATTGCGCAGAGTCGGCTTTGCAGAAGTTGTTGGAAAAGGTGAACCCACTCCAGAACAGGAAGAAGAGCCTGGAGAAATTGAAGATGCAGAAGAACCACAGGAAGAAGAGCCTGAAGAGATTGAAGATGCAGACTCAGAAGAGCCTGAAGAAGCAGAAGAAGAAAACCCAGAGACAGAAGAACAGGCTGAAGATAGTGAAGATTTTGGTTCTGACCTAGATGAATAAACTTTAATACATTCTTATTTTTCTTTAATTTATGAGATTTTTTATAGCCATAGATGTTTCTGGGGAAGTTGAAGATTATTTGAAAGGCATTCAGAGATTGTTTGTTTCAGATAAAACTCAACTAAAATTAACACAGAGCTATCATCTTACATTAAAATTTCTAGGAGAACTAAATAGTCCAGAACAGATAATAAAAAAAGTATCCGGAATCAGATTCAATGAATTTGAGCTTGAATTAGAAAACATAGGAGTTTTCCCAAACAGGGATTATGTAAAGGTTATATGGGTTGGCTTAAAGCAAAATGATTCTTTGATTAAATTACAAAAAGATATAACTCAAAAATTATCAGAATTCAAAAAAGACAAAAAATTTTATCCTCATATAACATTGGCTCGGGTAAAGAATATCCTGAATAAAACTGATTTTGTTGCTGCCCTAAATGCCATAAGAATCAGGAACTTGAAATTTAATGTAAATAAATTCATTTTGTACAGGAGCACATTGACACAGGCTGGCCCAGTATACGCCAAGATTAGGGAATTTGGTTCTTGTTAAATAAAACCTAAAAATTTATAAAGATATATCGTTATCGATATATCTGTGCAAATATAAATGATCCGAGGACATTTAAAATTTACAGTATTGAATATAGTACATAGAGAGCCGATGAGCGGCTATCAATTGATGAATAAAATCCAGGAAATAATCGGCATCAAACCAAGCCCGGGCTCTGTTTATCCTCTCTTGGAGACATTATATCATGAAGGGCTATTGAAAATAAGAGAACAGGGAAGAAAAAAAATTTATTATCTTACAAGAGAAGGCAGAAAAAGATTAAAATCAATAAATATAAAAAAACAGGAAATCTTAGATAAACTTGCAGAGGGTATAAATCTTCTTGAGAGTATCTGTAAAGAAAAACAAGTCAAATTTTTCAGATTAATTTTTAACCAGTTAAACCAAGGAAAAATCCCTCTTTACAATTTAAATCCTGAATTAGCAGAGTTTAGAGGAAGCCTGATACCTTTTATAGAAAGCAAAAATCATCAAAATATTAATAAAGTAAAAAAAATATTAAAAGAAACTACAAGAAAACTGAAAACATTAAAATGAACAGATCAACTGAAATAATCAAACTTTTGAATGTATGGAAAACATATAAAATGGGTGAGGTTGAAGTCCATGCACTGCGTGGATTGAGTCTTACTGTAAGAAAAGGAGAATTTATTGCACTCCAGGGCCCTTCAGGAAGCGGAAAAAGCACAGCCATGAATCTTGTTGGCTGTCTGGACATTCCTTCAAAAGGCACAATATACTTAGGTGGTAAGGATATCTCAAAATTAAGAGAATCTGATCTTGCCCAAATTCGCGGCCAAAAAATAGGTTTTGTTTTTCAGCAGTTTAATCTGATTAATACCTTAACGGCAGTAGAAAATATTATGCTGCCAATGATCTTTCAGAGAATGTCTCAAGATGAACGAATAAGAAGAGCAAAAAAGCTTCTTGAAATGGTTGAGCTTGGGGACAGGATACACCATAAACCAACAGAACTTTCTGGAGGACAGCAGCAAAGAGTTGCAATAGCAAGGTCCCTTGCAAATGACCCTGAAGTTGTTCTTGCGGATGAGCCTACAGGCGCACTAGATTCAAAGACGGGTGTTAATGTAATGAATTTTCTGGAAAAGCTGCATAAAGAAGAGGGGAAAACAATTGTTATGGTAACTCATGATAATAATCTTGCAAAATTTGCCGAGAGAATTGAATACCTTAAGGATGGAAAAATAGTTGAATGCAAAGGCAAATGCAATTAAAAGGAGGTAAGTAAGATGAAAAAGACAATATTTTTGACATTATTTGTTTTAATTTTTTCAATAGCATATATGGCAAATGCACAATATGTTGAAGCACCGCAGTTGAATATTACTATAATGAACCAGGATCCTGACCCAGTAGGTCCTGGAAAATATGTAGAAGTAAGATTCAAGATTTATAATGATGGCGTCGGTACTGCTGAAAACGTTGTTCTTGAGCTGCTCCCAAAATATCCCTTTTCATTGGATAAAAATGAAGACCCACTAAGGGATCTTGGAAATATTCCTGGATACGGCAAGAGCAAGAATGTTATGGTTGTAAAGTATAAAATAAGAGTAGACAGGAATGCAATAGAAGGTGAAAATATCCTGCATCTCAGATATAAAATAGGAGATGTATGGATAACCGAGGAATTTATAATTAATGTCCAGACAATTGATGCAACTGTTTCAATAGAATCAGTTGAGACAATTCCCGAGAAAATTGAGCCAGGAAAACCCTTTGAAATAAGATTTAAGCTTAAGAACATGGCAGATTCTGTTATGGAGGATGTTTCCCTTAAATTTGATTTAGGGTTATCAACAGTAGATATTCCTTCAACAACATCATCTCTTTCACTTTATGATTTAGTGCCTTTTGCACCTTTGAATTCAGCAACTGAAAAAAAGGTGAGGATGATAAGTCCTGGAAAGGAAGCAGTATTTACATATGATGTAATAGCCTATTCAAGTGCAGAGCCCCGTGTCTATAAGATACCAATTCAGATTAAATACTACGATGAGCTTGACACAGAATACATAAAGAATGATATTGTTGGTTTAATTGTTGGCACCAAGCCTGATCTTACAGTTGACATAGATGAAACCAGTTTAGATGCTGCAACGTCCATGGGAGATGTAATTATAAAATTTATAAATAAAGGTTTCACAGATATTAAATTCCTTGATGTGACATTAGGTCAAGGCGAAGACTTTGAAATCCTTTCTTCAGATGAAGTATATATAGGCAATATTGACAGTGATGATTATGAAACAGCAGAGTTTAAGATATTTGTTAAGCAAGATAAGGAAACAAAAGGCCAGGAAAGGACAATTATCCTGCCCCTGTCAATTGAGTATAAGGATGCAAATACAGAAGAATACACAAAACAAATAAGTCTTGAGCTGAAATTATATGATCCCAAAAAACTGGGGAGAGGAAATGGCAATGGGACAATGACATTTGTCCTTGCAATAGTAGTCATCTTAATAATATTTTTTGTATATAGAAGAATCAGAAAGAAAAAAGTAAAATAGTTTTTTCTGATTATTTTTTTATTTAAAATGTATAGGGATTTTGCCAGAATATCATTGAGATCTTTAAGGAAGAGGGGGCTTAGGAGCTGGCTCACTATGATTGGTATATTTATAGGTGTAGCTTTATTTGTTTCTTTAATTTCTCTTGGCCAGGGGCTGCAGAATGCTATAAATAATCAATTTGACATAATGGGTGCTGATAAAATATATTTACAACCAGCAACCAGCTATGGCGGTGCCCCAGGAACAAGTACTTTTAAATTCACTGATAATGATAAAAAAGTGGTTGCTTCTACAGACGGAGTAAAAAAATATTCAACGTATAATTACAAGATTGGCAGAATAGAATATAAAGATTATTTGTTGTATGGGTATTTAATGGGTATGCCTACTAATGAAGAAAAAAAACTTATCGAAGAATTTGGAAATTATGATGTAGAAAAAGGAAGATGGATAAAGTCTGGAGACAAATATAAGGCAAATATAGGATGGGATCTTGCGAATGTTCCGAATATACTTGGTCCAAAGCCATTAAAAATAGGGGATAAACTACTTATTGAAAATCATTATTTTGAGATTGTTGGAAGTATTTCAAGAGTTGGTAATCCGGGAGATGATAGAACAATAATTATCCCTATGGATACCTATAATGAGATATATGGTATTGATGATGAGTATGATTTTATTTTAGCACAGGTAAAAGAAGGGGTTGAACCATTAGAGGTTGCTGAAAAAATCAAGAAAGAACTCAGAAAAGAAAGAGATGAAGAAGAAGGTGAAGAAAGCTTTTCAGTTGAAACTTCAGAAAATTTTAGAGAAGCTTTTAATGATATATTTAATATTGTCAATTATTTTGTTGCTGGACTAGCATTTATTTCTCTTTTGGTTGGCGGTGTTGGAATAATGAACACAATGTATACTGCTGTATTGGAGAGGACAAAAGAAATTGGTATAATGAAAGCAATAGGGGCAAGAAATTCAGACCTACTAAAACTATTCTTAATTGAGGCAAGTCTTATTGGAATGATCGGGGGGCTTGTAGGTATAATCATGGGATTCGGAGCTTCAAAATTTGTTGAATTTGTAATAAAAGAAGGATTTGGTTTTACCTTGTTATCCGTTAGATTTAATGTCCCTTTAATGTCATTGGTTTTTGGATTTTCAATGATTTTTGGGGGAATGGCGGGAGTATTTCCTGCAAGACAGGCTTCAATGCAAAAACCAGTGGACGCCTTGAGGTACGAATAAAATGTTAATAGATTTATTTAAAATTTCACTGACTAATATGACCCAGAGAAAAATAAGAAGCTGGCTCACCATGATAGGTATATTCATAGGAATTACGGCAGTAGTGTCATTGATTTCTCTTGGGCAAGGATTAAGAGAAGCTATAAATCAGCAATTTAAATTTTTAGGGACTGATAAAGTAACAATATACCCTGCTGGGCTCCAAGGTCCTCCGGGAAGCGATACAGGCAATTCAAAATTATTTGAACATGATCTTGATGTCATAAAAAAAGTCAGAGGAGTGAAAGCAGTATCCTACAGAATAATGAAAACAGCAAAAATAGAGTTTAAAGATGTAACAAAATACAGGCTTGTGGTAGGATTACCTACTGATCCTGATTCAAATGAAATTGCAGAGAGTGTTGGCTTCAGGGTTGAAGATGGCCGCTCAATTAGAGATGGAGATAAATACAAAGTCATGATTGGCAATGATTATACTAAAGAAGACAATCCTCTGAAAAATATAGTCAATAAAGGAAATTATATCCTTATTAACGGTGAAAAATATCAGGTTGTAGGAATAATGAAAAAAATGGGAAATGACATGATTGACAAGGCAATTGTCATCCACGAAGACCAAGCAAAGGATATTTTTGATACAGGGGAAGAATTAAGCATTATAATGGCACAGGTAAATGACGGCGAGGATACAGAAAAAATTGCAGATGAGATTAAAAGAAAAATAAGGCAAGACCGCAACCTGGAAGAAGGAAAAGAGGATTTTGAAGTTATTGTTCCCACGCAAATAATTGAAACATTCAATGACGTTTTGAATATTGTTATTTATGTTATTGTCGGCATTGCAGGAATAAGCCTTGTTGTTGGAGGTGTTGGAATAATGAACACAATGTATACTTCTATTTTAGAAAGAAGAAATGAAATTGGTATAATGAAAGCAATAGGGGCGAGAAACAGCGATATCGGAAAAATTTTTCTGTTTGAATCAGGGATACTAGGTTCTGTAGGTGGGATAATAGGGATTTTGCTTGGTTTTGCTCTTGCATATTTGATTGAGATTGTGATTGCAATAGCATGGCAGCCAGGCATATTAATAGCAACATATCCTACCTGGCTTATAATATTAATGATGGTTTTCTCTTTCGGAGTCGGCACTTTGTTCGGGACACTGCCGGCGGTACAGGCTGCAAAACTTAATCCGGTAGATGCTCTAAGAAAATAACGTAATATTTATATACATTTTGTCCTTGTAAATTTATTATGCTTAAGACAAATGTTGATAAGATTCTCGAATTGCTTCACCAGAAGCCTGTAATTCCGGTTTCAGAAATTGCAAAAAGGATTGGCACAACACCTGATAATGTTATCTCATCAGCAAACAACATGCAGGACGAGGGATTATTAAAAATTGAATATAAATTCATGAAGCCTTATCTGGTTTTAAAAGAACAGAAAGAAGGAAAAAAACAACCAGCAGAAAAAACAGGAGAAACTGAAGTCATTAAGATTGACAAAGATTTGCTGGAAACTGAAATTAATGAAAAAAAAGAACCTTCAGAAGAAAAACAATATTCTTCTCTTGACCAGGAAGAAGTATCAGAAACGCCTGCTGAAATGACCATCTCTGAATCTAACCGGGAAAGGGAGCAGGACCAACAGGGATTTGTAGATTTAAATACATTAGAAAAGCCAGGGGAAAAGGGTATCGAACTGGAATATACCGATTCTGATGAGGATATGCATGAAAAACAACCAGAAAACACACAAGAGATTGAGCAAAGACAACAGGAAACTTTTGCGGAAGATTCTTCTGATTTTAATGAAGTTCCAGAACCGGAATCATTTAAACGGTCTGATTTAAGTTTAGGTGAAATTGAGAAAATTGATTCCCTGATTGATGAAGCAAACAAAAAATTAGATGCCGGAGATAATGAATCAATCAATGATCTGTATGCTGAAATATATCATAGTTTCAATGAATTGATTTCATTAAGCCCTAATGAAAGAGAACTTCTCAGGGATAAGATTACCAAATTATTTAACAGGATTAAATCGGTTTATGTTTAATATTCTGTCAAGAACTGCGGACTAAAATCCACAGCGTGCAGTTCTTGATCATACCAGAAATTTCGATGCTAATCTCTGAGCTGAAGCACAGAGTTTTGCGCACCGAAATTTCTAAGCATATAAACAAAAGATTTAAAAGTTTCATTGATAATATTCATTAAATAGATAAATCTCTGAAATTTTTATAATAAAAGAGGAAACATGGAAACAAAAAATCTCGATGCATATTCAATTACAGTTAACAGCATTCCATTGCAAATACAAATTTATTCTCAGAAAGGGCACCCCACTTCATATTACCATCTATCTTTATTGAATTTAACAAAGGAAACAAAGCTTATTATCGAAAAGCTCAGAGAACAGATTATTACCGAAATAAGTTTTGATCTATTAAATAAAAAAGATGAAGAGGGAGAGCAGGAGATTAAAGAACAGTTTAAATCAAAAATAATGCAGCTCATTAAAAAAAATTTCACTGAATTAGATGAAAACACATTACACTTTCTTTCGAATTATGTCGTTATAACAAGTCTTGGTTTAGCTGAGCTTGAATTTTTATTAAAAGATCCCCATTTAGAGGAAATAGTAATTAACAACGCTAAAGAGCCAGTCTGGGTTTACCATAGGAAATTCGGATGGCTTAAAACAAATATAAAATTTGAAGATGAAAATAAAATCAGGCATTTTGCAACAATGATTGGAAGAAATGTTGATAAAGGCATAACTCTGCTGGATCCGCTTTTGGATGCACATTTAAAAACAGGGGACAGGGTTAATGCTACACTCTCACCGATAACTACCAAAGGTAACACAATAACAATAAGGAAATTTGCAGAAAAACCGTGGACAATAGTGGATTTCTTAAAAAATAAGACAATTGATTACTGGTCTGCAGCCTTGATATGGCTGGCACTCCAGTATGAGTTAAGTGTTTTAATCGCAGGAGGAACAGGCTCAGGAAAAACCTCTTTTTTAAATGTCATATGTAACTTTCTCCCTCCAAATCAAAGAGTAATTTCAATAGAAGATACACGCGAGTTAAGGTTATCAAAAAACTTGCATTGGGTCCCGATGCAGTCTAGAGTAGCCAATCCAGAAGGCAAAGGGGAAATTACAATGTTGGATTGCATGGTTAATACTTTAAGAATGAGGCCTGATAGGATTATAGTGGGAGAGGTCAGAAGGGAAAAAGAAGTTGAGGTCATGTTTGAGGCAATGCATACCGGTCATAGTGTTTATACAACAATCCATGCTTCAAATGTCAATGAGACCTTTACAAGATTGACTAACCCCCCCATTAATCTTCCTGTGACTTTATTGACTTCTCTCGGATTAATAGTTGTTCAACACAGGAACAGACGTACCGGGATCAGAAGAACATTCCAGCTAGCAGAGATAAATCCGGACGGCACACCCAAATTGGTTCTTCAACATGATGCTTTAAATGATGTAATGAAAAAAGTATCTGATCCGGAGACAATTTATGATGTGATAAATCTTTATTCAGGCATGTCCAATAGCCAGATATATAAGGATTTAGAAGAAAAAACCCTTGTTTTAAAATGGCTTGTTAAGAACAATATAACAGATGTCAATGAACTGGGGCTGATTATGAGTGATTATTATACAGACAAAATTGAACTTTTAAATAAGATTACAGGGGATGTTTCTCAGAAGGAAATAATTACTGAGGCCAGGTGATTATTATTTTTAATGTATTGATAAAACAACTGTTTCCTAATCTAGAATTAACATTAAGGAAAGCAGGCAAAAAAGAATCTCCCCAAGAATATACTAACAAATATTCAAAATATTCATTGCTTTTTGCTTTTCTTTTTTCTGCCTTTTTTTTAATAGTTATTCTGGAGGGTATTAACAACAGGGGCTGGCCTACCTTTTCATTAATATTTCTTGTTCCGTTGTTTTTTGCTTTATTTTTTGCTTTTTTATTAATGTTTTTTTCAGTTCTCAGGCTGACTATATTTAACAGGAGATATGAGCTTGAATCTGATTTATTATATTCCTCAAGGTATTTACTTTTGAAATTGGAGAGCGGGGCCCCTTTGCTGAATGTATTGATAGATGTGTCAAATCTACACACAAATTCAAGCAAATTTTTCAGGGAGATTGTTTCAGATATTTATCTCGGAACTTCTATTGAAGAAGCTGTCGGGCTTGCAATCAAATATTCTCCCTCTCCAGCATATACGAAGATACTTGAAGAAATTAAAAATTCCCTGAAAACAGGGGCAGATATTGAGAAAAGTATGAAATCCACTCTTGAAAGCCTGACAAAAGAGCATTTAATTCAGATTAAAGCATATGGGAAAAAATTATCACCTGTGTCAATGATGTATATGATAATCGGCACAATCCTGCCTGCATTGGGTTCTGCAATGATTGTGGTTGCCACGGGTTTTATTGAATTGCCATTGAAAACTTCATCAACAATGCTTGTATTTCTTGTACTGGTTCTGCTGATAACCCAGTTCTTTTTTATCTTGCTATTCAAGGCATTGAAACCCCAGGTGATGGCATAAATGGCAAACATCTTATATAGAATAGGGAAAATACTTGTGCCATTTAAATATGATCATAAATTAAAAGAATACGTCAAAAAAACAGGAAGCACAAAAGTGCATTATGAATTATATGCTTTAATGTTTATTTTTAGCTTTCTTTTTTCAATACTTATTATCTATTTTCTTTTGCCGAAACTTGGTTTTATTATGATTGTTTTTTTTCCTGTTTTGATTATAACTATTTTCCTTGTTTTTTCTCTTTTGGTATGGATGTATTATGAGATTAAGCTTTTTAAGAGAAAAGAAAAAATTGAAAAAGTTTTACCGGATTTTCTCGGAGAGGTTGCAGTAAACTTAAGGGCAGGAATGACCTTTGATAAGGCCTTGTGGAACTCTGTAGAGCCGGAATACGATGTTCTGGCAAAAGAGATTGAGATAGTTGCAAAAAAGGTGATGAGCGGAAAGGATACAGAAGATGCATTAAGGGAATTTTCGTCAAAATACAAGTCACCTATATTAAGGGAATCTATTGATCTGATTATTGTTGGTTTGAGGTCAGGCGGGGAGATATCTGATTTAATCGAAAGGGTAGTTGACACAGTAAAACAGGCCTCTTTCCTAAAAAAAGAACTGGTTGCAAATATTATGAGCTATGTTATTTTTATTTCAATGATTTCTCTTTTTATTGCTCCTACACTTTATGCATTATCTTATAATTTGATGCTGATAATCCAGGATCTGGGGACAAAATTGACTTCGTCAGGCGCTACAGGCATGGTCTCTGGTTTAAGCACTTTTGGACAGGTTGTCATCAGCAGGAAGGACTTTGTAGATTACTCAAGATGGTGCATTGTTATTATCTCAGTAACAACTTCCCTTATTATAGCAGATCTTAGAGAGGGAAGCATAAAAGGCAGCATTAAATATGTGTTTATTTTTATAGGCATTTCTTTAATAGTTTATGAGATTATGTTGATAATGTTTACTGCAATTTTTTCAGGGATGGTTGTTTAATTTGATTTAATTTCCTTTTACTTTTAATTTTTCATAATTAATGGAGAGCACACATTGCCCTTGCTGTAATTGAAGACGTCCCTCAATGGTTCCCTGCTCTTATCTAATTAGAAGGGGCGCTTGTGGAACGTCCTGTTTAATGTCAAGGAACAATCATCCAATCTCACCAAGCCTGAATATAAATTTTAATTAAATTATATTTTATTTTCACTAAGCCTGATTATTAATTCTATAAAAAAATTCTTAAAATAAATAAAAGTTGATAGAGAAAATTTTATATAGGTGAAGATATAGAGAAAAATTAATAAATCCGTTTATTATTAGAAAATTTTAAAAAGAGGCTGATTTACAATGGAACAAAATTCTAAAAAATCACAGGTTGCCATGGAGTCATTGATGGTATATGGCATTGCAATATTGATAGTTATGTTAGCGGTTGGTGCGCTGATATATTTTGGTGTGCTTGATTTGGGCGCTTATCTCCCTGACAGCTGTAAGATAAAAGGAGGGAGTTTTGAGTGTGTTGACTTTGCAATAGATGCAACAGGTGGTGGAATAAATATTGATATTAAAAACAGGGTGGGCAAGACTATAACAGATTTAGAAAGCTGTTCTTGGATTTCAGAAGGAGACAGAAGCGGAACACTGCAACCTGATAGAAGTGAAGTGGCAAACGGGAACACTGTCCTGCTGACAGATGGAGAGAGTGGCGAGGATTTTGAAGAACTGGTTGGCAAAAAAACAAAGTTGACTTTTACATGTCAATATAAGATTTCAGGCTCTTCAATCCAAAGGACATTTAACGGAGAACTAACAACTACAGTAAGCGGCAGTTATTAAACATAGGAAGAATAATTTTAATGAATTTTTTATTAAAAATATGAAATCAAATAAGTTGAATATTTTTTTTTACTTTCTTATCTTTCTAGTTATTATTCTGTCATCCTGCTCACGCTGCCCTAAATCATGCAATGACGGCAATTCCTGCACCATGGATTTCTGTGACAAGACAACAGATTTTGAATGTGCCCATGAGCAGATTCCTAACTGCCACTGCGGCAATAAAGAATGTGAAGAGGATCTTGGAGAGAATAAATGTACATGTGAAAAAGACTGCGGGAAATGCAAGGAAAGTGTGAATGAATATGTTGAGTACAGGTGTGTTGATGATGAATGCGTTTCAAAAGTTAAGGAATCTGTTGAGATTGTCGAACAGACAGTTATCAGAGAGGTAAAGACCTCTTATTTCCGGGTTGACCTGAAAATAACATATGAAGACCCTTTGAATGTTGAATTATCCAATGTTATTTCTGAATTTAGATTAGATGATATAAATAAAGATATAAGAAATTTCAAAATAACAGGAATCACTATCTTTGATGATAAGCAGATTTTAATGAATGAGCAATTATTTACAGAAAAGATGACAGGTATTGGAAATTCCTTTGAAAAGCTGATTCCTTTGAAAGGATACAGTAATATTGACCTGAAAAAGAAAAAAACACTTTATATGGAAATTTCCTATGAATATGAACAGAAATATGGTACAGAATACAGGACAGTCAGAGCATCCCAAAAACAGAAATTTGGTCCTGTGCTTTTAATTAATGCTGATTCTAATTAACATCCAAAGCGCCGTTGCCTTTTTGAATATTCATTTAAACATTTGACAAGATCTTT
Organism: Candidatus Woesearchaeota archaeon; assembly: GCA_016935095.1. GTDB lineage: Archaea > Nanobdellota > Nanobdellia > Woesearchaeales > GW2011-AR15 > WJJD01. The sequence goes on from JAFGRO010000076.1 coordinate 18,768, forward strand.
TTTTTCAAATTCAGGCCACATCTTCTCTATAAATATGAATTCAGAATAAACACTTTGCCACGCCAGAAAATTGGATGTTCGTTTTTCCCCGCCGGTCCTGATAATTAAATCAGGGCAACTATCAAGATATAGATTCCTGGAAAAGGTTTCTTCATTTATCTGTTCAATGTCTATTTTTCCGGTTTTAATCTCTTCAGCAATTTTTTTAACAGCGTCAATGACTTCTTCCCTGCCGCCGTAAGCCATTGCTAAGTTTATTGTATAATTATTATTCTTTTCTGTTTTTTCCATAATCTTGCTCATCATTTCTTGAATGTCTCTTGGAAACATCCAGGTTCTGCCTATAACATTTATCTTTATTTTAAATTTATCAATTCTCGGATCTTCAAACGATTTTTTGAACCCTTCCCTGAAAGTATCCATTAAATAATTAAATTCATGTTTTGGCCTGTTAAAGTTCTGTACAGAAAGGCAATATAAAGTCAATTCACGAATATAAAATTCCTGGCACCATTCCACAAGTTTTTCTACTTTTTTAAAGCCCCATTCATGGCCTTTCCAGGGTTTCATCATTAAGCGCTTGGCAAACCGTCTATTCCCGTCCAGAATAATGCCTATGTGTTCAGGAACTTTATTAAGAGTTGGTTCCATTTTATATAAAAGATTTATTACACATATATAAAAATTTTTATTAAAAGACAAATTTATGAAAAATATGAGACCCGAAATTAATGAAGAAAACCCTGCAGCTGACATTAAGAGACCTTGGATAGGGCCATTAAAATTAATACTTGCACTATCTCTGATTTTACTTATTTTAATTGCAATTATTCCATACACCTCGCTCAGATTAGACCCTGAACCAAAAAACATTCCCAGTCTGGAAATAATACCTAAAGACATTGGTCTTAGAAACAGTACATTACAGATAAATGAATTAAATGATTTTAAAAAATTAATTGATCCTACTGACCCGGTAATTAAGCAAATTGCTGTAAAAATTGCCTCACAGAGTTGTGATGATTCAAATCAAATCTGCCATGCAAAAGCGATTTATTATTTTGTTCAGGCTAACTTTGGGTATGTAAGTGACCCAATAAAAAAAGAATATATAGAACATCCAAGAGAGAGTCTTTTTTCAGGTGCAATGGACTGTGACGGGCATGCTATATTGTTATCAAGCTTAATGGAAAGTATAGGAATAAATTCAGAACTGGTTTTTATCACAGGTCATGTTTTTGTCAGGATAGAGCTTGAGCAGGCAAGAAAGAAATATAGAAGAGGAAACTGGGTATACCTGGATTCAACCTGTAAAACATGCAATTTTGGTGAAATTCCGGTGTCAGACTTAAACAAAGAAGAATATTACCTGGAAGTTCCATGATTAAGAGGGCAATCCAAAAAACTTAAATATAAACTTCAATTTCCTATTAATATATTATATAAATGGGTCTTTATATGAGCTGAACTTTGTTTTGCAGTGAATATAAAACACTCTTATATAATACAGCCCGTCACGAGAGTACCCATAGGAGCTCACGTTAAAAACAAGCTATGAGCCTGGGAGTTAGTGTTTCGGGCAACATTATTATTCATAATTAAAATCAGGGCAAGTATTACACTCCATTTATCATTTATTCAATTTTTTTGAAAATAAGAGAGAATAAATTAATAGATACTTGTTCTGAATTCATCCAGCATAAGAGGTGTAGCAATTATGTTCACTAATCATGAATTTACCTTTTTATTTAGGTATAAGCTCTTTCTTATGTTGGATTGTGTAAAATAGTTGTATAGAAACATTTGTTTTGAAAATTGACAGGAGGAGACAAAAATGGGAAAAATAAGTCCAGTATCAGCAAAATATATTATTCATGCGTCAATTGATATAGAAGGAGTAGTAGACAGACCAGATGTTATCGGCGCGGTATTTGGTCAGACAGAAGGTCTTTTAGGCAGTGAACTGGAGCTTAGAGAGCTTCAGCGTTCTGGCAGAATAGGCAGAATAGAAGTAGAAACTGAAACAAGGAGCGGAAAAACAAAAGGATCTATTGTTATTCCATCTTCACTGGATAAAGCAGAAACAGCAATTGTAGGAGCAGCACTTGAGATTATCCAGAGAATTGGGCCTTGTAATGCTAAAATTCATGTTCAGAATATAGAGGATGTCAGGGTTTCAAAAAGACGTTATGTAATTGACAGGGCAAAGGAACTTCTGAAGCAACTAATGGATACAGTTATGCCGGACTCACAGGAACTAAGTGATGAAGTGGCTTATTCTGTTAGGGTAATGGAAATTAAGGAATATGGTAAAGCAAGACTTCCGGCAGGGCCTAACATAGAGGATTCAGATGAGATTATTGTCGTGGAAGGAAGGGCAGATGTTTTAAACCTCTTAAAACACGGGATAAAAAATGCTGTTGCAATTAACGGTACATCTATTCCTCCAGAAATTATTGAATTAGCTAATAAAAAGATTGTTACTGTTTTTGTTGATGGTGATCGTGGCGGCAAATTGATTCTACAGGAATTAATGGGTCTGACAGAAATAGATTTTGTATGCATGGCACAGCAGGGAAAGGAAGTAGAGGAGTTAACAAAAAAAGAGATTCACAAATCACTGAGGGGAAAAGTTTCAGCGGAACAGGCGAAACTGGAATTTAACTTGCAAACACCTGAGCCGGAATCTGAAAGAAAGAAAATATTAATCAAATCAACAAAAGAAATCAAACCCACTATTAAAAAACCTATTTCAAAAACAATTCCTGTAAATGTTCCTGAAATCAAGCAGGTTAAGAAAAAAAGCCTGGATGATAATGAAAAAAAGAAATTCAACAGTATGCTGGAAAGCCTGATAGGAACAAGGGGAGCTTATATTCTTGATGAAAAACTCAATATTCTGGGTAAAGTCCCTGTAAGTGAATTACTGTCTACAATTAAAAGCCTGAGTTCAGGGGTTTATGCAATTGTATTTGACGGAATAATAGAAAAAGACCTGCTTTCAGTATGTGAAAAATCAAATATTAATTTTTTAGTGGGTATGAGTTCAAAGGTAGGAGATTCTCCGCAATTAACAATCTTAACAGCAGATGATTTTTAATTAATTTTTTTTATTTTTTATAAAATACAATAATTTTGGATTCGTTTCTTAGTTTTGAGATATAATCTAAATACAATTCCTGTTGTTTTTCCAGCTGCAAAGACTCTTCTATCTGAGGTTTAACTAATTCCAAATCAATAATCTCTTCTGCTTTTCTTTCATGCATTTTTATTATATGAAAACCAAATACTGTTTCAACAATCTCTGAAACCTGGTTTTCTCCTAATTCAAAAGCAGCGTCTTCAAATTCAGGAGCCATCTGTCCCCTGATGAAAAACCCAAGATTTCCTCCAATCTGAGAAGAGGGGCAGTCAGAGAATTCACGAGCAAGTGTTTCAAAATCTTTACCTTCTTTGATTTCCTCCAGAATATTGTTTATTTTTAGAGTAGCCTCTTCTTTTGAGAGGTTACTTGTACATCCTAAACTTTCATTATGGCAGATTAAGATATGGCTTGCATTAATGCTTTCCGGAATTGTAAACTGCTCTTTATTATTATTATAAAAATTCTTTACTTCCTCTTTACTTACCTCAACAGTTATTGTCTTGTTTAGTAATTTGTTAATTATAAATTCATTTTTATATAATTTAAGAAACTCATCATATTCAATACCCTGTGTTTCAAGCTCTGTTTTGAGCTGTTCTTCATCCATCATATATGAAGCTAATGTCAGATTAATGCTTTCTTTGACCTCTTCTTCAGAAACATCAATCCTGAGTTTTTTGGCTTCTCTTAGCAATAGTTTTTCATCAATCATCTGTTCAAGCAATTTTTCTTTTGGGATAATTGATTTATATTCAGAAGGTAGTTTTTCAAATTGGTTATCTAACTCTTTTAAAGTTATTTTTTCATCATTGACAACAGCGGCAATAGCATCATTTCCAGTTCCTGATATTTTTTGTTTTATTTGTACTAGAAAATTCATTATAAAATTATCACTGCTTTCAATTTCTAAACTTCCTAGATAAATCATTGCACATCCTAAGCCGAGAATTAAGATTATACCTATAATAAGTATTGCATTTGAAATTTCCCTTTTTAGATAATCTGATTTTAGTTTACTTATATTTTTATCATTGTTTTTAGGCTTGTTTTTTTTGGTAAGCTTTTTTTTCCTGATGCTCTTGACTTCAGATTTTTTATTTGCCACTTTAAATCAACCCCCAACCTACTATTAACAAAAAAGTATTATATAAAAAGATTTTGTTTTTAATCCGAAATAATGATTTTATAATAAATTTTAAATACTTTGAAATATAAATATATAAATAAAGGGGTGTATTGAGTGGTTGATGATTTTGAAAAATTAAAGAAATATCAGAGCTTTCTTCAGAAAAGTATAATAAAAGAGCGCCAGATAGATAAAAAAATAGAGTTAATAACTATTATTAACCATTTGACTGCCGGCCCAAAAAACCTGGTCCAGAAAGAGCAGATAATAATTGAAGCTAATTCCCGAGGATTTAGTGATGATGAGATTGAAAAATTAATCCAGGAACTTAAGAGAGATAATATTATATATGAGACTTCACCGGGCTACATCAAAAAAAGGTGAAACCTTTTTCGGGCTTTAAAAATCAATTTGATTTTTAAAATATTTAAAAAGAGTAGAAGAACAAATTAAATGTCACTGCCTTCTTCTTCAGAGCTTAGTTCCCCCTGATTACATCTTTGACAAACAAAATCAGATGTGTCATATCCCTTGTAAACAACAACCTTCACCTGTTTACCACATACGCCGCATATAAGGCTGATTTCTTCCAGGTCAAATTCATCTGCCATTCTTAGTTCACTTATAAGTTTAGAGTGAATTGTATCTATAAATTTAAAGCTTTTGTTTTTTTTGGAAAATTTTAAATATATTCAATTTTCCTAATTTACCCAGAGGTGATTTCAGATGAAAAAAAAAGATTATATGGTAAGAATAAAGGACAGCCAGATTTCATGGACTAACAAAGGAACTTATAAAAATCTTCAAAAAACAATTAATGACCTTTTATCCAATGAAGAGCTCATTCAAATAGAAAATTCAATATCTCACTTACATCTGATAATAAAAGAATATAATCATAAAGTCCCTCAATATTCTTACTTTGTTTATGAAGAGCCGATCTTTTTTTCATTGAAAGGAACGTATAAGAATCTGCTTAAGGTGGTAAACAATATTCCTGAGGGGGAAGAATTCTTCCAGATAACAACTACGCCGACGCATCTTCATTTAATAACAAGAAAACCAAAAGGAAAAACTAAGCTTTAGTTTTTTTTCTGTTTTTTATTGTAACTATATTTGATAATATTCATTGAAATAAAACCAAGTATAATAATTATCCAGAAAACCAGATCATTGATTAATCTTAATCCCAGCAGAACCATGTTTGTGATCAGAACAATAATAATTATAATTGAGCAGCTCTTTAAAATTATTTTTTTATTCATTCTTAATTTAAAAAATATAAGCATTTAATAAATATTTTTTTAAAAACATATCTAGTTCTTTAATTTAATGGAAATCGGAAAAGTAAAAATTAAAGATAAATTGGTTCTTGCGCCAATGTCTAAAGTGACTTCTCTCCCTTTTAGATTACTTTGTAAAAAGTATTCCTGCGGCCTGGTTTTTAGTGAGATGATAAATGCAAATGCCATGGTTAGAAATAACAAGGTGACTCTGGGTAAATTAATTACAATAAATCAGGAAAAACCTGTTGCAATGCAGCTTTTTGCACAGAACACAGAAATCTTGGTAAAAGCAGCTGATAAATTAGATTGCGACATAGTTGACATTAATCTTGGCTGCCCTGATTATTCTGTTATGCAGCAGGGTGCAGGCTCTGCATTGCTGAAAAGGCCTAAAAAAATATATGAAATAATATCAGCATTAGTTAAAAAAGTCAAAAAGCCGATTACTGCAAAAATACGCACAGGTCTTGACAGGAATCATATAAATGCATTAGAAGTTGCGAAACTAATTGAAAAAGCAGGCGCATCTGCAATTACTGTTCATGGAAGAAACGTTGCACAAAAATATTCAGGAAAAGCAGACTGGGAAATTATCAGAAGAGTGAAAGAGACAGTCTCTATTCCAGTCATAGCTAATGGCGATGTTTTTGATGAATTATCTGCTGAAAAATGTTTAGAGCAAACAAAAGCAGATTTTTTGATGATAGGAAGGGCAGCAATTGGCGAGCCGTATATCTTCAGGAGGATAAATCATTATCTTAAAACAGGCAAATTGCTTCCTAAACAGACATTAAAACAAAAAATTAATGAATTTTTTGAATATCTTGAACTGGCAGAGAAATATGACTGCCTAAAATATGCTGAAATAAAAACACATGCCCAATGGTTCACTAAATCAATTAAAGGGGGCTCTGAAATAAGAAAGAAGCTTACTTATGCAGATACAGTTGAGAGAATCACTCAGATTATGAAATCCATAAATTATAAATAATTATTTAGTTTATTTATCAAAAACAAATAAAGGTGGTATGAGAAAAATGAAAATCCCTCTATATCTAAAAGACTGTTATTTAAAAGAGACAGGTGCAATTGTAGAAGATGTGTCTAAAGACAAATTTATTATCTTGGATAAGAATATTTTTTATCCTAATATGGGGGGTCAGCCATATGATACAGGCACTTTAACAACTGAAGACGGCACAGAATATAAGGTTGTTTATGTCGGAATGTTTGGAGGAAAAATCTCTCATGAAGTTGATAAGCCTGGGCTTAGAAAAGGGGATAATGTGCAATGTAAAATTGACTGGGAAAGGAGATATACTCTGATGAAAATGCATACAGCTGCCCATGTATTATCCAGAGTTATTCATGAAGACACCGGTGCAAATACTTCCGGGAATCAATTAGGGATAGAAAAATCAAGGATTGATTTTACATTGGAGAATTTTGACAGGGAAAAAATTCCTGGCTGGTTTCAAAAATCAAATGAAATAATTAAAAAAAACCTTGGTGTTGAAAAAAGTTTTTTAAATAGAGATGAAGCCTATAAATTACAGGGATTTGCAAGTGTAAGCCCGCATCTTGTTAAAGATTATGATGAATTAAGAGTTGTTGATATCAAAGGATTTGATGCGCAGCCGTGCGGCGGGACACATCTTGACAATATTTTTGAAATAGGGGGAATTGAGTTTGTAAAAGCAGAAAACAAAGGTGCAAAAAACAGGAGAATATATTTTAAATTAAAATGAAATCAGTATTTTGTCCCAGATGCGGCTCACGTAATCTAGTGAGATTAGCAGAAGGGAATCTCAAATGCAATGATTGCGGGTATGTTGGAAATTCTACTGGAAAAGAGATTTTTAAAAAGTAAAAAAAAATTAATCCTTAGAAATCATGTATAGTGCTTTTAATGCGACTATTCCTGCTCCTGGTGCAATAAATACCACTACATTTGTCATGAAAGGTTTTGCTGCAGAGCCAAGTATAGGAATCGGTTCTAAAATTGCAGTTAAGCTTGATGCAGACACTAAAAATGCTATTGTTGCAATCAGATAGGTCCTTACCTCTTCATCGCTTATGTTCATTAAGCCGACTATTAAGCCAAGGATTCCAAGAACCCATAACAGGCCTGTATTCGGCGGAATTAATAAGGCTGTTGCTATTGCAATAATCAAACCTAATATAAATGTCCACGGCCCGACTTTAGTCATTAGCCCTTTCTTTTTTCTAGCCATACCCTCACCCCCAATAAAGTTATAATCTAATTTATTAAATCAAACTTTAAATATTTTGCTATTTTTGAGTAGATAGGTTAAGAATAAAAAAGACTGGGGACAGAGGGATTTGAACCCTCATCCGGTGGTCACTTCATCAAGCGACTGACCACATTCTAAGTCATTGTCTTTCGACTCATCGCTCCAACACTGGAGCCACCTATTCTAGCCAAGATGTACCCTTCTTGAATTTGATTTTTTCAAAAGGCTTATACTATGTCCCCGTCTTTATTCTATGGATTAGAGGATTATATATAAAAGTTTTGGGAAATTTATTATCTTAGAAAATATATATTTTACATAATAAACATTTATATACCCTTTTACACAATATTAATATTAAGAGGTGTTGTTTTAATCAAAAACATAACCAAGCACGATCAATATATGGTTGAATTGTGTAAAAGCATAGAAGACTATTATGATACTATTTCTACGAATGTAAAGCTCTACAGGAAAAAAAGAACAGTCGGAGAGATAGATGTTCTTGCAAAAAAAGGCAAGTTCTTTGACATATTTGAGGTTAAGTGTTCTCATAGAATAACAAAAGCAAGAAAACAAAAGAAAAAGTTTCTCAGGCACGCGCATATTAATATCAGAAATATTTGGTTTTATTGCGGGGCAACTGCTGAGATGGTGCTGTTGTAGAAATGTTTTTATAGTTAGATTTGTATGCTCATAATATGTTTGATATCGACTTATTTATTATTTTAATTGAATTTTTTGCCGCAATTGTCCCTTTAATAGCTGAATTAGTAATTCTTCCAACAAATATAAAACAGTATCAAGGAATGGACAAACAAGCATATGAATCTAGATTTAGAATTTGTTATCAAATGGTTTTCTTCAATTTACTCATTCTTTCATTTTTACTAAAATTTATCAATAAAATTAGTCCAATCTTATTTGAACATGCATTAGGTAATTTATTGGTTTTATCCTATTTTATTTTTACTTTATCTTATATTTTGACTAAATATAAATTTGATAAAAATCTAAAAATTGGCATGTTTTATTTTGATAGTAAATTTGGAGGAAAAAGTTATTTTTTATTATTAACTTCTCCAATGTTACTTTTTTTTATTGGGCTGGTAGATTTGGCTATTGATAGAGAAATTGCCTTTGTGTTTTCGTTCTCCACACTTGCAATGATGTTTTTATTTAATTATCTTCAGAAAAGAAAACTGTAATTATAGTCTATCCAACCAATTTCCTCACAATCTCAACAATCTTCTTCCCAGGAGCTTTTCCTCTTAATTCTTTCATTACAATTCCAATCATTGCATTTAATGGAGCTCCTTTATTAGAATCAATGATTTTATTAATCTCTTTTTCAAGCTCTTTTTCATCCATAACTTTGTATTTAGAATAATCTACTTTGTTTCCTTTTGCCAATTCAACAAGAATCTCAAGAACAGCGTCTTTGCTTATCTCTTTATTATTCAGTTTTTCAAAGACTTCATCCACATAATCCAGGATATCAATTTCAAGGTTATATCTTTTCTTTATTTCTTTTGGTATTTCAATAATTGAGCTTGCTATTATCTTTGAGTCAATGTTTTTGTATTTTTTAACAAATACATTGATATCAATTCCTTTTTTCATTAATTCCTTTACAATATGTTCATCAACTTTAAACTCGTTCTTTAACCTGCCAATCTTATCAGTAAGCAATTCAGGAATATCAACTCTTTTTAATAATTCTTTTGTAATAGGAACCATAGGAACATCAGTCTCAGGATACATCCTGTGTGATCCTGGCAAAGGCCTTGCATAGCTTGATGTTGCATTCTCATGGTTTGGGATGCGTGTTTCTTCAGGTATGCCTTTTAAGCAATATAGAGCTCTTTCATAAACAGCATCAATTGCTTTTTCTGCTATTTTTTCATTTTCAGCAATAATAAGAATCAAATCATTTTTTTTAGCTTTTAATTCTTTTTTTAAGTTATCAAATTCTTTTTCTAATTGGTATTTTTTAATATCTTCATCAGTATGTATCATGCCTTTTGTGCCGTATGCTTTTGCATATTCAGAAAGCTCTCTGCCAAATGTCTTTCCATGACAGACTTCTTTTTTCAACAATCCTGAAAAATTTGGCAATAGAAGAGCATACACTTTACCTTTATTTTTTATTATTTTTGAAATAATTTGATTTTTTGTTTTCTTAAATATTCCAGTAATCTCTCTTGAAGTTTTAGAGAATTTTTTTAACCCTCTTTTTTCCAATTCTTTTTTAATTTCAATTAAATTAAATTGCCTTAAGACTTCATTTTCAATTAGTTTGGTTAAAGTCTTTAAATCCTGCCAGCCTTTTACCTCGATCCTTGCTCCTCCTTTTATAGAGACATTTACATCCTGCCTTATTGTACCGATGCCTCTTTTCACATTAAAGCTTCTGAGAATTGTTCCGATTTCAAGAGCAGTCTCTTTAGCATGCTGGGGATTTTTAATAGTAGCGTCTGTCCCTATTTCCAATAAAGGAATCCCTTGCCTTGAAAGAGAATAAGATACATAATTTCCTTGCTTTTTTTCAATCTTACATGCATCTTCTTCAAGATTTAGCTGAGTAACTTTGACTTTGCTTTTAGGCAGATAGCTCTTATCAGATTCCATTCCAATTAAAATTGTTCTCTGGAATCCAGAACATGCAGAGCCGTCTGTTACTGTTTTTCTCATAACACATAAAGTATCAGGGACTTTTAGTTTTATCAATTTAGCAAATCCAAGAGCAATGTTCATTGCATCTTTATTTACCGGATGAGGTGGCTCAGAATCAGTATCAACAAGACATACTTCATTTTCATATCCATGATAAATAAATTCCCTGTCGCGAAAATGCTCATATTGAGCTGCTTCATCAACTTCTCCTGTTTCTCCTGCAACAGCCCTTAGTTTTCTTTTTATTTCACAGGTCTGGTTTTTCTCATTTAAAGAAGAAGAGCACTCGCAGAAGAGTTTTTTAGTTGAAAGTTCCTGATGAATCTCAATTCCACACTTAAATCCTAATTCTTTGTAATTTAATTCCATTTTTTATTTAATTGGAAAGATATATTAATTTAAAAGTTTTCTATTTAAGAATGCAATCCTTGATAATCTGGGTTGAAAATTTTTCAAAAATCCAAATAAATAAATACAAGAAACAAATTCTTTAATAATATGGGTGATTCAAATGAAAATTTTTTTAGATACAGCTGAACTAGACGAAATAAAAAAATACATTGAGTTAATTGACGGTGTTACAACAAATCCTACTTTAGTGATGAAGTCAGAGAGAAACTTTGAGCAGGTCTGTAAAGATATTATTAAAAAAGTTAAAGGACCGGTGAGCGTTGAAACTGTAAGCGAATCAGAAGAGATGATGATAAAAGAAGCAATAGAATTTGCAAAATGGGGAAAAAATGTTGTGGTAAAAATCCCGATGACACATGAGGGGCTCAAAGCAGTAAAGGAGCTTTCAAAAAAAGGAGTAAAGACAAACGTGACTCTTGTTTTTTCAGCAAATCAGGCCTTATTAGCTGCAAAAGCAGGTGCAACCTACGTAAGCCCTTTTGTCGGAAGATTGGATGATCAGGGCATGGATGGAATGCAATTGGTTGCAGAAATCCTTGATATTTTTGAAAATTATGAATTCCCTACAGAAGTTATTGTTGCCTCTGTCAGAAGCCCGGAGCATGTGAAAGCAGCAGCATTGCTTGGAGCACATATAGCTACTGTACCTCCTCAAATAATGGAAAAACTCTTTAAACATTCCAGGACAGACGAGGGAATGAGGAAATTTATGGAAGACTGGGAGAAAGTAAGTAAGTAATTTATATTAATTTAAAAACAAACCCGCATTTTTTACATTCTGAATAAAAATAATTTTTACTGTAATTAATCTTAATACTGTTACATCTAGGACAGTGTTCCTCTTTTTTTTCATAGACTTGTGTTGTCATTTAATGCTTTATAAGGTATTTATCCAGCTCCCATTGATGTACTCTTAGTCTGTATTCGTCCCATTCTGCTTTTTTAGCATGATAATATTTGCCAAAGGTTGTCTCTCCAAATGTCTGTTTTGCAATCTTGCTCTTTTTCATCTCATATAATGCCTCATTCAATGACCCGGGAAGAGTATCAATATAATATTTTTTTAATTTATCATCATCAAATTCATATACATCTTCTTCAACGGGTTTTCTTAATTCGAATTTTTGTTTTATACCGTCAACTCCTGCTTTAAGCATTGCTGCAAATGCTAAATAAGGGTTGCAGCTTGGGTCAGGACATCTTAATTCAGCACGAGCAGACTGGCTGCGGCCTTCAGGGATTCCGGGAATTCTGATTAAAGCGCTTCTGTTCACGCGCGCCCAGCAAATGTATACAGGTGCTTCATATCCTGGCACAAGTCTTTTGTAGGAATTTACCAAGGGTGATAATATTGCACTTATCCCTTTTATATTCCTTAATTGGCCTTCAATAAAACTTTTGGCTAATTTGGATAGTTTATATTCATCTTCTGAATCATAAAATAAGTTTTTTCCACTATTTTTATCAGCAAGACTTTGATGGCAGTGCATTCCTGAACCATTAATTCCAAAAATAGGCTTTGGCATGAATGTTGCATGCAGGTCGTATTTATTTGCAATGGCCTTTAATGTGAATTTAAATGTAATTACATTGTCTGCTGCAGTCAATGCATCAGCATACTGGAAATCAATTTCATGCTGGCCGGGAGCAACTTCATGATGACCCATTTCAACTTTTATTCCGAATTTTTCCAGGGCATTTGCCATCTCAGCCCGAATTTCAAATGCCTTGTCCATTGAAAGGTCAAAATAGCCTCCGACATCATGTGTCAGTGTTTTGATCCCGTTGTCTTTTTTAAATAAAAAGAATTCGGGTTCTGCCCCCACATTAAAAATAAATCCTAAGTCAGAAGCCTCTTTAATTACCTTTTTTAATATATATCTTGGGTCGCCTTCAAAAGGCTCATTATTAGACCTGTAAACATCACATATAAATCTTGCTGTCTTGATTTCTTCTGAAGAAAACCAGGGAATTACAGCATAGGTGTTTATATCCGGTTTTAAATACATATCTGATTCATGTATTCTCATGTAACCTTCGACAGAGGAGCCGTCAAACCAACTTCCCCTTTTCAATACCTTTTCAAGCTCTTTTACAGGTATAGTGACAGACTTTACCATCCCCATAAAATCTGAAAACTGCAGATTTATGAATCTCACACCCTCTTTTTTAACTTGCTCTAATAACTGTTCTTCTTTCATTTTAATCCACTCCCCTTAATTATATTTACTAAGTTTTTTTATTAATATTTAAGATTTAAGTTTTTTTATTTAAAATTCGTTTAATTAATTAATAAAAAAATTAACAAATGTTTAATAAAAGCAGAAAAAGATTCAGTTTATTAAATGAATGTTCACTCTACAGAATCGTGCTTTTCTTTTATAATATTGAGGATCAGACTTGTGTGTGTCCTTTCAATAAAGTCAAAGGTTTGTATCTTTTTAAGGAACCGGTCTAATAAAGTACGTGTTTTAAATGCAGCAATTATAATGGCATCAAAATCTCCTGTAACATCATAAATAGCATACACATTAGGGTGTTTTGCAATCTTTTTTTCAACTTCAAATAATTTGCCTTTGGAAATTCTCAATTGGATCATTGCTTTAAATTCATATCCAAGCTTGTAAAAGCTGATGTCTGCAGTATAGCCTCTAATTACTTTATTTTTTTCCAGTTCCTTAATATGCTGCATCACTGTTGCAGGTGAAACCTTCAGAATCTTTGCTATTTGCCTGTAAGATAATCTGGAATTTTTCAAAAGGATGTTTAGTATTTTTTTGTCGAGTCTGGATATCTTCATACTATTTTTTATGAAAAGCAGTCATTTATTTATTCTTTTTGGAAAAAACAGTAATGATAACCTTTAAATTAAAATTATTATTTCTCAATTCTGAAATGAAAAAAAATAAATTTATATCAATCTCAGAAGCTATGAATCAGGGTTCAGGAGAAGTCTCTATAAGGGGCTGGGTCTATCGTGAGAGAAAATCAAACAAATTTGCATTTATTGTTGTGAGGGACTCATCTGATATTATCCAGTGTGTTTTTTCCAAAGCAGACCTTCCTGAAAAAGTGTGGGAAGATGCAAAAATGCTTTCAATTGAATCTTCTTTAAAACTAACTGGAGATATAAAAAAAGAGCCGAGAGCTCCTTCTGGATATGAACTTCTTGTTAAAGACTTAGAAGTTGTGCAGTTTGCAGAGCCCTTTCCGATAACAAAAGACTTTTCACCGGAATTTTTATTGGACAAGAGGCATCTGTGGATAAGATCAAGAAAATTGACTTCTGTATTTAAAATCAAACATACAGTTATTGGAGCTATTCATAAATTCTTTCGAGATAAGGGTTATTATGAATTTCCTCCTCCGATATTTCAGCCAATGATGTGTGAGGGTGGTTCAACATTATTTCAAGTGAAATATTTTAATGATATTACTTATTTAAGCCAAAGCTGGCAACTTTATGCAGAAGCAATGATATTTGCACTTGAGAAAGTATATGATGTATCTCCAACATTTAGAGCTGAAAAATCAAAGACGTCTAGGCATCTCTCGGAATTTTGGATGGCAGAGATGGAGGCAGCTTGGATGGATCTTGATGAGGTAGTGCAGGCAGGGAAAGATGAGGTTAAATTCATTGTACAGGAAGTCATTAAAAATAATAAAAATGAACTTGAGATATTAAAGAGAGACATATCACAATTAAGACCTGCGGCAGAAAAAGAATATCCCACAATTACTTATACAAAAGCACTGAAAATACTTGAGGAAAAAGAGAATATGAAAGTACATTGGGGAAAAGATTTAAGAACAATTGAAGAGGAAAGGTTAATGGAGCATTTTGATACACCTGTTGCAATTATCGAATATCCAAAAGAGGTTATGGCATTTTATAAAATGGAAAAAAAGCTAAGGCCGGGTATAAAAAAAACAGATGCTCCTGGCCCTGTGGCACTTTGTTTTGATATGCTTGCACCCTCTGGTTATGGAGAAATAATTGGCGGTTCACAAAGAGATACTGATATTAATGAACTCATAAAATATTTAAAAAAAGAAAATGAAGATCCTAAAAAATATGATTGGTATCTTGATTTAAGAAGATACGGCTCAGTGCCTCATTCTGGTTATGGTCTTGGTGTTGAAAGAATTGTTGCATGGATCTGCGGCTTAGACAACATAAAAGATGCTATTGCCTTCCCTAGGACTATGTTAAGAAAGAGCCCATAACTATTCTGGAATGATAATCTTTAAAAATAAATCCCTTTTTCCTTTCCTAGGTTTATAATAATTAAGTAGGGAATAATAAAGATGATACCCAGAAGAGTTGGTTTTAGACAATGGTTATTAGTAGGGGTACTGGGTGTGGGACTAATTGTAGGTACTACTAAGCTTTATTATCCTATTAGAAATCAAAAATTAGCTGAATTAGAAGCTCAATGCGCCGCATCTGCTGGTCACTATGAAGGACGAGTTTATTCAGAAATTAGAGGAGATTCTGGACAAATAAGATTAGGTTTGGAAGGAGTAAGGTATCCTTTAGAGCTTTCTGCAAAAGATCTTGACATCATAGTAGAAGAGGCTAATACTGCTGTTCCAGGTTTTGTACCTTATCTAGAAGGCCATTATGTTTCTATTGACGGAGCCTGTTCAGTTCCAGATACATCCGGAGTTTATGTGACTGTTGATAGAATGGTTTTTAATCCAGGTGATACTTTTACAGTGGAATGTAATAGAGTTTTAGGAAACCCGTTAAAAGCATATGAATGTACTCAAATTATACAAGAATAAATCAACATACCTCTACATCTCTTTGATGAAATCACTGGGCTCGATTCTTTCACTAAGCTCTCCTCTTAAATTAGTGAGCAATAATTCCTTTACTTTCTCTTTTGGATAATTTGAAAGGAGCCAAGCCAATTTGATAAATGTTGTTTCAGGGGTCATGTCATTTAAATTGCCTAAAACACCTATTTTCTGGGCATTTCTTTGATCTTCATATACATTCATGTTAATTCTGCCGAATATTGTCTGGGGGGCATTTACAACAATAACTCCTTTTTTAATTACGCTTTCAATTGCTTTTTTTATATTCTCTGATTCTTGTGTTGAATCATCAATCTTACTTATGGGTAAACATGCAAGGCCTGTTGCTTCAATAACTAGTCCGTCATAATTTTTATAAAATAAAAACTGCTCAGCATACATATTTGTATGCTGCTTGAGAATTGCAACTTTAATCTTTTCATCAATCAGCTTTAATTTAAGCTTATTATCCGATTTTTTTGCATATTTCTTTCTAATATACTGGATATCTTTTTTCTGGTAATTGATTCTTGCAAAAGCTTTTGAATTAACTGGTTGGAACGCATCTCTACGAGAAGTGTGCAGTTTCCTGCATTTAGTTCCTTGGAGAATATGGCAGTAATTGTCATCCATGTTTTCATGCATGCACACTCCTACTTCTGCAAAATCTGAAGTAGCAATAAAATACGCTGCATTTATTAAATTAAGGTAAGCATCACTGCTCCCTCGGTCAGAGCTTCTTTGAGAGCCGACAATCAATACCGGCTTTGATAGATCTTCCAGAATAAAAGAGAGGGCAGCGCTTGTGTAATGGAGAGTGTCTGTTCCCTGGCTGACAATGACTCCTTCGGAGCCGTTTTCAATCTCTTTTTTTATTTCTTTGGCAATAAGGTTATAATGGGAAAACCGCATATCCTGGGACCACATGTTTTTCATTAACCTGCTTCTGATATTTACGATATCTTTTAATTCAGGAAACATTCCTAATAATTCTTCAGGTGTAAATCTTGATACAACTCCCCCTGTATGATAATCTACTTTGCTTGCAATAGTTCCTCCGGTATGCAGGATTGAAATTGTAGGGAGGTTTTTGTTAACAGGAATATTTTTCTTTTTTTGATTCTGGGGCTTGTGTTTGTTTATGATTTCAATTTTTGTGATTTTTTTTTTAGAAACACCAATATTGTATCCGTTATTCAGTTTAATTATTATAGAATCATTTTCATTTAAATCCGGAGCAGGAATAAGAATTCCTTCAGTGGTTTCTTTTTTTGTAATAACCCTTACGGAATCCCCTGGTTTTGCATTCATAGTAAATGAAAAAAAGAATTAATTTAATAAATTTAACTCAACCTCTGCTTAATTCAACCGAAGTATCTTGGCTTGGAATCCTGCATCTCTTTGCCGCGGGCAGCTGTAAAATGGTCTAAAAGCTCAACATATGCTTTTTCAACTTCTTTATTTACAGAAGGGCTCACCTTTTTTAATGAATCTTCAAAGTGGGATTTGGTTATTTTATCTGCTTTTAAATCCTCTCTCAATGCAAGTATTGCAGCTTCCCTGCAGACAGCTTCAATATCTGCTCCGACATAACCTTCTGTTTTTTCTGCCAGTTCCTCAATATTAATATTTTTTGCAAGCGGCATTTCTTTAGTATGAATATCAAATATTTCTTTTCTCCCTTTTTTTTCAGGGACAGGGACAAGGATTATCCTGTCAAACCTTCCTGGTCTTAATAATGCAGTATCAAGCATATCCGGCCTGTTGGTTGCACCGATTATTACAATATCATGCAGATCCTGCAGCCCGTCCATTTCAGTCAATATCTGGTTAACTACCTTATCAGAAACATGGTTGTCTCCGGAAATTCCTCTTCTTGGCACTAATGAATCAATTTCATCAAAAAATATTATTGAAGGGGAGGCCTGCCTTGCTTTTTCAAATATTTTGCGTACGGCTTTTTCAGATTCGCCGACCCATTTGCTTAATAATTCAGGTCCTTTTACTAAAATAAAATTAGCCTGGGATTCATTTGCAACAGCTTTTGCCAGCAATGTTTTTCCTGTTCCGGGCGCGCCGTATAAAAGGATTCCTTTAGGAGGGTTCACTCCCATTCTTTTAAAACAATCCGGATATTTTATAGGCCATTCAACAGCCTCAATCAATTCCTGTTTAATCTTCTCCAGGCCGCCGATATTTTCCCATTTTACATTGGGCATTTCTATAAGAACCTCTCTCATTGCACTAGGCCTTACAACTTTAAGTGCCTCAATAAAGTCTTTTTGGGTAATCCTTAATTTTTCCAGGCTTTCACTGGGTATTGGCTCATCTTCTTTTAGCTTTATATCAGGCAGGACCCTTCTTAGGACAATCATGGCGGCTTCTTTTGATAAAGAAGATAAATCTGCTCCGACAAAACCATGTGTAATTTCTGCTAGTTTTTTTAAATTAACATTTTTTGAAAGAGGCATGTTTCTTGTATGAATTTTTAAAATCTTTAATCTGCCTTCTTTAGCCGGAACGCCAATTTCTATTTCACGGTCAAATCTTCCTGGTCGCCTTAATGCCGGATCAAGTGCATTAGGGATATTTGTGGCGCCAATGACTACAACTTTGCCCCTGCTTTTAAGCCCGTCCAGTATTGCAAGTAGTTGTGCAACAACCCTGCGTTCAACTTCACCATGAACTTCTTCTCTTTTTGAGGCAATTGCATCAATCTCATCTATAAAAATAATTGAAGGAGAGTTTTTTTCTGCTTCTTCAAATTTTTTCCTGAGATTCTCTTCAGATTGCCCGTAATACTTGCTCATTATTTCAGGGCCGTTTATTAAGACAAAGTTTGAGTCAGATTCATTTGCAACAGCTTTTGCCAATAATGTTTTACCGCATCCCGGAGGGCCGTGTAATAAAACACCTTTTGGCGGCTCTATACCCAGTGTTTCAAATAATTCAGGATGCTTTAACGGCAATTCAACCATTTCTCTTATTTTCTTTACTTCTTCATCAAGACCCCCAATATCCTCATATGTAACTTCCAGGACGCGCTCTTCAGTTACTTCAGTAGCTTCAGGATTAAATTGAACTTTGGTCTGTTCAGTGATAATAACCGCCTGTTTAGGCTCTACACTTAAAACAATGAACTTCAGATCACCCAGACCAAAACCCATCAGGCTTTCATCTATCATGCTGAAAACTTCCTCAAATAACGGGTTATGCGACATAGTAGAGCGTCTGCTCCTTGTGCCTCCGAGAGAGACAATATCCCCTTTGATAACAGCTCTTCCAAGCAATCCCTGTTTGAAAATTATAGGGTTTGCTCTAATAACAATACCTTTTTTCTGTGGAGCAATTACAACTTTTTTAGCTTCTTTAATATCCGCTTTCCTTATAGTAACAAGCTCGCCAATACCTGATTTAGCATTCCTTCTGATAAGGCCATCCATTCTTATTATATTTAGTCCAATATCACCGGGATAAGCCCTGTCTGCGATACCGACAGTTGTTCTCTCCCCCTGGATTTCAATAATATCTCCGGGTCTTATGCCCAGCTGGTGCATAAAACTGGAGTCAATTCTGATAATTCCTTTATTAACATCATCCTGAATTGCTTCTGCAACCTTTAATTTTAAATCCTTAACCATGATAATTCCCTCCTTAGACTAATACATTTTATATAGATAAATAAAGGTTTTGGTTAGAAACAAAAATAAATTAAAAATAAATATTTTAGTTTTCAGCTTTTAGTTTAGGCAAAGGAATTGGCGGAGGCAGCTGAATTTCTCTGCTTAATATAATTGCCTCAATGTTGCATTTGCTTAAAATAGAGTTATATATTGGACCTAATATGTCTTTTGGAACTTTTTTGTCTTTTTTCCATGAAGCCATTATATCTTTGATTTTTTCATCCTTATCCATATATACTACTTTGCCCTGAAGTTCAATCTGACCCATATCAGGATTGTATCTTGATGTGAAAATAAAATTAAATTCTAATCCTGTCTTTTTTGTACTTCCCAGATTAAGTTTTGCTTCCTTGACCTCTTTTATGGAAACATTGTTTGTAATATCTATCTTGCCAACGCTTGCTTTGTTTTTTTCAACAACTATTTTTGTGAAATTGAACCCTACAATTGCCATGATAATCACCTAACAGGTTGATTTTTTTTTTTATATATAAAGCTTTCTGAAAAATCCTTTTTTCTATTAAATTTATAAACTCACAGTGATATCTTAAATCATATGCCTAAAATTTCAAAAGAAGGATGGAAAATTTATAAAAATGTGTTTGATGAGTTTACAATAAAAACAATCTTCAAGCTAATTACCCAGGGTTATTTCGAGGGATTAACCTCGCCTTGTAAAATAGGAAAAGAATCCAATGTCTTTCTTGCAAAAAAGAATAATGAGCAGTTAATAGTTAAAATTTATAGATTAGAATCCTGTAATTTTAACAAGATGTATGATTATATTAAATCTGATCCAAGATATTCAAAACTAAAGAAACAACGCAGAAAAGTGATATTCTCCTGGGTACAAAGAGAATACAGGAACCTATTAAAAGCAAGGGAAGCCATTAATGTTCCGACACCATATACATTTATTAACAATGTTTTAGTGATGGAAATGATTGGTGATGATGAGCCTGCGCTGCAGTTAAAAGATTTAATTCCTGAAAATTTAGAATCTTTTTTTAACAAAACACTTGATGCAGTGAAAAAATTATATAAAACAGGTATAGTTCACGCAGATTTATCTGAGTTTAATATACTAAATTATAATGAAAAGCCTTATTTTATTGATTTCTCGCAGGGGACTTCTGTCAAGGACCAGAGAGCAGAAGAATTAATGGAAAGGGATATATGGAATTTATGCAGGTTTTTCAGGAGATACGGGTTGGAACTTAATACAGAAGAGATTTTGAAAAAAATAAAATCTTGAAGAAACTTTAAAAATAAATCCTTTTTCCTTAGAAATTATGACTGAATTTGCATATGAAATTAAGATCCCCAAAGACAGGATAGCTGTTTTAATAGGAAAAAAAGGAGAAATTAAGAGATCTATTGAGGAACAAACCAACACAAAGATTAAAATAGACTCCAAGGAAGGCGATGTTATGGTAAAGGGAGAGGATGCCTTGTCTTTGTATTCCACTAGGGATATAATAATGGCTATTGGCCGCGGGTTTAATCCAGATATTGCACAGCTTCTGTTTAAACAAGATTATTGCTTTGAGATGATAACTATCCAGGATTTTGTTAAAGAAAACCATGTTCAGAGGATCAAGGGCAGGATAATTGGCACTCATGGCAAAACCAGGGAATTGATTGAGCAGCTGACAGATACTTTTATTTCAGTTTACGGCAAAACAGTATGTATTCTTGGAAGAGTAGAGGATGTCTCTATTGCAAAAAGAGCAGTTGAATCTTTAATCCAGGGAAGCCCCCATTCTAATGTTTATAACTGGCTGGAAAAGATGCGCCGGGAGATGAAAAGGCGCGAATTTGAAAAACAGGATAAGGAATTTCTTAAACAATGAAATTCTACTGACCAAGACGATTGTAATGAGTCTGACGCTTTTTTACTATGATGTGTGGAATGAATTGTGCTCAAAAACCAATTCATGATAAAATAAACAGAAAAACATGCCACCCCTTTGAGAGGGTGGTTTTTGACAAAAGAGTAATAACTTTATAAATAGGTTGTTTTTCCCAGATAATATGCTTAGCACTGTCCGAATAAAAGGTGCATAAATTTCTTTATTAGCTAGATTGACCTCTTTTTGTCATATATACGGTGGTTCTATGAAAAAAGTCTCTGATTTAAGATGGAAAAAAGGAATTTCTGTTAATGAATTAGTTGAAAAAATGGGTAAAATAGGCTTTCAGAGTGCAGAGATGCAGAGAGCGGTTGAAGTTATTCTGAAGATGAGAAAAGAGAATGCGAAAATCTTTTTTACATATACTTCCAATATGGTGACTTCCGGGTTAAGGGGCTTTTTTGCCCAGTTAATCGAGCTTGGTCTGGTAGATATAATTGTAACAACAATTGGTGGCATTGAAGAAGATATTATGAAATCAAAAGGGGAGGAATTCATTATCGGGAAATTTAAGCCGGATGATATTGAGCTTCATGAAAAGGGCATTAACAGGGTAGGGAATTTGTTTATAAGAAATGAATCTTACCTTAAATTTGAGGATGAAATAGGCAAGATTCTTCTGAACTTATATAATAAAAAGCCAAGATGGACACCTTCTGAGTTGATTCATGAAATAGGATGTAAGATTGAAGATAAGAATTCAATTCTATACCAGGCATCAAAAAAAAATGTGCCGATATTTTGCCCTGGCATAACAGACGGTGCTTTTGGCTTTCATCTCTTTATGCTGCAGCAGAAATATCCTGATTTTGTTATAGATGTAGTAAAAGATTTTTCTAACATTCTTTTTAGCACAAGCCATGATGATAAAAAAGGATTACTCTCTTTAGGAGGAAGCATTTCAAAGCATCATGCAATTTTGGCTTGCCTGCTTAACGGCGGCCTGGATTATGCAGTTTACCTGACAACAGCACATTCTTCATCAGGAAGCATGTCCGGTGCTACAACAGAAGAGGCAAAAAGCTGGGGAAAAGTAAAAGATGATTCTGATGTAGCAACTGTTATAGGTGATGTTACTTTCACATTTCCCTTGATAATGATAAAAGTATTGGAAACTCTTTCAGATGAAGGATTATTAGAATGAAAACAACAGCCAAATTTATTTTATCAAGATCAAGGGCAATACAACAATATAATAAAATAAAAAACTATTCGGATATTATATCATACAGCTATAAAACAAACCAAGAAATAGGAAAAATCCTCTGCAATAAAACAGATTGCTTTTTCAGTGTTCACAGCATTGAGAGCATTGCTCAATTAAACTCATCTAAAAGAGTTATTTTTTTTGTCCAGTCCAGTAATAATAAGGATTACAATGATTTATTTAGCAGAGGCATTGATAAATTTGTTGTAGATAATATAAATGATCTTAATTCTTTGCTAGCGTATATTAATGAAAAAAACAAGAAAATTACATTATTCCTCAGACTGCGGTTAAAAGAGCACACAGTCCATACAGGGAAGCATTTTGTTTATGGCATGTATTCTTCTCAGATTAATGAAGTGATTCCTGCTCTTAAAAAAAATCCCAATATACTGAAACTAGGAATACATTTTCACAGGAAAACACAGAATGTAAGCGAATGGTCACTGAAAGATGAGCTTAAAGACTCAATTGATCATTGGGGTAAATTAGATTATTTGAACATTGGAGGAGGACTTCCTGTTGAATATAAGAATTTCAGGTCTTCTGTGCTTGATAATATATTAAAAAAAATTTCAGAACTGAAAACATGGCTCAATAAGCAGAATATTAAGATGATAATTGAACCAGGCAGGTTTGTTGCAGCTTATCCTATCGGACTTGAGACAACAATAATTAATATTTACAATAATAATATTGTTGTTAATTGCTCTATATTCAATGCTGCAATTGACACCTGGATTGCAAATATACGGCTTTTAGTTGAAGGTGAGCTTGAATCAGGCAAAGCATATACAATTAAAGGCTGCTCACCTGATTCAGCTGATATTTTCAGATATAAGGTTTATCTGGAAGAGCCGAAGATTGGAGACAAGATTGTTTTTTTAAATGCAGGAGCATATAATTTTTGCTGTGATTTCTGCAATCTGCCCAAATTAAAAACAGAGATTGTTGATTAAGATTATATCCCAATCAGAACCAGACTCAGGATTATCAAACCAATCCCTATCTTCTGGTTTACTAATAATTTCTCTTTTAGAATAACTAACCCAAGCGAGATTGTAATTACAGGCGAAAGCGATGAAATTAAAGAGACAATTGAGACATATGAAACTGAAAAACCAAGATTCATTGCAAACCATGCAACGAGATTGATTAACGCAATCATAAATAATCTTGTAATGTATTTTTTTGAAATATATTTTTTATTACCTTTTTTTAACAGATATATTAATGTTACAAATATCCCTATAAATAAATTTGTTAATACAAATGTAAGTAACCATCCGAGCCTGTTTTTTATAAAACCTGTAAAAAATAAGAATCCTCCCCAGCCAATCATGCTTGCAAATGCATTTAATACACCCTTGGTTGAGTGAATCTTATGTAAATTTTTAATATCAGCTGAAGTCAGTATTATGCCCAGTAAAGCTAAAAAAACAGCAACTAATTGGTAGGAATTTAAAATTTCATTAAGAAAAAAAACACTTAATACTACCGTGACTATTGAGTAAACAGACATGATGGGTGTTACAATTGCAATTTCCCCTTTTGTTAATGATTTTGAAAAATTAAACCATGCAAAAACATCAAAGATTGCAGCTATAGTTAAAATAACGAGATCAGAGACGGTGATATTGAAAGTGTATTTTGAAAAATAGTATATGATAAAGGGGATATTTAATATCAGAGTTATAACCTGAATTTGAAATAAGGTTGAATATGTGCCGATTTTTTCAGAAGGCTTTTTTAATAGATAATCAGAGATTCCATAGCCAAGCATTGCTGCAAGTCCGCATAATATTCCTGTTAGGATCATTTATTCACTGCTCCAGCTTTCTTTTTTTATCTCATTGAAATTTACTCTTATTAATCCTTCTCCTTCTTTTGCTTCTAAATCCCAATAGCCCTGCCATGAAACAAAATCAACAGGAATCAAATTATGATTTAGAATTAATATTCCATTTTTATTTTTTAGTGTTAATTTCGGCTTAATTATAGTTTTTTCGTCTGGATTGAGAGAACCATCCAGCCTTGAATTTGTCTTATTATCTGAAACAGAGTAATAATTTAAATTAATAACTGAATCTCCAAGATTATACAACTCAAAATACTCATTATCCTTGTCAGAGCCTTCTGGGTTGTAATTAATCTTAGAAATCACTAACTCTTCTGTGTTTTTTGGAATAGATTCATAATCAATATCCCACAGATAATTGAATTCTTCAATATATTTTTCTGCAATATCTTTTTCATGGATTATAAGAATATTTTCATCATTTCTTTCATTGGCGTTTTTTGTAGGGTTATAACTGCCGGTAATGACTGTTTTATTGTCAATTATGAAAACCTTGTGGTGCATCGTGTAAGTGTTTTTATCTATTATTGAAACCTCTTTTAGGTCTTCATACCTTGAATAGTCACTGATTTGCTTTTTCTCAAAAACACCTTTAATATCCAATCCAAGATAATTCTTATTATAAAGTAAGTTTCCAATATTTTCATCTGTAAAGCTGTAAGTCATAAAATAAATTGATTTTTCAGCAAGCTTTAATGCATTGATTACCTGCAGTTTGCAGTTGTCTTCAGGGCAGAAATAATTTTCAACTTTAGTATTTCCTAAAAAAATTTCAGAATGTTTTACTTTATCACCTTTGCCGTAAATATTTTTTTTCAATTCATCAAACTCGTCTAAATAGTTTTCTGCAAGATACTCTGACTTAATTATCACAATATTATTATTGTTGTAATAATTGCCTCTCTCAGTTGGATTCATGCTTCCTGTAAAAACAATCTCATTGTCAAATATACAGAACTTGTTGTGCATCAATGCAGCTGAATATCCTGTATGGAAATCATCAAGAGCATTTGAATCCTCAATAACAACATCAGCATTCTTTTCTTTTAACAGAGCAATCAGTTCAGGAATATCAAGATCATAAAATGCACATTTAACTTCAGCGGAGAAATTAATTAATTGCATGAGTTTTTCAAGGCATTGTTCTCTTGGGCAGAAATATACTTGGATTTCTGAAGACTCTTCATTAATTGTTTCAGAAGTAATACTACATGAAGAAAGAATAATTAATAAAACAAAAAATATTCTTAGTTTCATTCATATGATTAATTAAGCTAATTTATAAATAATTTATGGAAAATGTCAACCGGAATCTACGCATTAATAATCAAGCTTAACTCTGATAAAAATATTAAAATAGGTAAAAAAGGAATTAATTTTTTTCCTAAAGGATATTATGTTTATGTCGGTTCTGCTTTGAACAATCTGGAAAAACGCATTGCCCGGCATAAATCAAAACATAAAAAACTAAGATGGCATATAGATTATTTCCAGCAATATGCAGAGATAATTGATGTAAAAACCATTCAGACAAATAAAAAACTGGAATGTTGGCTTAGCAAAAAAATCGAAAAAATCTCAGATAAACTTATAATGAAAGGATTCGGCTCTTCTGATTGCAGATGCAGGACACATTTGTATTATTTTGAAAAAAATCCAAGTATCGAACTAGAATTACTACTAAATAATGGTTAAAAAAGAAAGATTTAAATACTAGATATACTTTTATTGATTCATTATGAGGTAATTTGCTATGAACAACACCAAATTAGCAATGGTAGTAAGTGTTGCTGCTTATTTTCTTTTAAACAGTAGACAATCTGGAAGCCAGACATTAGAAGAACTAACTGGAATTGATCCTGAAAATTTAGAAAGATTTGATACCTGGACTGGAGAAGATAGAAGTGAAATTACTCAAGTTATGTATAAAGATGGTTCAGAAAGACTCTATATGTCTGATGCCCTAGGGCAAAGAGTTGTTTTAGAAAGAAAGCCATTTTCTCATTCATATGAGGTTACGCCTGCTACTTTGCTTAATGAATCTTTTGAAGGACAAGGAGTGGATAGTCAAGGTTTACAATTATTTGCACAATTAGTCGGTGTAGGAAAAGCTTATGAAAAAATGAGAAAGCCACAACAGATTTATGATCAACCAAATTTCACTATATTAGATGGAGATTCCGGTCCGAGTTATAAAGGTCCTTATCCCTATGCTGCTGCAGATTGCTAAATTTCGTTATATACTTTTTTTATCTCTTCAATGCTTCTCAGTAAACTATACTTAGTCTCGGGATGCTCTTTTTCCAGAACATCTAAGCATTCATTTATCAGAGATTTTTCTTTTTTCTGTTTTTTATACTTAAATTTCTTAATATCAGCAAACTTCCTGCTTTCAGAATCAGTTACATTCAATAATAGTTTAATATATAATTTTTTATCAAGTTTATAATGACCAAGATATTTTGGTTTTTTATTATTGAAAAAACAATATAAAAAATATTCACATTCATCATCAAGATTCCATGGAATAATAATTTTATTTGCATTTGTTTTAATCTTTTTTCCAATTTTATAATGTGATTTTTTAATGCTTATTTCACAAGGCAGATTTTTTAGTGTGCCCTTTAATAGATAAACTGAATTTTTGCTGTTGTAAGAACCATCATCAATTATCAAAATCTTATCATTTTTTTTAATTACTCTTGTTATCCTTAATTCTTTTCTTATACGCTTCTGGATCACTTCTGTAAAACAATTTTTACAAAAATAATTTGTGCTTATTTTTATACAGGATTTTTTATTGCATTTTAAGCATTTCATTTTGTTACTACTTTCAAATACTATCAAAGCGAAAGATTTAAATATTAGTTATACCATTCTAAAGTAAAGACAAAAACAAAGAGGAGATTTTCTTTGTTTTACAATCACTCTTCCCAATCACCTCTTTTACACCTTAAGCCTTTAAGAAAGCCTTAAGGGAAACAAGTGCGGCATGCGCTAAAAACACGCTTAGCCCCACAATCATAATCACCTCTTTTTCCCTGGAAGCGTCTCTTCGGAGATGCTTCGAGGGTTTTAAATCATCTTTTCTTTGAAATTAAAAACTTTCTTTTTATCAGGATATAACAGATTAAAAATCCCCATACAAACCCAAGGCCGAATATTATTAATTGATATTTCTCAATTATAGGAAATTCAAATCTCTTTTGTTTAAAATAAATGTCAAGTTTGCTTAATTCAATAGCATACTCCAAGTACAATAGAGTTGAAAATTCATCTTTTTCTTTTAATGATTTTGCATATTCATAATAGCTATAGCCAACAATCGGGAATACATTATTCTGGATTTGCCTTCCTATTATCTGTTCAGCTTCATTTAACCTGTCCTGGATTATTAAATCCAGCTGATTTTCGCTTAACCCAAGACTGTTGAGAATAATATTGATTTCAGCTTTTGCTTTGCTTGCCTTAAACAGGCACAGGCTATATTCCTCACTGATATAATCTGCATAAGCATATTTTACTTCCTGTTTTATATTTTCAAGTGAAAGAGGCAAATAAAGCTTGGCATATTCAATCCTTTCTTCAACCTCTGATAACTTTTTAAGGCATGATTCTTTTATGGAGTCTTTATCAAGGTTAAATTTTTTTCCCGGCTGGTTGAAAAATAATGACCAGGAAATAGCGCTGTTTAATCTTTCTATGCCAAAAGCCAGGTTATATATGCTTGAATTAGTAAGATTTTCATTAAGGTCTTCACCCGCTTTCCTGAAATATTCTCTGGCGTCAATTATCCTTTCAGTAACAACCATGTAAGTTTCAAGATCAGTAAGCGTATTAATCTTTTTTCTTGAGATATATTCTTTGAAATCCTTTGTTGTATTATCAAAAACATAGATTGAATCCAGGATTTCTTTTTTTGGTAAATCCTGGTTTAATAAGCTCAAATACCTGAGTTTTACATTAGCGCCAAAACAATAGCTGGCAGAGCTATAGAATTCGCTTAATAGAAAAGATTCATTGCCTTTTATATACAATTCAAATGCTTCATTGCTTAAAGTATTATTTTCTTTTTTATCAAGCAGGCTTTCAGTTCTTTTGCAGATTTCTTCAGATATATTTTTCATCGTGTTACTATAATCTGAGCTTATTAATAATGAATAATTTTTTCCGATTTCTTTTCCAGTCAATTCAAAGATAGCGTCTCTTAAATTTGAGATTTTTATTATTTCAACATTTGTTTCTTCAGATAGATTCTCCAGAGCAGAATCATTTATGTTTGTCCATCTGGGAATTAATACCCTGCTTAGATTAATATTGCCGGCAAATTCTATCTTTTCATTAATACCCCCTACAGGCCCTATTAAGCCACCTGAATTAATTGTGCCGGTTATAGATGCTTTTTCATCTAGGGGGATATTTTCCAGGACACTAATTGTTAAAACAGAGATTGCAGCACCTGCACTCGGTCCGCCGACAATTGCCGCATTTGCTCTGATAGTGTAAAAAAAATCGTATTTAGAGCAGTCTTTTTCCAGGAAATCACAAGCTATCTCATTTGCAAATCTTGTGGACATTACTGTGTCCAGTTTGGTTAGAGGAAAAGAATCTATAAAAATCCTTCCTGAGCCCGCTTTAACCTCAAGAAAAAGATCAGCACTGCTCCCGTATTGTTTTTCATTAATTTCGGAAGTAGCCAATATCTTCATACTCCCGGTTCTGGCCATTGCAAAAGGGGATATTAAAATAAAAGCCAGTAAAATAAAGATTATTTTTTTCATTAGTTTAAAAGTTAAAAGATAAACACTATTAAATTTTTCTCTTAAATCCATTAACCTTGTTTTCAAGAATCTTATTAAGGGATTCTTCCCTGAATTCATTAATCTCTTTCTCAAATTCCTTAATTTGATTTAAATCATCTATATAAATCCTGAATTTGTTTTTATTTAATTTCAGGCCGTTTCTTGATTCACATATGATCTCCATTTCATATTCAAGTGGCATTGACTTAATCATGCTGTCAATAAATTCAGGCTCTACATCTCTCTTTTTATACAAGCCTAATAACTTAGACTGGTTTAATATTCTCTTATATTTACTATGTTCAGATTCTTTTGATAAGGCACTAAATTTATCAATTAAATAAAGAAGTTTTTCATTGTCAGAATAGATAGTCACTGAATCATCTTTTATAATTTCATTATTTTTTTTATTTTCTATTTTCGGATAAATCTTCCTAATGCCAAAAGAGGAATTATACACCACATACTTTAATTCCATTGAAGGTATATTCTCAAGAAACCCGGGCTCGAATCTTATTAAGCCCTTGATATCCAATTCTTCTTCATTATCTTGTTTTTTTTGGAATTTACTGAGCATACTTTTAAAGTCGTCAAACATTAAATCATCACCTTGATTTAAAGAAACCTTATTTTTTATTATTAAAATCTTCTTTCAAAGGGCCATCTCTTAGTCTTTCAGTATATCTGCATCTTGGAAATTCGGAGCATCCAAGAAATTGCCCGTAAACACTTTTTCTGACAACAAGAATTCCTTTTTTGCATTTAGGGCATTCTTTTTCAACTTTGCCGTTTTTTATTTCCTCTGCTTCTTTTTTTACTTCTTTGTCGATAATTTTTTTTGTTTTGCACTTGGGATTAAAGCAGACAACCTGCTTTTTCTTGTTAATGATCTGGATTAAAGGAAAGCCGCATTTTTCACATTTTTTGTCTGTTGGTTTAATTTTGCCGTGTTCAGGAATAGAGAATATTGTTTTGCATTTCGGATATGCATCACATGCAATAAACCTCTGCTTTGTTTTTCTTGAATGTTTAACAACAAGTTTGCCTTTTTTACAATTCACGCATATGCCGATTTCAGTTGTCATTGCTTCCTTGTACGCTTCTTTTAATTCATTACCAATTTTGGTTTCTTTTATCTTGAAATCATCTAAGATTGCTCTCAGCTCGGATTTGGCCTTGTTAATCACTGTTTCCGGCTTGATTTTCTCTTTTCTGATTTTTTCCATTTCTTCTTCAAAATAACGGGTAAGCTCTTCTTCAACAATTCTTGGAGAATGTTTTTTCAGGACTCTTATTGTATGTATTCCCAGTTCAGTTGCCTCTATTGATTTTTCCTGGACGTACTCCCTTTGATATAATGAATCAATGATCTGTGCACGTGTAGATTTAGTTCCGAGGTTGCGTTTTTCAAGTTCTTTAATTAAGGAAGCCTGTGAATATCTTTTAGGAGGTTCAGTCTCTTTGTCATGTTTGATGATATCCTTAACTTTTACTGTTTCTCCTGTATTTAATTCAGGAAATTCTTCCTCTTTTAATCTTACATATGGCTCATATAAAACATACCATCCTTTTTCTGTTGTATGAGTGCCTTTTGCAATGAATTTCTCTGAATTTACATCTATTACAATGCTTATTGTCTCTCTTTTGGCCCAGTCTCCAAAAGTAGCAAAAAATCTTTTTACAATTAGATCATAAATCTTTTTATTTTGAGGGTTAAACTTGAATGAATCAAAACCTGTTGGGTAAATTGCAGGGTGAGCAGGATCAGTCTTATTGCCCTCATTGGGCTTTAAATAATTTTTTTTTGATAATATTTCCACTAATTTAAGATAATCTTTATTTTGTTTTCCCAGACTATTTAATATCTTTTTAAACCCTATCTTTGCAGGAAGTTTCTGGGAGCTTGTTCTCGGATAAGAGATTAACCCGTTTAAATAGAGCTCCTGTGCAATATCAAGTGTTCTTTTTGGAGTAAATCCAAAAAGCCTATGGGCTTCAATCTGCAATGTTGTCAAATCAAATGGAAATGGCGGAGGATGTTTAGTTTCTCTTTTTTCAATATCTTTTATAGTTCCGTCATGGCCTTTGACTTTTTTCAATACGTCTTTGCATTCTTTTTCATCCCAGAACTTATCTTTCTCATGCCATGCGTTTATATTGGATTTTTTTACTTTTCCAATTAATTCCAGCTGCCAGTATTTTTTAGGGACAAATTTTCTGATTTCAAGTTCTTTTTCTACAATAATCTTTAATGCGGGTCCCTGCACTCTTCCTGATGACAGGGTCTTGTATATTTTTGATTTTCTTAATGCTAATGTAAGTGCCCTGCTTAAATTAATTCCGTATAACCAGTCTAATATATGCCTGGCTTCACCGGCATAAGCCTGTCCCCAGTCCAGTGATTTCTGTTTTTTGCTGTAAGATTCAATCAGATCAGGTTTTGTAAGGGTTGAGAATTTCATTCTAGAAGCGTCTTTTTGATTACATGCATATCTAATTATATTCAATCCTATGGTTTCACCCTCAATGTCGAAATCTGTGGCAACTGTAAATGAACTAACCTCTTTACTGAGTTTTTTTATTACATTAAGATATTTCTTTGAGAAACTTGAGTTTTTATCTACTTCTGCAGTAGGTTTCCATTCAACATTGAAAGAAGGATATTTAAAAGATTTTTTTTTTTCGGCTATTGTGTATAAATGACCAACTGCACAAGCTACAATAATATTTTTTTTATGATGTTTTAATTTATAGAATGGTACGCCACTTATATTTAATTTTCTTGGTTTATCATCTGCTAACGCATCAGCAACACGGTTACATGCACTTGGCTTTTCAGTGATTATTAATTCAGTCATATTTCTTTAGGTTTTTATACAATTATAAAAAGTTTTAGGATTTGGAAAAGGTAGTATTTTATATTTTTTTGGGTAAATCGAATTTTTTACCATATTTAGCCATGAATTTTATAATCAATTTTATTTGAAGCACTGGACATTCTCACACAACCTATTTAAAGGTGTTTTCTAAATAAATATAAAAAAGAGAATACGCAAAACTTCCAAATTAAGTCTTTCTTTACAAAAAGAAACCCTTTTACGAAGTATTGCTTAAATTTCTCTTTTTAAAATATCCAAAGTTTGTAGAAAATAAATAAAAACTTTGGAGGTGATGAATAATGTATCCTATTAATTATATTAAATTTGAAAACCTTTTACCAAAAAAATCAAGGTTAGGATACACTCTTTATATTAATTATTTACCTGATAAGTTATTTGTTAAATATAAGGCATTAGCAAGACAAGTAGAACATATCTTTCCTAAAGAATTGATACTTGATAATAACTTTTTTACAGCGCTTGGTCTGTCTACTGGAGATGGATTAAATAATCCTTCAATTAGAAATACACACTACAACTTTGCTAATAGTAATTTTTATTTAGTTTATATTGTATATAATTGGCTTTTAAAATACTTTAATATTAATAAAAGGTCTTTTCAGTTTCAACTATTCCAAAAAAATAAAAATTTAGATTCTATAGTAAAGATTAGGAGTTTTTTTAATATTAATACTTCAAGAATAAAAGTCTATTATTCTAATAGGTATAAGGAAGATGTTTTAGTAATACAAATATCTAATCCTATTTTTCAATTATTATACTTAAAACTTTTTGATACATTAAAGCAAGAAATTCTTAAAAATGAAAATTATAGAAGATCTTTTCTTAAAGGACTTTTTGCAGCTGAAGGTCATGTTAAACACAGTATTTATGGTACTATAGAAAATCTTTCATTTGCTTTTAATCCTCATAATGAAATCGAATTGGCTCAATTTATTTTTGAGTGCTTTAATAGAGAGGGAATTGAATTTAAAATTAATGACAGTTTGATTTATACTTGTGGTTATAATAATATGTTAAAAACATATTTACTAGGAATAATTCAATTACATATTAAAAAGAAAAATAAATTTTTGAGATTAATTAAAAATGCTAACTATTTTTTGCATTTTAAAAAAAATAGTTTAGATCTTTTAAGAGACAAAAGTCAGTATGAACTAGCGAAAATATTGGGTTGTTCTCAATCAGGTATAAGTAAAATGTTGAAGAAGAATTATTTAAGTTATAAAAATATAAGAAAATTAGAAAACAAAGCATTAGTTAATCCAGAAAAACTTTTTAATAAAATTGATTTCATTACTGTGTCAACTACCCATATTAGAGATAGCAAATGTATTGATTTTTTGAAGAAGGAGATTTTTTTAAATAGATTATCTCATAATAGTGAATAAAAAAGGCCCTATATTCATGAACAGGATTATGTTTAACAGAACATTAGTAACTCCGAAACTCAGATTTTTTCCGATATCATAATTAAACACAAAATGATAAAATAAGAATACAAATGTGTTTTTTATTAATGTCAGGATTGTTCCGGAAACAAATAAACTGCTCACAGGAAAAAAAGGTGTAGCTATACATACAATAATGTTACCAATTACCATGGGTATTAAGAAAGGAGAATAATAACCGTAAAATGCAGAGCTTAAGATTGTTCCGAATACAGCAATTACCATTCCGGCTTTGATTCCATATAAAAAAGTGCATAGGACAATTCCCAGGCTGAGAATCTCTATCTCAATCGGCAGCTGGAAGTTTTTTTTATAAGCAGATAACAAGACATTACCTACAATAAAAGCCGTAACAAAAATAGCAGCCTTAATCTGGTAATAGTATAGGATAAGCAGGGGCAACGTCAATAATCCAAGCAAAATATATAAGATATATCTCTTCTTGAATCTGAATCTGGTTTTTTTATTTTTCATATTCTTTACATAATAAAGATAGCAGATATTTAATTTTTATGACAAGACTTATATTTTAATTTTAAATCTATTGAATTATGGACCACATAATAAATAGAATAATTGAAAAGATTCATTCTGATGGAAAGGATTTTCCCTTATTAGATGGGAATTACAAAGCAGCTGAAATATCCCTCGGGAATTTTCATAAGATTCCCGCTATTAAATCAGCTAAGAAACTGATTTTTGTAGACGGTGGCAGCAGTGAACTATTTAAATCACCGAGCATTAGCTTGTTTTTCAACAGAATCTATTACACAATCTATCAGAACAATAAGAGAATAAAAAACAAAAAATACGAGTTTTATACTTTAATTTATACTTTAAATAAAAATAATAAATTGTTTTTTAAAACAGAGCTTTTCGGGAATGAATTCGATTTTGCAGAGTTAGAATTTGATTCACAGGACAAGACCCTTTGTTTTGGAAAAAACAGGGCAAATATCTCTGTATTGGGGGATGTAATAAGGAGATTTGCAGAATTAAAGATTGGCTCTTCAATAAAAGAAGAGGATTCAGTTTTAGTTATGGACGGCACACTTGAATTAAAATACTCTTTTGAAGATGAATTTTTAAAAGAATTATTCAGCTCAGCTAAAATAATATGCGGATTATCAAAGACCTGCTCTTTATTGACACAGGAAGGAGATTCACTGATTCCAAAACTTGTAAGAATTTCACCTTATGCTTCCTGGTATTATAATCCGGTTCTTACGAATAATTCGGAATTACTGCCAAATATCTACTTTGTTAAATTCAATAAAAATTCCAGTTATGTTTTCAGGTTTGATGTTCATAAAAATAAATTCATTGATGAAATACTCTCATCATTAAAAGAGAACAGCAAGGATCCTGTTTTTTTAGGATATCCCTATGGTTTGATTGAAGCAGATAAAATGGCGAGAATCTCTAATAAAGAAACTGAAAGATTAAAGATGCAGTTAAGAATAAAGCTTGGGAATAATCTGAAAAACACAGAGGATTATGCCAATACATTGAATGCACACGATGTTTTAG
This sequence comes from Candidatus Woesearchaeota archaeon, assembly GCA_016935095.1. Lineage (GTDB taxonomy): Archaea > Nanobdellota > Nanobdellia > Woesearchaeales > GW2011-AR15 > WJJD01. The sequence goes on from JAFGRO010000076.1 coordinate 53,814, forward strand.
ATAATATTGGGTAAAATATAAGAGTTAATTGAATTAAGGGTATTTATTTTTTATTAATTTTCTTTTAATTTTCTTTTACTTTTAATTTATCATAAATGATTTTTTTTATTTTTAATAGTTTAGTAATTAAGGGAGGGTGCATGTTGCCCTGGCTGTTTAACATGATGTCCCTCAATAGCTCCCTGCGCATATTTAATCAGAAGGGGCGCTTGGGGAACATCTGCTTTGAGATTCAGGAGAAGTTATCCAATCTCCCTAAGCCTAAATAAAAAAGTATAAATTAGAATTATTTTTGTTTGATGATTTTTTATTCTGTCCTTTTTCCAAGCCTGAAAATAAAAAATAAATACTTAATCCCTCTTTTTTTTCAAATCTAAAACTAAATTTGGAATTGAATAATATTAATATCTTTTTTCAGCAAAATTTATAAAACCAGCATATATATTTCATTCTGTAAAAAGAGGTCTTTCAATGTATGATGTAATTACTGTTGGCTCAGCTACTGTGGATGTATTTGCAGATTCAGCTTCTGAATTGATTAAAATCAAAACCCTGAAAGAAACAGAGGAACTGATAGCATACCCTTCCGGCTCGAAGATTCTTATAAAGAATATCCAGTTTCTTACAGGGGGCGGAGGCACAAACACGGCAGTTGCTCTTGCAAGACTTGGACACAAAGTTGCTTTTCTGGGCAATCTTGGGAAAGATGCAAATGCAAAAATAGTCCTTGAAGAGCTGGAAAAAAATAAAGTGGATTTTATAGGAGTAAAAGACAAAGGTATGACCGGATTTTCAGTTGTATTAAAAAGCCTTGAGCATGACAGGTCTATTCTTGCGTATAAAGGCGTTAATAATGATTTGACTGTTGATGAAGTAAATTTTAACAAGCTGAAAACAAAATGGTTCTATTTTTCTTCGATGATGGATGAGTCCTTTAAAACAATGGAAAAATTAGCAGAATTTGCGGAAAAAAACCATATAATGATTGCATTTAACCCAAGCAATTACCTGGCTGAGAAAGGCACTATCTTTCTGAGGAATGTTTTGACTAAAACAACATACCTGATTTTGAATACACAGGAAGCAGAACTTTTAGTAGGAAAAGGTGAATTCATTGATCTAATTAAAAAACTAATGGACTTTGGTCCAAAGCTTGTGGTTATAACTGACGGCAAAAGAGGCGCACATACTTTTAATAAAAATTATTATTACCACATAATTCCCTCTGATGCAAAAGTCTTTGAGACAACTGGAGCAGGAGATTCTTTTGCCGCATCTTTTTTATCAGGGATGATTAAGAAAAATGATGTTGAGTTTGCATTGAGGCTTGCCCAGATTAATGCGGAGTCAGTAATCCAGCACACAGGGGCTAAAAATAAGTTGTTGACATATAAAGAAGCTCTTGGAATGTTAAAAAAAACCAAACTCAAAATTAAAAAAAGAAAAATTTAAACTTTCCGGTTTAATTTTTTTCAACCAAAGCTTTATAAAGAAAAACCCTGCGTTGTTAATTTACTAATTGGTAAATGTGATAAATAATGCAGGGATATAGCAGACTTGGAGTTTATAACAAAAACCTAATAGCCAAAAAAACAGCAGGAAAAGAAAAAAAAGCTTCTAAAGATTGGGTTAATATTGCTCTTTTTGTATTGCTGATTGTAGTGTTGGTCTTATTTATTATTACTTAAATGTTTTTAATAAACAATATCTAATAAACAATATCATATCTTAAGATATAGCATTCTCTCATATCTTTGATTGTGCAGAATTTAGATATGTTTTCTTTTATCCTGTCAATTGAGATTTTCCTGTTTAATCTATTATTGTAATTAATTTCCACAAACTGTATCTTTTCAAAACAGGCATTATTTGATAAATGTGAAAAAATATATTCATCTGAGAGGGATATTTTATTGCCTGTTTTAACAAGGAGTTTTTTTTTTATTAGTCCTTCAATGATATTGCCTGCATTAAAGCTTAATTTTTTAATCAAGTCTTCCTCTTCAAAATTTTTGAATTTAAACGCGGTATGCAGTACCCTGATCTCGTCTGAAGATAAGTTTTCCAGAGAAGGTAATTTTTTTGTTTTGAAATTATCTAAGTCTATAATAACATCACCATTAATCATCTCTATCAATAAATTAAATTCATTTCTTTTTTCTGAGCATAAAATTAAATATCCCGGTATGAGTGTTGTCTCAATCCCTTTGATTTCTCTGTCAGACATAATCTTAAGGTCTTTTTTAGTTATTTTAGGCATAATCACAGGAAGAAGCTCTTTTTCATTGAACTCCTGGACCTTTTCAAAGAATTTTTCTTCATCTCGCTGCTCAAGAATATTTACAGCATGACCTCCATGCTTGGTTTTTCTTGGCCTGATGTTCACAAACAGGGGCATATCAACCACACCTGTAATCAATGCAGTTCCTATTGGCAGGTTTTTAATTTCATTCTCAGATTCATTAGTTATGCCTTCAACAGAGTTTGCAATGCTTTTTAAGTCACTAGGGTTTGTGACTTTGAGGATTATCTGTGTTGTGCACTGGGATAAGACAGATTTATCGACACGAGCAGGCCTCTGGGATATTATGCATAAGCCAAGGCCGAATTTTCTCCCTTCAGAAGCAACAGTCCTTAGGATCTTTGAGCATCTTGTCTCTCCGAAACTTCTTTCAGGGCAGTAGTTATGTGCCTCTTCAACAACACAGAAAAAAGGAGGGATTTTTTCTTTTTTCCTTAACTCAAATAAGTCTTTCATTAACTTGTAGACAATAATCTCCTGAACATCAGGTGAGATTCCTTTGAGATTTATAATCGTGCATTTTCCTAATTGGATAATCTCATTATATGGCAGGTAACTCTCTGTGAAAATATCAAGGTTGTTTAAATATTCTAAATTATTTATTATTGTCCATTTTGTGTTATTCTCTTCTTTTTCAAGCTCAAATAATACATTAGTGAAATTAATTACATCAAGGTGCTTTACTGCACTATATAACAATCCAAGCTGCGTATTAGTCAGTTTTCCTGGGATAAGATGTGTAATTTCAACAGGCGACAGATTATTGTTTAGTTTCAATGGTCTTAATTCAGGATTTGATTTTGAATCTCCGTATTCATGAATATTTGTAAAGCCAAGCGGCTTTAAATCATATTTTGAAAGGATCTCTTTTTCCTCGATATTAGGGCTTTTCAAAGAAGAGTATTCTCCATGAGGATCTATTATAAGAAGAGGCACTTTCTTATCAATAATCTCCTCAATCAAAACACCCGAGGTATATGATTTTCCTGCTCCTGATTTTGCAAGGATTGCAATATGCTTTGTGAGAAGTTTTTTTAAATCCAGGATTACATCAATGTTCTTGCCGTCTAATCTGCCTATAAACGCCCCTTTTTCACAATCCTCCAGTTTTATGACTGATTTTATAAATTCATCCTCTGCTTTTATGACTTCAGCATTCTGCTCAAACGGGATCCTTATCGGCTTTATTCTTCCCTTATCGTCTTTATAGCCGATAACAATGCAGTTGGCAATATCTTTATCTGTGCGCTCAATTTCAATTACCTGGCATAAAACCCATTCATATACTTTATGCATTACCTGCACAAACTCAAATTTCTTTGTTTCTTTTTCTACAAGGAATTTAAATTCCGTTGTTGTAATCCTGCCGAAGATTTTACCTAAAATCATGCATTTCCAGAAAGAAAAGGGATTTATAAGGTTTTGGAGTCAAATCGAGAAGTTAAGTTATATGGGGTAATTGAATTTATTTTTTTATTTTTATAAATTATTTGATAATGAAAATATTAAGTATTAGATGACTTAGTTAGTTTTTCAACAACTGCTTTAAGAGTTTGATATGCTCTGAAAAATAATGTTCTACCACTAATAAAGTAGTCAGCAGCACCTTGTGCATAAGGATTTCCAATTCTAAGAAACTGTTCAAAGGCAGTTCTTGACTTACTGAAATATTCAAGAATTTGAGAATATTGTTCATTGAAGGGCTCTTTTGATAAAGTCTCAATTGCAATTTGAAGATATCTATAAACTTGGTGTTTTATTTGTCCAAGATCAATATTAATCTGTGAACCTTTTATTGCATTTTCTAGAATTCTATTAGCATTAAAACCTATTCTAAATAATTCTATAAGATCTTCTTCATCTCCCATTCTATTAGATTAATAATTATACATTATATTAATATTTTACTTTTAGTAATTGAGGAACAGCACTTCTTGCCCTTCATGTGTCAGATGATGTTCCTCAATGGCTCCTTTCACTCATTATAATGCAAGGGGCGCTTGGGGAACTTCTGGTTAAATATTTAAAGCAAATATTACATCTCCCCAAGCCTAAAACTAAATTTTAAAAAAATTTGAATTAAGAAATGCCTGTCATATTGATTTTGATTAGAGACTGAAAACAAAAATAATTTAAATCTTTGCAATATAGGGATTCTTATGAAGCATGATTTTAAAGTGACTCTCTTTCTTTTAATTTTATTTATTTCAGCCCAGGTTATTGGTTTGTTTATACTGAACCAAAGTATTATTGTAGAGGAGGCAATTGACGAAATAACAGGAGAAACAAGTGTTGTTTTGGATTATAAGGAAGTTATTACAGGAAGACCTGAAACCCAGGGAGCATCATCTTTTTTATATGTTTTTTTTGCAATTCTGATCGGGACAATCCTGCTTCTGATACTTATAAAATACAAAATGCATAAAGTCTGGAAAACATGGTTCTTTGTTGCAGTCGGAATAACATTATCAATCGTGTTTGATGTTTTTTTTGAAGAAATTATTTCCTTGATCTTGGGATTTGCATTGGCTTATTTGAAAATATACAGGCCGAATATATTTACGCATAATCTGACAGAGGTTTTTATGTATGCAGGCATAGCCCTGATGATTGTTCCTATCTTCAATATATTCTGGATGATTATACTGCTGATAACAATCTCAATATATGATATTATTGCTGTTTTTAAAAGCAAGCACATGATTAAGCTTGCAAAATTCCAGTCCTCATCCAAGATGTTTGCAGGGCTTGTAATCCCCTATAAAAAATTACCACAATCCTCTTCGGAAATAAAAATCCATATACCTAAAGGAATAAAGAAACAGGGCGTTAAATCCGCTATTTTAGGAGGAGGGGATATGGCATTTCCTTTGCTGTTTGCCGGTGTAGTGATGGAAAATCTGATTGTAGTTAATCATATGACAAAACAATTAGCTTTTTTTAAGACATTAATCATACCTGTATTTGCCTGTATGGCTTTGGCAGTCTTATTATATTTAAGCAAAAAAAACAAGTTTTATCCTGCAATGCCGTTTTTAACTGCCGGCTGCCTGCTTGGATACGGGATTATTTTTTTTATTTAATATATTTTCAATGACCATGATATTATCCCTGATTCTTTTAATGTTAGGGTTGCCTTTTTTAAGGGCAAGTTTGAGGAATTTTAATGCAGCTGAATAATGCCTGTACATGAATAATATATTTGCAAGATTGTTATATCCCGCGGCAGAGATTCTACAGGCTTTTGCAAGTTTCTTATATATATCATAAGCTTTGTTGAATTCTCTGGCTTTTATATGAGCTTCTGCCATGCCTTCAAGGTTCTTATCCGGCTCAAAATTGAGCTGAACAGCTTTCTGGAAATATTCAACTGCTTTTTTATAATCTTTTTTATATTTCAAATTTACAGTGGCAGCTATTGCATAAATTCTTCCGGAAGGGTTTTTTTTAAGCTCTTTTTCTGCAATCTCAAGATATTTAAGTTGCCTGTTAATGAGTGATTTTTTTTCATAGTAATGGTGTATCGGAATATCTGAAACATCATATTTTTTAACAGAACTGTCAACAACTTCATGGACAACGCCTGAAAATTTTATCCCTTTATTATTCCTGAATAATCTTATAATGGGATTTTTTACATATCCTTTGTAATTCCTGCAATAAGGATTATTATCAGCAGGTGTCCAGTTTGCCTGGGAGCTGTCATTAGTATAATTCCTCTGTATAAGAAAAAACGCATCCTGTTTTGCATTATTAATTAATCCTATAACCTTTTCCATATCTGCAAGGACTTCATCAGCATCTAATACAAGAATCCAGTCTTTAGTAGCTTTTGACAATGAAAAATTCCTTGCTTTGGAAAAATCATATTCCCATATAAAATCAAAAACATTATCTGTAAATTTTCCTGCAATTTCCTTTGTCCTGTCTTTTGAGCCGGTGTCAACAATAATAATCTCATCTGCATGGTCTTTAACATGATTTAAACAATCTTCCAGAAACTCCTCTTCATCTTTTACAATCATGCACAGGGATAATGATGGCATGATTTTAATAAAAATATTTTAGAATTATAAATTTTAGCTTAAGCAACCGCTACCAGATACAATGCCTGGGACCAGCCAAGCGGTGTATTCTTGTTCGAAATTTTAGAACCGCCGTAATATAATTCAGGAATCTCGCATTTCCAGTTCATGCACTCATGTGTCTTGTTAATATAGTAACGATATTTTTCTTCATTTCTCAAATCCCTGTAAATTTTAGCTAACCAGATAAAACCAAAGCACCATTCTGCCTCTTTATCCTGGTTTTTATAATAATAATCATTAAAATACCTTATAATGCCTTTTTTCCTGACTAATTTCTCTTCAACATTTTTTAGGATTAAAGCCCTCTGCTGTACAGTAACTATATCGAAAGGATAAATCAGCGAGAGCAGTGCAAGATCAACATCTTTTGTTTTGCTTTCCTTAGGGAGCAAAGTATTTAGTGCTGTTTCACCTTTTTTTATAAGGCTGTCGGGAACATTCACAAGTCCTGTTACAGCTTTTAAACCAGCTAAACAGGCCCCTATTGAAGACGCATGGACCTCTTCTTCATTTTCCCAGATTCCATTGTCAGGGTCATGCCAATATTCTATACTCTCTAGATATTTTACAAGCTTTTGCAGGATTCTTAAATCATCTAAGTCCCTGAACACAATAATCTTTTCCCTAAATAAAGTCCCGACCATAAACAGAAATGCGCCGACTGCATCATTTTGCTTATTGCCCCACACTTCATAGAACTCATTAAACGTATGAGGGCAATACCTGGCATGTATATACTTGTAAGCGGCATCCGGCTTTTCTTTTATAGCCCAGTCAATCTTATACTCGTGCTTTAAAAGGACATCAAATAGTGCATAATATGTTTTTTTTAATGATTTAATATCTTTTGCAGCCATTAAGCCGAGACTTTCATAAATATTGTCACGTATCCAGGCCTTGTTATAGCCTGTTTTTACTCTTTTTTTAGAAGCCCCGAACAGCCCGCTTGGATACTGCAGGCTCTTTAAAATCCTCTTAGAGAGTGTTTTTGATAATAGTTTTTTGATCATTATATTTCCTTGTCTAATTAAATACTCCTTAAAAGTAGTAAGAGTATATAAATCTTTCGTTTTGTAGTTATTAAACAGTAGTAAAAATAGAAAGATTTATATAGTAAATTTATATCATGTCTCCAATGACAGCACTTTCCGCTACATATAATGTAGATCTAACTAAATATAATGCTTTTCTATTAGAAAGATTAAAAAGTGAATTCCGGGCACGTTTATTACCAGAATCAACTGGAAGAAGACGAGTTTACCGAGATGGAGACCAACCTTGTGATTTATCAGAAGCACTTTATAATGATAGGCAAATTTGTTTACAGGGTGATCCTGGTTCTGGAAAAACTATGGCATTATTAAATGAAGGAATTAGAATTGTACAAGGAGAAGAAAGAAGTGAATATGGATTAACAACCCTTCTTTTAATGGAATTACATAGTTTAAGTACTGGATTGGATTTTTCAGCTCCTTATGAATTCTTTACAGCTTATTTACAAGGAATTGCACAAAAACTAGGTTTATCAGATGACTTCCCTCAACAAGTGTATCAAGATCCTGGTACTGTTATTACACTTGATGGTCTAGATGAAATTGCTGATCCACAAATAAGAGAAAAAGTAATACAAAGCATCAATGAAGCCAAAGCAGCAGCAATTGCATCAAATGGAAAGTTGCCACAAATAATTGAAGTAGCAACTCGACCTTGGGTAACTGTTGAAGGTTTTATACCTTATGCCTTAGAACCATTAACAGAAGTACAAATGGCACAAATTTTTGTAGGTGAGTTAAATGCATATTTTGATAGTATTTATGGTGAGGATGGATTGAAAGGAAAAGCTAGAGAAACTCAAATCAGGCAAAGAACTGATGATTTTCTCATGTATCTTTCACAAAGATCCTGGAGTCATATATTAAGAAATCCATCATATTTGAGATATGCAGTACATCATCAAAATCCATTACCAGGAACATTTGGAGAATTTCTTGAAGCAGCAACTGATGGTTTTTTAATAGGTATTCAAGCAAGAAGAGATTTAGTGGAAGAATTAAATGTAGTTGTAGATAGACATCATCAACGACTTGGACAACATATATCTGATATGATTCCAGTATTAAGAGAAATGGCATGGGTAGCACATACAGAAAAAAGTCGAGCTTTACCTTTAGATAAAATATTATCTATAGAAAGGTGGGATCCAAATGGTAGCTATTCAAATTCACTTTTATCTCAATTACCTACTGAAAGAAAAGAACAAATGCTTGATAAAATTGCGGAGAAATCACCTTTTTTAGCTCGCTATGAAGCAGAAGGAATTACTACTAAACATTATTTTTTTACACATCTAGGATTACAAGAATTTTTAGCTGGACAAGCACTTGCAGATAGAATAAATGAAGGGAAAATATCTCTTGATGAAGTAGACAATATGCTTGATAATTCTTGGTGGAGACAACCTGTCCTTTATTCTTTTTCTAGTTTAAACTGGAATCAGGCAAATGCATTAGCTGAAAAAGTAATACAGAGACAGGATAGATCTTTAATGGCTGATGCTTATCATATGGTACAGGGAAAAGTACTTCTACATTACTTAGAAGCTTTTGAAGCAGCAAATAGTGAATTACAGACAGAGACTACAATTGATGAGCAAGAGCTAAGGGCAGAATTAAAAAAGGCTGAGGGATCATCTTCTCAGAAACAAAAGAGAGGAAGATTAGGTTTTTTGGAAAAAAAATGATTAAACAAACTCTTCCTTTAACAAACACTTGCTGCTCCAATCAACCCAACATCTGTATTCAGAACAATAGAAATATTGATTTTTTTTAACAGCTCAGAATAAACCCGGTGCTTAACAAACTCTTTTAAAAAATATTTTTTAAGGTATTCTTTAATCTTAGGAGAGATGCCTCCGCATAAATAGATATGAGAGGGGATAAGGTGCAGGGCGGAATCCCTTGTGAATCTTGCAAAGTATCTTGTGAATTCTTTTAGTGTGAGTTTGCAGAGCTCGTCTTTGTTACTGTATTTGGTTATCATCTCAGCGCTTTTCATTACTGTTTTTTTGATTTTTTCTCCAGCCTGGTAACTTCTCTGGGAAGAGGTTTTTATAGCAAGGTGTTTATATAAGTTAATTATGCCTTTACCAGAAAGAATATCCTCATAATAGACCTGCTTTCCGTATTCTTTTCTCAGAAAATCAAGCAGGGAATAATCATGGATATCCTCAATTCCCATTAAGGTGAGCCCGCCTTCTCCTGGAAAGACAAGCTCATGCACAACATATGCTTTTCCAAGTCCTGTGCCGGGACCTACAACCATTTTGACTTTATTGTTAAACTTGGATCTGTTCAGTACAATGAAATCCTTGTTTTTCAGGACTTTAATGCCCTGTGCAATAGCATGGAAATCATTTATCAAAAAAATCTTTATATTAAGTTTTTTTTCAAGTAATTTCCTGTTTATTGTAAGGTCTGCATTAGTCAGCTTTGCTTTACCTTCAATCACAGGTCCTGCAAACCCGATACATGCTTTTTTAATATCGTCTTTTTTGTTTTTTTTAAGAAATTCATTAATTAATCTGAATAAATCTTTTATTTCTTTTGTTGCATATATCTCTTTTTTTATTATCTTATTATTTTCAACCAGGGCAATTCTGCAATTAGTGCCGCCGATATCCATAGAAAGAACTCTCTTTTTCATTCTTCAAACTTAAAATAAGAGGATTTAAATAATTTTCTAGTAATTTTTCAAAGTCTTTTGCCTGACAGATGAGGAAAAAGAAACAGGGTTAATGACTAGACCGTCTTTTGCGGCAATTACCTGGGCCTGAGATTGTTTTTGTATCTCCCTGGCTTCATAAATCGGATCTGCCTGTAGCATCTTAATACCAAAATGGGTTATTATGGCAAGCTTTGGTTTAGCTCTTTCAATGAATTTTATAGCATCGTCTGTATTCAGGCTGCCTTTTTGTTTTGTATTCCTTGGGGAGATTACACACAATATTAATATATCTGTGTTTTTATATTGGTCAGCAATCTCATTTGTAAATTCTGTGTCAGAAGTATATCCCATTGTGAATTTTGGTGCAAAGAATTTAAAACCAACCCCATTTTCATCTAAATGCTTTGTTTCTGTAAGCTTAATATCAATATGATTAATGCCGACTTTAGAATCAGGATCCAGCGCAATATATCTTTCTACGCATCTTTTATAGAAATTATGTATAAAAGGCTCATTTTCAGATGTGCCGTTGATAGATGAATTATTGCCGACAAGAACACCTTTTTTGTCTAATCCGTTATGAGTCATCGCACTTATAACTTCATTTGCGCCTCCTGCATGATTGATATGGTTATGAGAAACAAAAACAGCAGTATTCTCCCTTAAATTTATCCCGTACATGCGGGCCATGACCAATGAGCCTGGTCCTGGATCAATATGAAACTGGTTATCCTCAACCTGAAGAATTATCCCTCCTGAGCCCCTGTATTGTTTCCCTATGACAATAGAGTCCCCACCACTACCTAAAAAAACAATCCTGTCCCCCATACTATTATAGAATGATTACAACTATAAAAAAATTGTGTATTTTCTTAAAAAAATCTTAAGAAAATACTCAATTTTTGATACCAAAAATTACAAACGTAATTTTTTCGTATAAAAACTTTTGGCTAAAATCATTAATGTCTTCTTTGAAAAAAGTACTCACTCAACCAATATAGCAGGCTTGCTTGGCATTGCACTATTTGCCTTGTTTTCTTTTGAGTTTTCCGCTTTTTCTACAATAAATTCTGCATTAAATTCCTTTGCAAAGAAATCACGGGCTTCATTCATTGCTTTGAATTCCTGATTGGCTGAAGTAAAATCTTCAATTGTTTTGCCTGTTTTAATTATCCTCTGAATAATTCCCATAACTGATTTACCTTGTTTTTTTAGCTTTTCATCTTTCATTACTTCTTTTATGATATCTGAGAAGTTCCTTGTTTTCTCCAATAATGGCTTTAGTTTATTATATAAATCATATTTCCATTCTTGCGAGATAAACAAAGTTATTTTTTTAGGCTTTTTTATTCCTGTAATCTTTAGAACAGAATGAATGTCATTCAATGTTGTTTCAATGATTTTTTCTAAAATAATAATCTCATTGTTGATTTTTTCATTGTATTTCGGCCATTCTGCCAGGCTGATGAATCCTTTTTTTCCAATTGCTTCCCAAGTTTCTTCGCAGATAAAGGGGAGTATCGGCGATAAAAGCAGAAGCTGAGTTTCAATCAATTTATTCATTACTTCTTTATTAGGAGAGCCGGCAGTTCTCCTTAAATACCATTTTACCAGCCTTTGAATGTCAAAATAAGCTTTCTGGATAGCACTTCTGAAAAGCATTTCTTCGTAGCATTCAGTTGTTTCCTTTACAATTAAATTAATCTGAGCAAGCATCCATTCATCTATTGTGCGTGTTTCATAAATTCCCTTGTTGTAATTCTGTTTAGCAAAATCTAAAATGCCTTTAAGCTTATCTTTCATTGCTACTGCAAGTTCAGTATCCCAGTTTGCGTCATCCAGGCTTTCACCTCCCGAAAGCACTGTAAAGCGGGAAGCATCGCTTCCGAAGTCGTGGCTCATTTTCCTTACAGGAATAACATTGCCGAGGCTTTTTGACATTTTCTGGGAGTCAACAGTAACCCAGCCATTAAGTCCAAATGCTTTAGGCCAATGCTTTTTAGTAAAGATTGCAATATGGTTAAATATGCAAAAAGTCATGTGGTTCTGTATAAGGTCTTTGCCGGAAGTCCTGTAATCCATGGGATACCAGTAATTAAACTCTTCATGGAGCTCATCAAGTAATTTAGAGTTTACTGGAATATCTTTTTTATCTCCTTTTCCTAAAAACACATAATCAAAAAACTTATCATCAATTTTCTCAATTGGAATTTCTTTTATTTTATGCGCAATAGTATAATATGCCATGTATATTGTGCTGTCTGATAAAGATTCAATCACCCATTTCTTGTCCCATGGCAACGGTGTTCCTAATTCTGTTTCAGATTCATGTGTACATGCCCAGTCATTCAGCCAGTCAATAACATAATTAAACTGTGCTCTGACTTTTTCAGGAAATAATTTCATTGAATCAAGACATTCGTGAGCTTGCTTTTTCCAATCTTTGTTTCCATAAGCCAGGAACCATTGGTCTGAAACTATCTTTATTTTAGCTTCCGAGAGACATCTACAAATAACTTTTCCGGTAGGCTCATACATTAAGTCTGCTTTGCCTTGTTTTAATAAAGATTTCTTCATTTTTTCCTTGCCGAATTCAACAGGCATCCCTGCATAAGGACCGCAGTTTTCATTTAGTTTTCCGGTGTGGTAACCTGCTTTATAGATTATTTTACGTGCATCTTCCAGTTTTTCACGCTCTCTTTGATTTTTAATTTTCCAGTCTTCAACAATCTTAACTGCAGCTGTATCTCCCCATTCCTTTGTTTTTATAATCGGGATGACTTCTATTTTTTTAATATCTTCCCAGTTCAGGCCGAATTTTTCACATTCTTCCTGGCTTTCCTGAAGATCCCTTAACCCGATATAATCATCGGGAGCATCGCTTGGAACACTTGTTACAATGCCTGTGCCGATGTTCGGGTCGCAAAAATAACTTGGAAGGACAATAATCTCTTTGTCAATACCTGGAGCAAGAGCATATTTTCCAATCATTTCTTTAGCAGGAATCTCACCTAAATATTCAACTTTTTTATCCTGCAATTTCAATTTTTCAGTGCATTCCCTGCTGCAGATCCAGTTTTCTTTGTCATTTACTTTGATTTTGATATATATAGCTTCAGGATCAACCCATATATTGGTCTGACCATAGATGGTTTCAGGCCTTAAAGAGGCACAGATTATATAGGAATCTCCAAATCTGAATTTAAGCAAAGTATATTCTTGCGGGGTTTCACCCTCTCCAGCAACTCTGGCATGATCTCCTATTGCAGAATTGCATTTCTCACACCAGACAACAGGCTTTTTTCCTTTAATTACATAGCCTTTTTTTTTCAGGTTGCGGAACTGCCACTCAATGAATTTATTGTAATGCGGATTTAAAGAAGTTGTATGAAAATTACGCCTCCAGTCAATTGAGCAGCCAAGTTCTTTTAAATCCTCTTCCCATCCTTTTGAAAAAACCTTGATCCATTGTTTAGGATCTTCAAATTTTTTAATTTCTTCATCTGAAAAGCCCATACTCCTTAATGTTTTCAGCTGTTTTTCTTCTTTTTCTTTAACGCGGAGAGCGGCATTTACAATAGGTGAGCCGGTAGCGTGCCATGCCTGAGGATAAAGAACATTATAACCTTTCATTCTTTTATATCTTACAAGAGCCTCTAATCTCATTAGGGAATAGAAATGACCTATATGGGGGTAAAGGTTAATATAAGGATAAGGGAACGTTCCGAAAAATTTATCTTTGCCTTTTTTAGGATTAGCTTCAAATATTTTTTCTTTTTCCCAGCGGTTGTTCCATTTATTTTGTAATTTTTTCCAGCTGACCATGTTTTATTCACCTTTTGAATTAGTATTTTATTAAGTTTTATAAAATTTGTTAAGAAAAGAACAATGAACCAGCTCATATGAGCAGAATCAGCAATAAATTTGGCTGTAAGTTCATGATTTGAGAAAGTAGGGTGAATTTATATTTAAATCTATTCCTTTGATTAGAACTTCTTAAACATGGCAGCCTCATCCAGTAAATCCACATGGCCGAGGAAGGCTGTCCTGCAGCAGTATCTTTCTAAACCAAGTTCATCCAGAGCTTTTTGTATATTCTTTTTTTTATTCTCGGTTTTAATTAAGAAATCTTCCCATAAATGGGCAATTGGCTTTCCGCAGCTCCAGCACCTCACAGGAATAATCATCGTGTTCTGCTGAAAATAAGATTTATTTATAAATCTTTTTAAATTTCTAAGTCTAAACATGTTTTTTAAAATCACACATAAAAACAATGGTTCAAGAGCACGGACAGGTATTCTGGAGACACCGCACGGTAGCATAGAGACACCTGTTTTTATGGTTGTAGGCACAAAAGCAACTGTAAAAGCACTTGATCCCGAGGATCTAAAGAAAATCAAAACTCAGATTGTTCTTGCAAATACTTATCATCTAACGCTTTCTCCTGGAGAAAAACTAATCAAAGAGAAATTCGGAAGCATGAGGGAATTTATGAGTTGGAAAGGGCCTATGATAACGGATTCCGGTGGTTTTCAGGTATTCAGCCTTGGATTTGGAATGGAGCACAATGTAGGTAAGCTTGGAAATATTTTTCCGGCTGAATCTGTTTTTAAAAATAAGACAGCAGAAAAACAGGAAAAATATGCAAAAATTGATGAAAACGGAGTTTCATTTAAATCTCCGATTGACGGGAAAAAACACAGACTGACACCTGAAACCTCAATTAGGATACAGGAAGACCTTGGAGCAGATATTATCCTTGCATTTGATGAGTGCACGTCTCCTTTGCATGACCATGAATATACTGAAAAAGCCCTTGAAAGAACCCACAGATGGGCAGAGCAATGTATTAAAGCGCATAAAACAAAGCAAAGATTATTGGGCATAATTCAGGGCGGTGCTTTTGAGGATTTAAGAAAAAAAAGCTCAAAATTCATCTCTTCATTAGATTTTCCAGGCTATGCAATAGGCGGCTCTCTTGGAAACTCAAAAAAAGACATGCATGATATTCTTGAATGGTGCATACCTAATTTACCTGAGGAAAAACCAAGGCATCTTCTTGGCATTGGAGCAATTGAAGACTTGTTTGAATGCGTGGAAAGAGGAATAGACATGTTTGATTGTGTCTCTCCTACAAGATTGGCAAGATCCGGTTATTTATTTGTTTCTCCGACAGAAAAAGGCTCCAGACAAAACAAATTCAGGATAAATATAAAAAACTCTGCAAACAGGACATCTGCAAAGCCAATAGATAAAACATGTGATTGTTATACATGTAAGAATTTTTCAAGAGCTTATTTAAGGCATCTATTTGCAAATAATGAACTGTTATATCATAGGCTAGGAAGCATACATAATTTGAGGTTTATCCTGAGATTGATGGAAAAAATCAGGGAATCAATAAAAAAAGACAAGTTCACGGAATTAAAAAACAAATGGCTCTAATCTTTAGAATACAATGGTTTTCCAGGCACTAAATAAATCATCCAGAATGTCAACAGAGTAACAATGGCTTTTACTAGTATATTGCTCAAAAACATTATAAAAAGAACCTGAAAACTCAATAAACCGCCAAATGCAATTACAGGAAAAATAAGGCTGTCAACAGGAATTGATATGGCATTAGAGATAAATACTCTCATCCACTGGGGCTTTTTCTTTCCTATTCCATTGGTCCACCATTGATAAACTTCTGTATCAATCAATTCAGAAGCAACTTCCGCAATAATAGAGGCTATTACAATTCTTGGCACCAAGCCAAAAATAAATTCCCATGCAGATTGACCGCCTGCAGAGGCCCATTCTGTTTCCGGAGGCAGCTTTATTACAAAGATGAAGTATAAGGCCATTATAATGTTTATAATCCCTGCAAGAATAATTGCAGTCTGTGCAGCTTTTTTTCCCAGCTGCTTATGAATCAAATCACGCCAGGTAAATGTTAATGCATAGATAATTCCTGCATCCATTATAAATCCAAATATATTTATGACTTTGCTTGCAGCAATATCAGCTGTCATCTGCAGGAAAATATATACTCCTGAGAGAATTATAGCTACTTGAGTTTTAGATAGTTTCATTTAAATAAGGAAAATTGTGATTATTTAAAAAAATTTTTAAATTATGAACCCTTAATAAATTTAAAGAGGTGATTATTTATTGCTAAGTTAAAGAGAATAACTCTGGTAATCCTTTATTTATTAATCTTTTTAATTAGTATATTTCTTATTTTTTTGGTGAGATCCACCATTAAAAATAATGGAATATCCTCTGTTATAGTAAATATAGATGAGTTCTTTAAAGAAAAGGATTCAGTAGCTAAACCATTTATAATTATTTTATTGACAGTTCTTTTTATTGTGGCAGTTATGAGTACAATTTTGATGTATATGAACTATTTTGTCCTAGATAACCCTAACCTGGAAAAAAGAATAATCAGAGACCTGAATAAAGAAGTCAGGGAACTGAATAAACAAAGTAAAAAAAGAAACAAATAAGAATTAATATTCCCTTCTAGTATTCATGACTGAAAAAACAAGCCTGGGAGAGGTAATTGTTGATAGTGTTGAACTCAGGAAACTATATGAATTGAGAAAACCCAAATATGAGAGACTTACGGATTTAGTCTATCTAATATTGAATTCCTCTCTGGAAAGAAACAACATAAGAATACATTCAATGAAAAAAAGAGTGAAAGATTATTCAAGTTTTCTTGAAAAGGTTGAAAGAAAGAGATATAAAGATCCGTTTTTACAATGTACGGACCTGGCAGGATGCAGGATAATGTGTTTGTTTCTTTCGCAAATAGAACAGATAAAAAAAATAATTAATGAAGAATTCGAAGTTATTGAGATAAGCGACAAAAAAACCACAAAAAAATTTGACCAGTTCGGTTATTTGTCTTTGCATATGCTGGTAAAAAGCCCTAGAAAACGACTAAATTTAATAGAATATTCAGAGCTTAAAGATTTGGTTTGCGAGATTCAGATAAGGACGATACTACAGGAAGCTTGGGCTGAAATTGAGCATTACCTGAATTATAAGACTACAAAAGAAGAGAGAAATGAAGATCTGCTTAGAAAGATTTTCTCTTTGGCAGGGATGTTTGAAGTGGCGGACTCAACATTTGAAGATATCCACAAAGGCTTTTCAAAGCTCATCACAAAAAGACTAGCGGGAGATAAAGAGACAATTACAGGTCTGAATCTGTTCAAATTTTCCCAAACCTATTTTTCATGGTATAAGCAGGAATGGAATAAAGTAACAGAAAGAGCATTTTATAAACTGAGCAATGAAATAAAAAAGATTAATATTAAATCAATAAATAAAATAAAAGCACTGCTGGAAAAATATAATTCAGAGCTTAAAAAATATGAGCTTTATCACAAGGAAAAAGAAAAAAAAGTCGAATTAAGATTTTTTTCTCCGGTTGGGTTAATAAGGGCAGCGCTTGCCTTGGAATATGGGAAGAAATTTGATTTGATATTCGGGTTGAAGGGATATAGTGAGAGAGTTAGGAGAGAAACTGAAAGTGGTTAAGTTATTTATTTTTTTAGTCAATTATTTCAAAAAATTGAACAAATTATAGAAAATTCATCAATATTGACCAATCATCGGTAGCTCTTCTGTTTCTTAGAACGTGCATGACCATGTGTGTTCGGCTTATGTGTTTCTTTATAGCGCACATCTGCAACAAGAAGCTGCCTGTCATACTCTAATAGAACAGATTTTAATTTTGGGGAATACTCTGCTAAGCACCTTCCAATAGCTAATCTGGCAGATTCTGCCTGTGACATTGCTCCTCCGCCTTTGACAATTACATTAATGTCAACTTCATCTGCAATCTTATCTGCAAGGATTAACGGCTCCTGTATTTTTAATCTGTACATCTCGGGCTGGTGCAATTCCAATAATTTGTGGTTTATCCTAATCTTTCCTGAACCTTTTTTTAAGGTTGCTTTTGCAATAGCTGTTTTTCTTTTTCCAGCTTTGTGAATTATTTTTTGTTTACTCAAGTTTAGCACCCATGCTTTTTGACAGTGTTTTTAAATCAAGATATTTAAGAGTTGGTAATTTTGAAATAGTACCTTCTTTAATTGTTATGGCTTTTTGGTTTTTTAATTCTTCAGGAATGCCTATATAACACCTGATTTTTTTAAAAGCCTCTCTGCCTCTTGGCTTTTTATAAGGCAACATTCCTCTGATTGTCCTTTTTATAATTTTGTCAGGGTATTTTGGGAAAAAAGGACCGGTGGTGTGTGTACCTCGCTCTTGTTTTTTCCTGTATTTAGCAAGAATATCCCTTCTTTTTCCGGAGACATAAGCTTTTTCACTATTGACAATCCTTACTGTTTCTCCCAGCATTGCTTTTTTAGCGGCATAACTGGCAAGCCTTCCTAATAATGAATCCGAAGCATCTATAATTATCATTTTTAACCTATAATCTTAACTTTTGAACCTTTTGGATTATTTTTTATTAGATCTAGTATTGTTATTGCTTTTGATCCTTTAGAGAGGATTTTTTCTTTAGCTGAACCTGAAAAACTGTATGCTGCAATAGTAATTTTTTTATTTAAATCACCCATGCCGAGAACCTTTCCCGGAACAACAATGGTTTCATTATCTTTGCTAAATCTGTCTATTTTTGATAAATTTACTATTCTTCTTTTTTTGGTAGGTTTTTCTAAATCAAGAGCAATCCTCTTCCATATTTTAACATCCTGTTTAATTGAAACAGTCTTGAGATCTGTTATCAATGAATTTAAATGCATATTTGATTTCATTTTTTTATATAATCTTTTATTATAATGCGGGGGACGTGATTTGAACACGCGCAGGCACTAAGCCACATGGACCTCAACCATGCCCGTTTGACCATTCCGTATTCATTTTATTAATGAATTCTCCGGCACCCCCGCTTAATTAAGCAAAAGGTCCGAGTTAAATTGATTTTTCAAATTCACTGAGTCTAGTATTGAAAATATCAATGGCGGTTAATATTATTTTTTTAGGGGATAATTGGCCCCATGATTCCAAATAAAATATATAATTCTGTTCATTATTTGCAAGAGTTATTGCATCTGAAACATCTGTACAGGCTTCACACAAGTGGCATTTAGTTAAATTTTTTTCATTGACAGACAGTTTCTTGTTTTTCATCTCAAAGACATCTACAGGGCAGGAAACCAGGACAGCTTCAGGATTATTTAATTTTTTATTGTCAATATTGATTTCTGGTTTTAATTTATAAAAAATATGACCTGGTGCCCATTTTGAATGTTCTTTTCCTGTACCTAAAATGGCTGTGGCTTCTAATTCAAGCTCCTGGTCTTTTAATAATTTAACAATAATTGTTTTAGGATAAACAGGCTTAACCTTTGGATCAGTTGATTTTATATCAGAGGCATAGACTGTTTTAGGTCCATTTGCCTTTAGAGTAAGCTTTAGACTGCATCTTGCACAACCTTCTCCTTTGCATTTGCATTCAGAGATAAGGTTATATGACTTTAAATCAGTGGTCAAGGTTACTAAACCAAGCCTGTGTGCTATAATCTCATCATAAAGTGCAGAGCTGTTTTTTCTGAATTCTACATCCTCAATTGCCATTGTAGGAACATTGATTAACATAACCCTTCTTAGAGTATTGCTATATGCTGAAGATGTGTCTTCTAACAAAAATGAGATTTTGTCTTTGGATTTTTCTAAAATTTTGAATTTCATAAACAACACCTATACCCTTCTACCTCTTCTGCCGCCCTTTTTTCTACAGCCGTCATGTGGGAGAGGTGTAACATCTTCAATTATTCCTATTTTAAGGCCCATTCTTGAGAGTGCGCGCACAGCTGCCTGAGCCCCCGGACCGGGGTTATTCGGACCATTTTGTCCTCCTGGCGCTTTTATTTTTACGTGAATTCCCCGGATACCTTTTTCAATAGCTATTTCAGCGACTTTTTTGGCAGCAGCCATTGCAGCTGTTGGAGAACTTTCCAGGCGGTCAGCTTTAACAATTTGCCCTCCAGATGAAATAGCAATTGTCTGCGCGCCGGTAATATCAGTAATGTGAATTATTGTGTTATTATAGGATGAGTAAATATGACAGATTCCCCAAATGATTCTTTGAATAGTATGTTTCATTATTTATCTGCCTCAGGTGTTTTTTTTTCAGGAGTTTCTGGAATGTTAAATAGATGCCCAGTAACTTTAATTGAGGATTCCTCTTCTAAAGACACAAGGTAACTTGGGGAGTTTATCATCTTATCTCCAACAAGAACATGCTCATGAGTTACATATTGCCGAGCCTGTTTAATTGTTTTTGCGAACCCTTTTTTATAAACCCTTGTTTGTAATCTCCTCTCACTGATTTCTCTTACGCTTATTCCAAGGATATCTTCAATCTTTGCATCTGTTTTAACTAGATTCAATGACTGTACTTTTTTCATTAATTGCTCTTTTTCAATTTCAGCCTGTTTGTCTTTTCTTTGGATTAATTTTTTAACTCTTTGCTTGTATGCTTTTAATCTGGAAACCATCTTCCAGAGTTCTTTTTTATTTTTCAGGCCATATTCCCTAGTCAGGATTTTTTCTTCATCTATACGTAATTTTTGCCAGGGATGATTAGGCTTTGAATACTTTTTCCTCAGTTTTTTCGGGTCTCCCATTTTTTACCTCGTAAAAAACAGGGGCTTAAAAATTTTATTTGAAAATTTTTTTTGTCCCATTTTTAAACTCTTCCGGCCTTGGCGCCTTTTCTTTTCTTGACACCAATAGCTTTACCTTTATTTTTTCTGAAATTTGACTTTGTTCTTTGACCGCGAACAGGAAGACCATAAGCATGTCTAAATCCCCTGTAGGATCTGATCTTTTTCAGTCTTTTAATATCATTTTCATTTGTGAACCTTAATTCAGCGTCAAGAATATGTTTATTATTAGCATCATAGAAATCTTTTCTTCTGTTCATCATCCATTCTGGAACTTTATACTTGTCAGGATTTTCAATAATGTCTTTTATTTTTGCGATTTGTTCGTTATTTAATTTTCCTACTTTTAGGTTTTTCTCTATATCTGTTAAATTACAGATCATATTGGAATAAATAACACCTATTCCCTTTATTTTTGTCAGTGCACAACATACTTGTTTGTTTCCGTCCAAGTCTGTATTTGCAATTCTGATAATATGCCTGAACTCTCTCTGGGATTTCTGTTCTTGTTCTTCCATTATTTAGACCTTTATTATAAAATAGCCTAGAATTCAATCTTGGCCCTCAATTCGCTCAATAATCTGAACTCGGGCTATTTAGTGCAGGGAAAAGACCAGTAATTTATAAAGATTTTGGAAAAATTTATTTGTACAGGCTTTCAACAACTTCCTTTATCTTGTTGGCTTTTTTGTCTCCGATTAGCTTTATTTTTTTCAAATCTTCTTCGGATGCATTTATTATGTTTTTGACGGATTTAAATTCATCTAACAATGGCTTTGCAAGCACACCGCCTACACCGGGCAGTGCAGAAATTATATACTCCTGTTGTTCTTTTAATGTCAATGGCTTAACACTATGCAAAGTAAAAGAAGTATCTTTCTCTATTTGTTCTTTTTTTGCAATAATATGTAGTAATTGTGCTGTTTCTTCAGAATTTTTAGTGTATATTATAGAGATTTTATAATCAATGGCAATAGTTGCAATCATTCCCTGAATTACATTAGGATGAAGATTTCTTTGAGTGTAGATATCCTCCTTACCTTCGATTATTAATAAGGGGCACTCATATTTTATCAGGTCTCTTATCTGGGTCAATAATCTCTTATCAATAATTGAATCAACAAAATCCTGGACTGTTTTATGCTCTGCAACTACTCTTGAACTTAGCAGGTAATCTCCAATGTCTAATTTCTGGAGGTTTATCTTAACACCTGATTCGATTAAATTCTTTATAATTCCAGAGCCTTTTTCCCTGTAATCTGCATACACTATGACTTCCTGCTCCGGCTTGACAAAGTCAGATATTTTTTTAGTCTTTTTAATCTCAAACCCTTTTTTTAATTCATCAAGAATTTTATACATCCTTTTTTCTTTATGGAATGCAGACCAGCGGTATGGTTCGTCTCTGGTTTTTTTTGCTATCAGAACAATTATTTTTCCTTTTTCATGCCTTCCTGTACGTCCTTTTCTCTGGATTGTGCGGATTGCGCTGGGTATAGGTTCATAAAATATTACTGAATTTACAGAAGGAATATCTAATCCCTCCTCACCTACTGACGTCATGCAGATTACATTGAATTCACCGTTTTCAAATTCTTTTAAAAGTTCAATCTGTTTTTTTTGTGTTAGTCCAGAATTTTTCTTTTTTGCCTGGCCGACAAACATCTTTGCTTTCACATTTTCCAGCTTATTTAATTCAGAAACTATTTTTACAATTGAATCTCTGTATTGAGAAAACACAATAATTTTAGCTTTTGGATTGGCAGTAATTTCTTTTTTTACAATATTCTTTAATTCATTTAACTTGGGATGCTCAATTTTCAATTCCTTGAGTGTTCTGGCTTTTATTAAAGCAGACCTGAAGTTTAAATCTCTGGTAAGATTTTTTACTGCTTTTACTCTAGTAGACCTTGCTTTTGCGACTAGCTCTTCCAGATATTCATTTAATGAGCTTATTGATTGTGTTTCAAGCAGTTCAAGCGCATGCTGGACTTTCATTGCCTCAGCTAATAATGAAACACTCTTAAATAATTCAATATCTTTTTCTCCTTGCACAATTCTTGCATGTAATTCAGACTGCAAGGCCAATAAATCTCTTTTTGAATAATTTTCAATCCTTATGTCAACAATGCCTAGACCTCTGATTTCATGTAATTTTGATTTATAGCAATCTTCCAGGAATTTTTTAATTTCAAGAAAGATTTTTGGCAGCTCCAGGTAAATCCAGTTTATCTTTGTTTCGTGGATATATGGCTTAACATCAGGATCTTCTTCAGTTCTTACTTCAACTTCCTCTATAAACAGGTTATTGCAAACTTCTTTTATCTTTTCTAAGTCGCTCCCAGGAGAAGCTGTCAATGCAATCACTCTTGGATATTTTGAATGTTGTTTATATTGTTTAGCGAGCCATACATATGAATAATTCCCTGTAGCGCGGTGTGCCTCATCAAAACCAAGAAGAGAAAACTCCTCCAGGTTTATTCTCTTTGTTATAATATCATTTTCAAGACCCTGGGGAGTGGAAAAAATTATTTTTGCTTTTGTTGACAGTTCAGCTCTTTTTTCAGGTTTTACAAATCCTGTGAAAACAGCTAATTTAGCCTCATCTATTTCAAAATACTTTCTGAAAGTCTCATAATACTGGTTAATTAAGGGTCTTGTAGGACCCAAAAACAATATTTTTGATTCAGGATAAAGCTTTAATCTTTGTGCAGCGAGCATTAAGAAAACATTTGTTTTTCCAAGGCCTGTCGGCAATACAACCAATGTGTTTTTTTCAACGCACGTTGCAAGAATTGTCTGCTGATATAGGCGCGGAGTAAAGTTCTTAATCATAGAAAAAAGAAATCAAGACTCAATTAAAAAACTATTTTTTTAGATAAATATATAAATTTAGAAAATCAAGTTTAGAGAACATAAATATAAAGAGGGAATTAAAATGAAAAAGATAAAAAAAATAGGTGTTTTGTCAGCAGGAAAAGTATTAGGTATTTTGTATGCTATTTTAGGAATATTTATTGGGCTGGTATATTCTGGAATTGCAATTGTTTTTTCTGCATTTTCAAAATCTCTTTATCCAGGCATTTTTAGCTTTATATTTGGTATTGGAGCCATTATTACAATGCCGATTATCTACGGGATAATGGGTTTTATCGGAGGAATATTAACAGCATTATTGTATAATCTAATAGCTAAATGGATAGGTGGAATCGAAGTAGAAACAGGTTAAGTTAATAGTCATGCCCTGGACAGAGTATCTTATAATTATAATTGATTAATTTAATCATGGATTCCTGCATTTTTTCAGGTATAGAAGTTGGTAAATCCACCCTGCCTATGTTTTTATTAAAAAAAAGGGTGTCTCCTGAAAAAAGAATCTTTTCCTTTTCATACCACAAGCAAATACTTCCCTTTGTGTGGCCAGGAGTATGGATTATTTCAAGATTATGAACCTGTTTAGGAATAGGGTTTAATTTAATTGCTTTAAATTTTTCAGCAATGTCTTCTTTTAAAACAGTGTTTACAGGGTCTCTTTTGAAATCTTCAATTGCCTGTTCTGAGGCAAAAAATTCAGCATTTTTAAACAAGTCAAAATTCCCTATATGGTCATAATGGAGATGTGTAAAAATAACAATTTCTACTTTATTAAACTCAATTACCTTTGATAAAAATTGTTTTACTAGATGCCTGTTAGCTCTGTCACTTGTGTCAATAATTATCCTTTTTTCATTATTAATAAAATAGATATTGCCGTTTGATCTTAATTTCCAGACATCCTCAGAAATTCTCTTTACAATGGAATCCATTCTTATCCAAGTTTTTTATCTAATACAACAAAATAAACATACAGGGCTATTGTGCCTGTTATCAGAGAGCCGATCAATGCAATTAAAGGTGATGTAATTAATAACAGGGCAATTCCCCCTAAAATAAAACCTACTGCAAATCCCCAGAAATACTTGTGGTACCAGAACATATACATTCCCGGATTGTTCGGCAGAGGCACTAAAGAATAAATGGCAAAGTAAATGTTTATGGTCATTAATTTTGTGATAATGAAATTGTCTTTGGCAAAAAAACTTAAAATACACGCAACCAGGAAATTTGCTAATGGAGCTCCAAACAAAGATTTTGCCCATTCCCATAAATTTGTGTAATAACGAAATTCTCCTAAGCGGGAAGCAGCCAACATGTGAATCACAACATAACCGGGCATTATTACAACAAATAATCCCCTGGATGCAAAGCAGATGACCAGCGATATCATCAGTCCCAGTATAGATGCCTCATACACAGGATCATATCCATAATAAACAGCAATGATTCTCTGTCCTAACTGATTGAAAAACAGGGCTACAGCAACCAGCACAATTGCGATTGCATAATTCATTATGCCAGTTGAAAAATTAAAAGTTTTATCACCCCACTCCCTGAATGAAAGCACAAAAGCCAGTATAATTATTGTAATAATTGATCCTTTAATCTCTTTTCCAGACAGCCTTACTCCGTATCTCTTAAAATTATAGAAAAAGTTTCTGTGGTATTCCATATAAGATTTTGCCATATTATCCTATTAGAAATAAAAGTATTTAAGCTTTTTCTTTTAATAGGTCGCATATGTCTTTAGAATGCCCTGCGCCGATAACAGCCAATATTTTTTTATCAGGCTCGTTTTTCAGAATCCCTGCTAATTTATTTGCCATATACTCGTTTCTCTCTTTAACTAAAACAAGGTAAATATTAGGGTATCTTTTTTTAACGAAATTTATTAAGTTTTTGATTATATCTTCAGGGGGAACTTTGTTTAAATCAAACTTTTTAATATTTCTTTTAAATAATATCCCTGAAATTAAGTCAATGATAAAATTGAATTTCTCTCTCCATGTTATTTTTTTGGCAAGCCTTTTAAGAGTTATCTCGATGTCCTGGTCAATCAATGCAACCTTTATATTATTCTTTTTTGATAATTTCAGAGCTGTTAACATTTCTTCGCCAGGCTCGATATTAACTATCTCACCTAATTTTTTTTCAGCATATTCTCCGAGGACTGCAAATAAAAATCCAGTTAACCCGATTCTTTTAATTAAATATTTTTTATTGACTTTCTGATTCTTATTTAATAAGGCATATGCTCTTTTGGCATCTAGTTCAATTGCAATGATGTCTGGCTTAAAAGCATCAATTGAATTTTTTACTTCTTCTATGCTTTGTTTTGCTATATGGGAAGTGCCGATTATCATCAGGTTATTATATTGTAGCATAAGTTTCACAAATTTACCAATATTATTAAAATCTTCTTTTTGAAAAAGTAAAATATTTAAACTTATAGGTATTGTATAAGGATAATATTTATTTATACACTGAGAATACCACTATTCTATTGAATAGCGGATTCTGGTGTGCTCAAAAAAGAATTTCTTTTTTGACATGTCACTTTAGGAGGGATACAAATGATAAAAATGAAAAGGATTGCTGAAACATATGACATGAAGGTATTTACTGATACTGGAGATTATTTCGGTGATATTGAAGAGGCAATTGTTACTACAAACAAGATTTTCGGATGGAGAGTAAAATCAACAAGGAATTCATTTTTAAGCTCGGTTCTTGGCAGTGCCAAGGGCGTTATTGTGCCGCATCAGCTTGTAAAGAGCATGGGAGATATTATGATTATTAGCAAGGCAGCCATTCCCTCTTATAACCCCGAGGAAGAGTAATTTTTATTTCTTTTTTCTAAATTATTTATTTTCAAGTTAAATTATAACTCTGTTTTCCAAAAGTTTATCCTGATTTCTATTAAAATTTATCCTGGTTTTTCTTTTCAGGTGAAAAAAACAAAGGATTTATATATGGTTAAGGGATTATTATAGAAAAATTAATCTGAAAAGGGGGTGAATTTAAATGAAAAAAATAATCTATTTAATTTTTTGGCTGGTATTGATAAGTTTAGTGTCAGCATCTCCGCTTGTTGATTGTGTCCTTCAGGAAGGAGAATATTTAGATTTTGAAGACGGGAATCCGGATAATTTGAATTGTTGGGAATCCACCTCTATTTGGAGTGTTTTAAACAGAGTTATTAATGATGATTCCATCAATGACAGCAAATCTATTGAATTTTCCACTACAAATCCTCATAATAATACTATTCAGGCCATTTTAAATATTACACCAGTAACAAATGGAAATGTATATTTTTCTTTTCAAATGAGACCAAATACAGATCCACATTATATTGCATTTTCATTTAATAAGAAAACAGGCAGTATAGAGAGTGCTGAATGTGAAGGAGCAAGTATACACTTTTGGACAAAGGGATGGTCTGACTCAAACCAAATAGCTTACCATGATGTTACTACAGCTCATGTTTTGTGTTCAAATTGTTATTATCCAAATCAAATATATTATGTTAAAGTAAACATATCGTTGGATGACAACGACTATGATTTTTATGTTAATGACAACCTATTGGGTACTAGTCTTCCTTATAGATATGACCCTCCGATGGATGAATTAAAACAACTCCATGTCTGGATGAATCAAGTAAGTACAAATACCACTGTAGATGACATCTGTTATTCAACTACAGGCTGGTGTACACCCTCTGAAACAGAACCGCCAATAATTACAGATACAGATTCTGTTAATGGATCTTCTTTTGTTTCTGGAACAACAACAGTACAATTAAACTTTACTACAGATGAGACTGCAATATGCCAGTATAGCTTAAGTGATATGAGCTTTGCCTATGGTACAGGAACTAATTTCATTACTAGTGGGGGTTTAGAGCACAACTTCATTTATGCAGGATTAATTGATGGTAACACATATGATGTTTCTGTTAAATGTAATGATAGTTCAGGAAATTACAATACTGAAGACTGGATAATCAGCTTTAGTATACTAGCAGACCAAGGACAGGAGCTTCTGGAAAAATACTCTCCTGTCTTATATATTCATCCTTTAGAAAAATATTTTCCTAAAAACATCAGCAGCTTAATGGATCATTCTGATTTAAGGGAAATTAATAATAATTGGAAAGATCCAATGCCTACAACAATTGAAGAATTAGAAGAAAAAGATGGAACTTATTTTATGGATATGCCTGATGTGGATATAACTAAAAAATACCATTTTCCAGACCCTTCATTATTTAATAACTATCCTTCTACTGTTTATGGCAGACAAGTCAAAAATAAGGATAATTACACTGCGTTACAGTATTACATATTTTATCCTTTTAACAACTGGTATAACCGTCATGAAGGAGATTGGGAAATGGTTCAGGTTATTCTTAATGAGAACAATGAAATTGAAACAGTGTCTTCAACTTTACATTTTTTAACGTGGGATATGAAATATATATATGAAATTAATTTGGTGGATAATACTCACCCGGTCATATTGGTTGGTGAGGGAAGCCATGCTGGTTATTTTGATTTTTTAGAGTTGGGTTATTTAACTTATGAAATAAAATTCATAAATGACTTGCTTGAGGTTGAATCTCTATCAAAAGAGGGAAAAGTTTTCCACAGCAGTTCAGTCGATTTGGGATCAGAGAATGAAATTATATATGATATTAAAGACATTGATGAATCTTTAATCTGGGTTAATTTTTCAGGACACTGGGGAGAAATTCCTAAAACGATATCTTCTTCATTGAATCCTGAAAACTATTTAAAATTCAAGGGCTCAATAGGTCCAGTTGGTCCAAAATATCTAAAATACTATTTTGTTATTGACAGATGGAAAAATCCTTTTGCTTTTGCAACTGATCCTAAGTTTTCAAGATTTGTTGCTGGTTTTTTAAAAAGCCCTGCGGACATTCATGTTTATGATACAGAGGATAACCATGTCGGAAAAACAGTATTAGGTGTGGATGAAGATATTCCAGGATTATATTTCTACACAGGACCAGATAATGAACCAGAAGCATTTACCCTGTTTGGAGAAGATAATTACACTATTTACTTAGAGGGCAATAATGAGGGTTTAGTAAACTTTGACTTATTTTACTATGATCCAGAGAGAGGAGGACTTGTTCTTGTTTATGAGAACGTTAGTTTTACAGAGTCGACTTTAGCTTACATAGAAGTTAATTCAGAATCTTATTTTGAGATGATGATTGATAGAGACGGAGATGATATTATTGATGAGATTATTTTGCCAATTGTTTTAATTGATGAAGGTTATGGATATGTTCTTCCAGATGAGGATAATGACGGGATAAATGATTATGAGGATAATTGTCCTTTTGTTTTTAACCCCACTCAAGAAGATAGAGATAGTGATTATATAGGAGATGCCTGTGATAATCCAATGTATTATAAGGAAAAAGCATTGGAATTAGTTGAGGAAATAGAGGCTAATACAAAAAATGATAAAATAAAACTTATAATAATCAAAAATCAAATTGAAAAAAGTCTAGACAGTGATTACTGGATAACAAATTACACACTTGACCCTAAAAAAGGAGTTACTGTTTTTATGAATGAATTGACTGCAGTTAAACAATTAATGAATTTTGGTAATAAAAAACTGAAGTTTTGCGGAATTGATACAAATACACTTCCAGTGATTCTCTCCTTAATTGAAGCGGATGATATATTAGCAAAAACAGCGATTGATAATATGAGAAATAATAATTCACAGGAATTCAGATTAAAACAAGCAGAAAAAGCATATGAAAAAGCACAGAAATATGCTGAACAGGGCAAATTTGTTCTTGCAATAACTAATTATATGGCAGCATGGAAATTTGCTAGCAGTGATCAAAAACATGACTTTGAATATGGGCATAGATGGAAAAAATGGAAATAACTGCAAAACAACACATAATTTAAAATATCTTTGCTTATTCTTTATTTTTTATTATTAAGAATGGCATCTGACACAAAAACAATACTCAAAAGGTCTTTTTTTATTTTTATAATTATTTCACTTACATATCCTTTTGCGTATATTACAAGGTGGTTATATGCAAAAAATCTTACTGTTGAAGAATATGGTCTTTTTTATGCAGTTCTTGGCTTTATGAATTTTTTTGTTATGTTTCGTGATTTGGGATTAAGCGAGACATTATCAAGGTATATACCTGAATTCAATGTTAAAAAAGAATATGGCAAAATTAAAGGTGGAATTGTTTTTGTGGCTGCTGTTCAATTTCTGGTAGGCCTTGTTATTGTATCTGTTCTTTTTTTTAGTTCTGATTTAATCTCTGTCTTAATGTTTAAGAATCCTGTTGCCTCTTTAATGATAAAAATATTCTGTATACTTTTTCTTATTGAGGGCTTTATCGAGGTCATATCCCTGACATTGACTGGCTTAAATATGCCAAGATACCAAGCTTTATCAGAGTTATTTAATATTATTTTTACTTTAATTATGACTTTTTTATTGTTTAAAATAATGAGAGGGGCAATAGCCCCGACTATAGCTTTTTCTGTTGCAAGGGTGCTTGTATTAATAATCATGGTTTATTTTATTATAAAAAATTTCAATTTTTTAAAATATAAAATGATTTTAAATATGAATATAATAAAGATGTTTTTTGATTATTCTCTTAAATTGTTAGTCGGGACTGGTGCTGGAATTATTCTATCCTATTTTATAACAAATATGCTGACAATATTTTCAGGAGTGATTCATGTAGGCATATTTAGCGTAGTTTATCCAACTGCAGTACTATCTTTATTCATAGTAAAGCCCTTTGGTATGATACTAAGGACTTATGCAGCAGAGCAATGGGCAAAATTAAAAAAAAATAAGATTAGAGATTTACTCTTCTTGATATATTCATACCTTATTGTCTTTATTGTTCCATTTGTATTTGTTTTTTTCTCTTACCCAAACATAATAATCAGGATAATTTTTGGTAATAAATTTCTGAGTTATACAGCTACTTTTTTTGGAGCAACATTCTCTTTAGCGGATATATCAATGAAGATTATATTATTTGGTATGCTGTTTACAGGCTTTGCTTCGATTAATTTTGCTGTAATTTCAGCCATAGGCAAACCATTTGAAGTTAGCAAAGGTGCTTATATAAGTGCAGTTGTCAATCTTATTTTTTCATTGTTATTTATTCCAAGATTAGGAGTAATTGGGGCTGGAATATCATTGAGCATGAGCTTGTTTTCCCAGTTTCTTGTTTCATTATTCTATTTAAACAAGTTCATCGGCATCAGATTTCCGGTTTTGCGATGGTTAAAAACATTTTTTGCAGGCTTTATCTTTTTAATTGCTATTTCCTTGCTTAAAAAGGCCCTTGTACTTCCACTTTATCTGGAAGTTGCATTAGCACTTGGACTAAGTGGTCTTTTATATTTTTTGATGATATTTTTATTAAGACTGTTTAAAATTAGAGATTTAAAATTCATAATAAATGCCTTTATTAGTAGTAAACAATGATACAAATAAACAATGCAGAAAATTATTCATCTGAAAAAATCCTTAACAAGGAAGCTCTGCTTAGTATTATTTCTGAATTAAAAAAACAAAATAAAAAGAGTGGATTATGTGTTGGAGGTTATGATTTATTACATCCTGGGCATATGACTCATTTAAGATCTGCAAAAAAGCTTTGTAATGTGCTTATAGTAGGAGTAACTTCTGATGAATTTGTAAATAAAAGAAAAACATATACTGGCCCGGTTTATCCTGATTTTATAAGGGCTTTTTCCATTGCCCAGTTAAAATGTGTTGATTATGTTATTATAAGCAGGTATAAAACAGCAGTAGAATTAATTGAATTAATTAAGCCGGACTATTATATCAAAGGCCCTGATTATAAAACTAAATCCACACCTGGAATTACTGCAGAAAGAAGAAAGATTAAAGAGATTGGAGGAGAAATTAAATATACTGATGATGAAAAATTATCAACTTCAGAGATTATCAATTATATAAAATATTTAAAATGAAAGAATTACTTGTTTGTCTTGACAGGGATGGTACTTTAATTGAAAAGGTTGATTTTCTTGGAAAAAACAATAATTGGAAAGAAGAAATTAAATTGAATAAATCTGTTGTTGATTTTTTAAAATATATTCAGTCAAATTACAAATGTATCTTTATTGTTATTTCTAATCAGGGTGGCGTTGTAAGAGGTTATTTTGATTGTAATAGAGTTAAGGAGATAAATGGATTTATTGATTCTTTATTAAAAAAACAGAGTATCTTTATGGAAAATTGGCAGTACTGTCCTGATGCTGATCTTGAGTTTTATGAAAAGAATAAAGATAAGATTGATTTTAATTTGAAATATGTAAAGCAAAAAACAAAAAGAAAACCAAATCCAGAAATGTTTTATGATTCATTAAAAAATTTAAATAAAAAGATTCAGGATTTTGATCAAATATTAGTGCTGGGAGATAGTGAGGATGATAAATTATTTGCAAAAAATATAAATGCTTTTTTTATTGATGTAAACAATAAAGAATATGATGAACTTTTAACAGAAATAGAAAATATTTAGCTTTGTTCTCGTAAATATACTGCAAGGAAATGCCCGAAGATTGAATGGATGTCTTCGCAGACTTCATATGATTCATGATTTATATGTGCTGTATAATCAGCCAGTTCCTTTAATTTTCCGCCGTCAAAGCCGCAAACACCAATTGTAATCATTCCCTTTTCTTTTGCAAATTTCAATGCTTCAATTACATTTGGACTATTGCCTGAAGAAGAGATCAATATTAAAATGTCATTTTTAGAAGCTAAATTAATAAGCTGCTGTTTAAAAACATCATTATAATGTTTGTCATTGGATATTGCAGTCAAATAACCAACATTGTTTGATAGGCAAATTGCCTTGTACCTGTTGAAATTCTGGGACCAGTCTTTGTTTGCTCCTTTTGACAAATCACACACATAATGAGATGCAATTGCAGCACTGCCTCCGTTCCCTGCAACAAATATCTTTTGATTGTTTTTTATGGAATCTTTTAGAATTGTAAGTATCTCCTCATCAAATTCAAACATGTCCAGTGCTTTTTTTATTTTTGATTTATAATTGCTCCAGACCATTGTAAATCTCCTCTATAAAATTAATTAATTTATCTTTTGTCACGGGTTCTTTATTCCCCATGATATTTGCTTTAATACCTCCTGCACAATTTGCTATGAAAAGGAGTAATTCAGGTTCAACATTAAGATAAGCAAATAATGATGAAATAGCAAATAAGGCATCACCAGCACCTACGGTATCTATAACTGTGTTTACAAGAGCAGGTGCCTTAAACAATTCGCCTTTATTGAAAAATATTGAACCGTTTTTTCCCTGGGTGACCATAAACTTTGGATAATTGAATTTATTATAAAAATCTATTATCACTTCTTCCATCTCTTCAAATCTGCTCATTACTGGCAATCTGATTTCCTGTTCACCCATACAAAGGAAATCCGGTTTTTTATAATGATTGACATAGTTGTATCCCATGTTTGCACTGTTTGACTGGACATTTAAACTTAAGAATTTTGATTTTTCTTCCAGAATATCTCTTATTTCATTATTAATAAAACCATGCCCAAAATCCCCGACAATAACCAAATCATATTTAGGAAGTTCAGTACTTAAATATTCAATAATTTTGTTAGTTAAGTTCTTTGGGATAGGCCTATCATTCATATACTCAATTTTGAATAATTTGTTATTTCTATAACTATCAATATATCTCCTTTTGATGGTTGTTGGTGAATTCTCTTTTTTGAAAGTAATTAATTTAATATTACTTGCTAGTGATTCTTCAATGAAATTTATGTTCGATTTCTGGTTTCCTATTAAAGTCAATAATGTAATATTGTTTACATAAGAACTTATGTGATTAGCAATGGCAAGAATTCCTCCTGCATATCTTTCTTCTTTATTGAACTCTACAGAAAGAATTGGATCCTTTATTGCACGGCCTTTTGGAGTTACAAAGACATATTCGTCGATTATTGCATCGCCGATAATAATAATATTTAATTTTTTTAATTGCTCGATTAACCCATATATTTTGGATATGGAATAATTCCTTTTATTAATATAATTATATTTTTTCATTATTCTTATGCTTTTTTATGTTATATTTCAATGTTATTTTCTAAATCAGTTCTTACAACATGTGAATATACTGTTTTTGAATCAGTAAATGTTGTTTTTTTCCATTTGTTCTCATCAAGTTTATTTATGATTTTTTTAAATTCATTATAAATTGAGATTTTAGTTTCAATAAAATCATCTATATAAAATACTTTCTGTAATTTTGTTGCAAATTTAAAGTTTTCTCCAGTTTTTAGACCCATAATTTTTGCTGTTCGTTTAGGTCTGTTAAACATCAAATATGGTTTTGTTGTATATTGAATTATTTCTGACATACCTGTTTCACTACCCATAAAAAGAAAAGAAGTAGAAATTAAAGCACAATCATCTAAAAAAGAAGAACCCTTCTCTTTTGCATAAATTACATTATTCATTTTTGCTATTTTTGAATTTATTTCCTCTCTTGTTCCAATTATTACAAAAGTAAATCCAGGATGTGTTTTCTGACATAATTTAAAGAAACCTTTCCAAGCTCGTATATTTGCATTTCTCTTTGAAATATAAGGATTTAGTCGAAGATTTACAACAATAGGAATCTTTTCTCCTAAATACTTTTTGTAAAATTTTTTTGCCCAAAATAAGTTATATTTAGGTATTTTGAATTGAGGAAGATAATTATTTTTTTTGAAAAAATCAGTAATTTCAAAAAGCGTTGCACCAATGTTAAACATAGATAATTTCTCAGAGAATTGTTCTTTGATTGAAGGATAAACAAGCGTATTCTTTTCAATAAAGTTTAAATGATAAAAATATTCTTTTTCATCTGTATAAATAAAGAGGTTGCATAAATAGGGTGATAAATAAGCAATTGGAATCAAATTCATGATATAATAATCGTATGTTTCAATAGTTACATTGCTTTTTTTAGCAAATTTCTTATTTTTTTTTATTTTTTCAACATCGCATATAAGACAAATATCAACTCCTTCTGCTTTTTTTTTTAATTTCAATACATTTAGTGTTTGAACAAAAGAAAGAAAGTCTCCAATAGACCAAGGAACATAGTTTAAGTTCCAAATACCTAATACCTTTTTTCTATTCTTTTTTTTAAAGACGTAACTGCTGTAATTTCTGATATACTTAGTACCATGGGCAAAATAATTGTGTCTCTTAATAAAAATTCTGGCTTCTCCAATACTGTTTTTTAACCATTCAGGTAAATATTTTCTTAATATTAATCTGGTTTTTAGCAATATACTCATTACATACAAAGGATACCTTGCGCTTTAGC